>NZ_DASVUM010000168.1:0-5889 GCF_036387035.1 Pseudomonas sp. | reverse complement strand
CACGCCGATCCAGCTCAGCCATCCCGATGCGCCCTGCGAAGTGCGCTATCTGGATTTCATCTACGAACCGCTGCTGGATGATTCGGGCCAGATCACCGGGATTTTCTGCGAAGGCTACGACGTCACCGAGGCGCACCTGTCCCGCGCCGCGCTGGAGGCCAGCGAAGCGGCCTTGCGCGAGGAAACCCGAACCTTGGAAACGCTGAACCGGGTGAGCACGGAGCTGGCCCTGGAGCTGGATCTCAAGCGGCTGGTGCAGACCGTCACCGATGCCGGCCGAGAGATGACCGGCGCCGAGATCGGCGGGTGTTTTCACAATGCCGCCAGCAGTCAATTCGATTTGTTCACGCTGTCTGGCGTGCCGTCGTCCGAACTGGCGCAGTTGCCCGGTCCGCGTGCCAGCCCAGTGTTCGCGCCGGCATTCCTCAGCGAAGGCGTGATGCGTTCCGACGACCTCGTGCCGGACGAGCGCTACGGCCGGATTTCGCCGCACTTTGGCCTGCCGGCCGATCACCCACCGGTGCGCAGCTATCTGGCCGTATCGGTCGTGTCGCGCTCCGGTGACGTACTTGGCGGGCTGTTCTACGGGCATTCGCAGGCCGCTCAATTCACCCCGCGTCATGAAAAACTGATGTCCGCGCTGGCGGCTCAGGCGGCAATCGCCATCGATAACGCCACCCTGTTTCAGCAGGCCCAGAGTGCCAACGAAACCCTGGAGCAGCGTGTGCAGGCCCGCTCGCGGGAATTGTCGGAAGCGCATTCCGCCCTGCGCCAGGCGCAAAAGATGGAAGCCGTGGGGCAACTCACCGGCGGCATCGCCCACGACTTCAATAACCTGCTTGCCGGCATCCTCGGCAGCCTGGAAATGATCGATCGCCGGATCGCCAGTGGCCGGCTCGACGGCCTGGATCGCTACGTCAGCGCCGCCCACGATTCGGCCCATCGCGCCGCCACCCTCACGCAACGGCTGCTGGCGTTTTCCCGTCGCCAGACCCTCGACCCCAAGCCCACCGACGTCAACCGTCTGGTGGCGGGCATGGGTCAGCTCATTGCCTCCACCATCGGCCCGTCCATCAGCACGCGGACGATTGCCAGTGGCGACCTGTGGCTGAGCAAGATCGACGCGCCCCAGCTGGAGAGCGCACTGGTGAACCTGACCCTCAATGCCCGCGACGCCATGCCGAGCGGCGGCGAGCTCACCGTGCAGACGCGCAATGTCTCCTCGGACAGCGCCGCAGGGATCGCGGCGAAGCTGCCTGCGGGCGACTTCGTTGAAATCAGCGTGAGCGATACCGGCACCGGTATCGCCCCGGAGATCCTCGACAGGATCTTCGACCCGTTCTTCACCACCAAACCCATCGGCCAGGGCACCGGCCTGGGCCTGTCGATGATTCACGGTTTCGTCCACCAATCCGGTGGCACCGTCCAGGCGCGCTCCACCCATGGCACCGGCGCGACGATCTCGTTGTATTTGCCGCGCTACCTGGGTGAGCGCGGACAGGCACCGGCCCGCTGCCCGTCGCAGATCCACAGCCGCGGCGAAACCGTGCTGGTCATCGACGACGAGCCTCATGTGCGCATGCTGATGTGCGACGCCTTGCGCGAACGCGGTTACCAGGTCAGTGAAGCCATGGACGGGCCGTCGGGCTTGCAGATGCTGCGGTCGATGGCCTCGATTGATCTGCTGGTGACGGACGTCGGGTTGCCTGGCGGCATGAATGGCCGACAGGTTGCCGACGCCGCTCGCGCCCTGCTGCCCGCGCTCAACGTGTTGTTCGTCACCGGTTATGCAGACAACTCGGCGGTTGGCGGCGACCAGTTGGAGAGCGGCATGGCCGTGCTGCTCAAGCCGTTTGGCATAAACAACTTCACGCAGAAGGTCGGCGAGATCCTGGCCGCAGTGCCGGTGCCGGAAACCACCTGAAGCACACGCCGCCGGTCCACAGCGGCTCGTTGCGCCGCGTATTCCGCGCTCAGCTCGACCCCGAGCGCACCCCTCATGAAACGGCTCATCAGACCGGCGGCGCCGCTTGCGACCGATCAGTCAGGTTTTTTCATCCAGGCATGGAACTCACAGGCGCGGCATGCCCCTAAGCACGACGTTAGCGAACAGGCATAACGCCTGTTCCACGAGAGGTTTAGGTTTCCATGTCTTCCAGCAACCCATCCGCCGCCATAGGCCAACCAGACGAGCAGCGCACCTCGCCGCGTCGTCTGATATTCATCTCGGTCCTTGTCGCCACCATGGGCGCACTCGCTTTCGGTTACGACACGGGCATCATCGCGGGCGCCCTGCCCTTCATGACCTTGCCGCTCGATCAGGGCGGTCTGGGCCTGAACCCCTTCAGCGAAGGGTTGATCACCGCGTCGCTGATCGTCGGTGCCGCCTTCGGCTCATTGGGCAGCGGCTACCTGTCCGACCGCTTCGGCCGACGCGTGACCCTGCGCATGCTGTCGCTGTTGTTCATCGTTGGCGCGCTGGGTACGGCGACCGCGCCGTCGGTGCCGTTCATGGTCGCGGCGCGCTTTCTGCTGGGCATCGCTGTCGGCGGTGGCTCGGCAACGGTGCCGGTGTTCATTGCCGAGATCGCCGGGCCTTCGCGCCGCGCACGGCTGGTCAGCCGCAACGAGCTGATGATCGTCAGCGGTCAGTTGCTGGCCTACGTGCTGAGCGCGGTGCTCGCCGCACTGCTGCACACCCCCGGTATCTGGCGCTACATGCTCGCCATCGCCATGGTCCCGGGCATCTTGCTGCTGATCGGCACCTTCTTCGTGCCGCCGTCGCCGCGCTGGCTGGCGTCCAAAGGCCGCTTTGACGAAGCCCAGGACGTGCTTGAGCAACTGCGCGATACCAAAGACGCCGCCCGGCGCGAAGTCGAGGAAATGAAAGCTCAGGAGAAGCAGGCCCACACGCACATCGCGGCCCGCGAGTTGCTGCGTCAACCGTGGGTGCTCAAGCTGCTGCTGATCGGTGTCGGGCTGGGCTTTACCGCGCAGTTCACCGGCGTCAACGCGTTCATGTACTACACGCCGATCATCCTCAAGCACACGGGCATGGGCACCAACGCCGCACTGACCGCGACCATCGGCAACGGCATCGTTTCGGTGATCGCGACCTTGCTCGGGATCTGGGCCATCGGCCGCTACGGACGCCGGCACCTGTTGATGACCGGCCTGGTCATCGTGGTCCTGATGCAGGCGGCGCTGGGCTGCGTGCTGCAATTCATGCCGCAGAATCTGACCCAGAGCTACGCCGCGCTGGCATGCATTCTGGTGTTTCTGCTGTTCATGCAAATGTGCATTTCGCCCGTGTACTGGCTGCTGATGTCGGAGCTGTTCCCGATGCAGGTCCGCGGTCTGTTGACCGGCACGGCGGTGTCGATGCAATGGCTGTTCAACGCCACGGTCGCGTTCCTCTTCCCGATGGCGGTGGACACCCTCGGCAACCCGACTTTCTTCGTTTTTGCGGCGATCAACATTGGCTCGCTGATCTTCGTCTTCACGTGCTTGCCGGAAACCAAGGGCAAGTCCCTTGAGCAGATCGAGAAGCACATGAAGAAGGAGTTGTGAGTGGCGGGCTACTCAGCCGAGTAATCGGCTGATCCAGCCAATGTGCAGCGCGGTGTCGCTGGCGTTCTGACCGGGCACGCCACGGGCCTGGGACAGCTGGGCCAGCGTGCGTCGCTTGCGGGACAGCGCACGCTGCCACTTATCGAGGAACGCCGGGCTTCGCACTTGCAGCTGCAGCGGCCCGAAATACAGCTCCTCGGGGCTGTACACCACGGGACCGGTGCGCTCGGCGACAATGATCTCGTAGTCGAAGCGGTTCTCGCGCAGGACCTCTTCGTGAACGATGCGGTACCCATTGTCCATCAGCCAGTGGCGCAGCGCGGCTTCGCCGCCGTTGGGTTGCAGGATCAGCCGTTCCCCTCCATGAAGACGCACCTTGCCGGCCTCAAGGATGTCGCGAATGGTCTCGCCGCCCATGCCGCAAAGGCTGACTGCGGTGATACGGTCGACGGGTTCAATGGCGGCGAGCCCGTCGGCCAGGCGCACGCCGATGCGCTCCTCAAAGCCGTTATCGCGCACGGTGCGCTCGGCCGCCCTGAACGGCGTCGCTGCCACCTCGCCCGCCACTGCCGCGGCAATACGCCCTCGCCGCATCAATGCCACCGGCAGGTACGCGTGATCGGAGCCGATGTCGGCCAGCCGCGCGTTGTCAGGCACCAGCGCCGCCACGCGCTCAAGACGCCTGGACAATGTGTGTTCGTTCACCTGCAGCCCTCTTCAATCCAACCGATCCGCCCGACCGATTGGTCTGCTCGGCCGTCGCGGGGACGGGAGTCTGTCGGGCCGCGCTGAAGATTTCAACCGCATCGGCACACCGCTGGCCGGTGGCCGCCCGCTATTCGGGCAGCTTGGCGATCACCTTGATCTCGAAATCAAAGCCATACAGCCAGGTCACGCCCACCGCGGTGATCGTGGGATGCGGCGCTTCGCCCCAGAACTCCGGCACCACTTCCCAGGCTGTTTCGAAGGTCGACTGCGGATCGACCATGAACACGGTGACGTCAATCACGTCATCGAAGGTGCAACCGGCGGCGTGGAGGATGGCATTGAGGTTGGTGAACGCCAGGCGCACCTGCGCGCGCAGATCGGGCTCGGGCGAGCCATCTTCGCGGCTGCCGACTTGCCCCGACACAAACAGCAGGCCGGCGGATTTGATTGCCGGCGAATAGCGATTGCGTTCGTACAACGCATGGCGGCCAGGCGGAAATACAACGTCACGGACAGTCATTTTTGTGTTCTCCCTCAGCGGAGCGGAATGCTCCGTCGTTCGATGGGCAGACTGTAGGACGGCGGATTCGCTGGATAAACCAGCAGCACTGATCAAGACTGTTTGCGTTTCTCAAACAATAAGGGGCCGCAATGGACCGTTTCGACGCGATGCAGGCGTTCGTGCGCGTGGTGGAAACCGGCAGCTTCACCAAAGCCGCCGGCACCTTGCACATGAGCAAGACCACGGTGACGCAGCTGGTTCAGCAGCTCGAAGCGCGGCTGCGGGTCAAGCTGCTCAACCGCACCACGCGCAGGGTCAACGTGACCGCCGACGGCGCGGTGTTCTACGAGCGTGCGCTGCGCGTGCTGGCGGATCTGGACGACGCCGAAACCGGGCTGTCCAGTGCTGCCGCCGCGCCCCGAGGGCGTTTGCGTGTGGACGTGCCCAGCCCGTTCGCGCGCATGGTGCTGATCCCGGCGCTGCCGGATTTCCATGCACGCTACCCCGACATCCAGATCGACCTGGGCGTCAGCGATCGCATGATCGACCTCATCGGCGAGAACGTCGATTGCGTGGTGCGCGGTGGCGAACTGACCGACCAATCGCTGATGGCCCGGCACATCACCGACTTGAAGCTGGGCGTTTACGCATCGCCCGCGTATCTGCAGCGCGCCGGAACGCCGCACCATCCGCGTGATCTGGAAGCCGCGCACCACAGCATCGTCGGCTACCGCTGGGCGCGCACCGGACAGCTATTCCCGATGGTGCTGCAGCAAGGCGGCGAGACGGTGCAAGTACAGAGCCGCTATTTGCTCACGGTGGACGACGGCAACGCTTACCTCGCGGCAGGCCTGGCGGGCATGGGCGCGCTCTGGCTGCCGCAGTACATGGCCGAGCCGTCCGTGCGTCGCGGTGAACTGGTGGCGCTGTTCGAGGACTGGCAACTGGAATCAATGCCGATGTACGTGGCCTTCCCGCCCAACCGGCACATCAGCATCAAGCTGCGGGTGTTCATCGACTGGGTTGTGGAACTGATGGGCGACGGGTACAAAAGCCGATCACCGGCAACGATTGAACAAGGATAAGGACGCGATGGACGACGGGATCAG
>NZ_DASVUM010000167.1:0-33820 GCF_036387035.1 Pseudomonas sp. | reverse complement strand
CGCCGAGCGGGCAGGGTGGCTCTACGACAAGTTTGTACTGTTCATTCAGGACCTGGACGAAGTCGGCAGCCGCCTCCAACAATTGGACAAGGCCTACAGCGCGGCGCGAAACAAGCTCGTCGAGGGGCGCGGCAATCTGATCAGCCGCAGTGAACAGCTCAAACTGCTGGGTGCGCGGGCCAGCAAGAGTCTGCCACCGGATTTGCTGGAGCGGGCGATGACCGACCCGGATGGGCTGGCGCATCTGCCTGAATAATCAAGAGTGGCTTTACGAGGAAGCGAGAACTCGCGGGCGCATAGTCGGTACAAAGCCCGCGCGGATCGTATACAAATTAATCCCACGCGTTCGCATGTCCCCCTGCGTTGCGAGAACGCACCGGCATTGATCATGGTGCACTGCCAGCAGGCACACGAGCCTGTTATCCCACCTTTTCAAACGCGACGGTTATCGTCGCTCATCGCTCAGAACCCGCTGTTTTGAGGCCTTGCACTAGGGCTCGGTGAGAAATGGCACGCATTCTGCCTATAGTTTCGTATACAACCCACACATGCTCCCGTACGCAGTGTGTTCACGTGTGATGCCGGGAGCCGGTTCGTCCTGAAGGGAGAAATGCGATGACCGAGCCATTGCCGAAGGGCTACAGCCCCCGCTTGTATAACGAGGACCTGGGCCCCGTGCCGCAGAAGTGGACCTGGTACAACATTTTCGCGTTCTGGATGAGTGATGTGCACAGCGTGGGGGGCTACGTCTTCGCCGCCAGCCTGTTCGCCCTCGGGCTCGCCAGTTGGCAGGTCCTGATCGCTTTGTTAGTGGGCATCTGCATCATCCAGGTCGTCGCCAATCTGCTCGCCAGGCCTAGTCAGCAGGCGGCTGTGCCTTACCCGGTGATCTGTCGCCTCGCCTTCGGAGTGTTCGGTGCGAACATTCCAGCGGTGATCCGCGGCCTTATTGCGGTGGCGTGGTACGGGGTGCAGACCTACTTGGCGTCCAGTGCGCTGATTATCGTGGTGCTGCGCTTTTTCCCGCAGATGTCGGTCTACGCGGAATCGCAATTTGCCGGTTTGTCCTACCTCGGCTGGTTCGGCTTCCTTGCGCTCTGGGTGGTCCAGGCTGCCGTGTTCTGGACCGGCATGGACTCGATCCGGCGTTTCATCGATTGGGCTGGTCCCGTGGTCTATGCGGTGATGTTCATCCTGGCGGGCTGGATAGTCTGGAAGGCAGGCTGGGCCAACATCAGCTTCACCCTCTCCGAGAAATCGCTGACCGGCTGGGAAGCGTTTTCTCAAGTCATCATGGCCACCGCGCTGGTGGTGTCCTACTTCTCGGGTCCTACGCTCAACTTTGGCGACTTCAGCCGCTACTGCCGGAGCATGTCGGAGGTCCGTCGCGGCAACTTCTGGGGCCTGCCCATCAACTTTCTGGCGTTCTCGCTGGTGACCGTCGTCATCGTATCCGGGACATTGCCAGTCTTCGGCGAGATGCTGCATGACCCGATCGCCACCGTGGCGCGCATCGACAATAATGTCGCAGTCTTGCTCGGTGCCTTTGCGTTCGTGACCGCGACGATTGGCATTAACATTGTGGCCAACTTCGTGTCGCCGGCGTTCGACTTCGCCAACGTCGCCCCCAGCAAAATCAGCTGGCGTGCAGGCGGAATGATCGCGGCGGTTGCGTCGATCTTCATCACGCCCTGGAATCTGTTCAACAGCCCCGCCGTTATCCACTACACGCTGGATGTGCTTGCAGCGTTCATCGGGCCGTTGTTCGGCATCCTGCTGGTGGACTACTACGTGATCAAGAAACAGCAGATTGACGTCGACGCGCTGTTTAACGACGGGCCGACCGGCCGCTACTGGTACACCGGCGGGGTGAACTACACAGCGGTCAAGGCGTTGATCCTGGCGACGATGGCAGGGATCGCAATCACCTTCGTTCCGGCGTTACAGCCGATGGCCAACTTTGCATGGTTTACAGGATGTTTCCTGGGCGGCGGCCTGTTCTTTCTCTTCGCCCGGCGGCGCCAGGCCCATGAACGCGCGGTGTTGACGCCTGTTGCTGCAAGCTGACAGGGGTGCCGTTGGTCGCGTAACCTATTCGTCTGTGCGATTTGCAGTGTCACAACGTCCAGTAAAGTAAAAATTTCCTGCCGCGACACTCGGTAGCAGGCGTAAAGTGCGCGTTAGCACTATGATCTGCCTTAAGCAGTTCAGACATTGGCTGCCGAGTATTTCCCTGAAGGGGGCGTTATATGAACAGCAAATTGCAAGAATGGCTTCACAATGCAGGCGTCGCGCTCGGGCTGATCGAACCGCCAAAGCTGCAACCCGTTCCGGTGCGCACCAATGATGACGAGCGTTGTCGTCCACGCCGTTAAGCGCTTTCGCTGACGCAATAAAAAGCGGCGCTATCGCCCGATAGCCCGCTCTCGTTTCTCCCCGGACCGTCAGGTCAAATCTGCTTTGCCTCGGCGCTCCCTCTGAATCGATCGCATTTGCGGCTCAGTGATGAGTTTTGCCTCTTTTCTCGACAAGAATCAGATCAATCAGGCCTTGCAGCGTGAGTTGGCCATAAGGTGAATGCGCCGACATGGCTGAGATATCGGTTTTGATCCGGTTGGGAAGGACAATGCCGAAGTCGCTTTGCAGGATTGAAAAGAACTCTTTGAAGTCCGCTTCGTCCAGCTCCAGCGCATCGAGCAGCACGTCGTCCGCTTCCTGAATCAGGGTTTTGTCGACCAGAATCATCCCGATTGTATCGATCACATGCTGCCTGACTTCGCTACGCTTCATGGCGGGCCTCTGCTTTGATTTAAGTGGTAATCACCCCAACATCAAAATACAGAGGGTTGTGGCGCAATGCCCGATGAGCAACCACGCTGAATTCCTTCGCTGCTGCGCGCGACGCAGGCGGTCTCGGACTAAGGCTAGCCCAAGTTGGCGAGAGAGGAGCGGGAGGTTTGTGCGGTTTTTTTGTAACAACTCGCAACAGGTTAGTGGCGCTGGTTGGAGCGGGAAGAAGGCAGCTGTGACAGCGCAAATTCAAGGCTGAAGCGCATTCTCCATTGTAGGACTGGCTTCAGCCGGGAAGGCGTCAGACCATGCACCGCGTAGTCGAGGCCGAAGCGCGTTCTCCATTGTAGGACTGGCTTCAGCCGGGAAGGCGTCAGACCAGACACCGCGCAGTCGAGGCCGAAGCGCGTTCCCCATTGTGGGACCGGCTTCAGCCGGGAAGGCGTCAGACCACACACCGCACGGCCGAGGGAATGCACCGTTCTTTTCCCGGTTAACACCGGTCCCACCTAAAAAGCGAGAACCGGCTGAGTCCGTTCGTCCCCGCTGATTCAGCGGTGCGCCACGCCCGGCAGCACGCAGAGCATCTCGTACAACAAGTTGGCGCCGAGCAGCGAGGTGTTGCCGGTGGTGTCGTAGGGCGGGGAGACTTCGACGAGGTCGCAGCCAATCAGATCCAGCCCCTGACACCCACGTATGATTTCGATTGCCTGAATGGTGGTCAGGCCGCCGATCTCAGGTGTCCCGGTGCCTGGCGCCCAGGCCGGGTCGATGCCGTCGATGTCGAAGCTGAGGTACACCGGGCCGCCCCCCACTTTCTCGCGCACTTCAGCCATGAGCGGCGCCAGCGACTTGTGCCAGCACTCCTCGGCCTGAACCACCCGGAAGCCCTGCTTGCGACTCCAGTTGAAATCTTCAGCGGTATAGCCTTGGGCGCGCAGGCCGATCTGGACCACGCGATCACAGTCCAGCAAACCTTCTTCCACCGCACGGCGAAACGTGGTGCCGTGGGCGATCTTCTCGCCGAACATGTGGTCGTTGACGTCCGCATGGGCGTCGATGTGCACCAGTCCCACCTTGCCGTGCTTCTTGTGGATGGCGCGCAGGATCGGCAGCGTGATCGTGTGATCGCCGCCCAGGGTCAACGGGATGATGTTGTGCTCGAGAAAGCCGTCATACGCCTCTTCAATGATGCGAACGGCGTCCAGCAGGTTGAAGGTGTTGATCGCCACGTCACCGATGTCCGCCACTGACAGCGAATCAAACGGCGCGGCGCCGGTGGCCATGTTGTAAGGACGAATCATCACTGACTCGGCACGGATTTCCCGAGGGCCAAAGCGGGTCCCGGCGCGCAGGGAAGTGCCGATGTCCAGGGGCACGCCGATGAAGGCTGCATCCAGACCGGCCGCCGTCTGCAGGTGCGGCAGCCGCATCATGGTGGCGATGCCGGCGAAGCGCGGCATTTCGTTGCCGCCCAGTGGTTGATGGAAAATCTTGTCCACAGGAATGCCTCATCGGTGGTAATCGAAACGGTTGGAAGGTGACTTCCAGCAAGGCCCCGATTCTGTTGACCGTCGGTTGTACGAACAATCGGCCACGCGAAATACTTAGTTCAGATATTCCTGAACTATCGGTAAGCTGCGCGGCACATCAACCTTGGAAACGCCATGGCCAGCGCGCTCCCCGACCTTAAATTGCTGCGTATCTTTGCCTGTGTGGTGCGCCATCAGGGCTTCGCCAGCGCCCAGCAAGAACTCAATCTGTCCACGTCGGCGATCAGTACTTACATGAGCCAGCTGGAAGCCGCGTTGGGCATCGTGCTCTGCCATCGCGGCCGCGGCGGGTTCAGTCTGACCAGCAAGGGCGAGCTGTTCCATCAGGAAACCCTGCGCTTGCTCGGCGAGCTGGAAGGCTTCGAACTCTACGCGGCTGCGCTCAAGGGCGAACTGCGCGGCACGCTGAATCTGGGGGTGCTGGACTCCACGGTGAGCGACCGCGCGTTGCCTTTTGCGGAAGTGATCGGCGCTTACAGTGCGGAGCATCCCGCGGTGCATCTGCATCTGTCGGTGATGAGTCCGTACGAACTGCAACTGGGCGTGCTGGATAACCGGCTGGACCTGGCCATTGGCTCGTTTTCCACGCGCATGAACGGCTTGCTCTACCAGCCGCTATACCGCGAACAGCACTGGCTTTACTGCAGTAATCGCCACACGCTGTATGCCGAGCGACGCATTCCGGAACCGGTCATCACTCAGCAGCGCATGGTCGGGCGTGGCTATTGGAGCCAGGCAGAACTCGCTCGCCACGGCTTCAAGCACAGTGCGGCGACGGTCGAGAGTATGGAGGCGCAACTGATTCTGGTGCTGTCCGGTGCCTACATCGGTTACTTGCCGGAGCACTATGCGCAGTCGTGGGTAGATTCGGGGCACTTGCGGGTTCTGCTGCCTGCGACCTTCGGCTATCAGGCACCGTTTTCGATGATCCTGCGTCGCGGACGCAGCCGCGAGCCCCTGATTCAGACCTTTCGTGATCTGCTGAAAGCGCAGCTCAATCCACTGTAGGAAACCGACGATGTCCCGTGCCCGCTGCGAACGCTGTCTGCGTCCCATCGATCATTGCCTGTGTGCGCTGATTCCCGCGTTGGACAGCAGGACCCGGATACTGATCCTGCAGCACCCCAGTGAGGCCAACCATGCACTCAATACGGCGCGGCTCGCAGCGCTGGGTCTGGAGAATGCCGAGTTGCGGGTGGGTGAGGTGTTTGAGGATCTGGCGCACTGGCTGAACCGTGCAGACTACCGGGTGTGTCTGCTGTTTCCGGGAGAAGGGGCCGGTACGCTGGAGGCCCGCAATGCCGACGATAAGCCGCTCATGCTGGTGGTGCCCGATGGCACATGGCGCAAGGCGCGCAAGTTGATTCACCTCAACCCGATCCTGGCAGCCTTGCCAAGGGTCGTGCTGACGGACGCTCCGCCGTCACGCTACCGGTTGCGCAAGGCACCAGGCCCCGACGCGTTGTCGACACTGGAGGCCATCGTCCATGCGCTGCACACGCTGGAACCGGAGTCCTCGTTCGAGGCGCTGTTGCGGCCATTTGATGCGTTGATCGACGGACAGATCAGGGCGATGGGTGAGGACACCTTTCGCCGCAATCATTCGCAAGTGGTGGACGGCGATCAGCCGTTGAGCGAGGAGGGCATGCCTGGCTGATACGCACCGGCGGCCTGCATCCGGCGAATATAAGCTTCGGTTTCGCGGGCTGCGTCTTCTTTGCTCATGAACGGGCCTTCGAGGGTATTTTCTCGGGTGCTGAAGAAATACAGGCCGTTGACACGGGAAACGCGGTCGCTGCGAAATCGAACAGTGGGAGCTGGATCTTGTTCACGCTTGCTTAACATGGCCTTCTCCGGGCTTTGAGGCGGTACGCGAGTGATCTGAACAGGCGACAGGCGTCGCCAGGGCTTTAGTCACAGCATTTGAATAGTAGCGTTCTCAACGGTTCCATCAACGTGCAAGCCCGCGCTGTATTTGTCGCAGTGCAGGCCTCAATTTCAGCGCTTCCCCAGCGCTTCGGCCTGGCGAATCCACTGCTGACGCTGCTCCTCCGTGGAGGTGCGCACCGGAGAAAACTCGGTCAGGCGTGTGGTCTTGATCCCGCAGAATTCCAGGATCGTCCTGACCATCTGCCGATGCGCGGGGGCCTTGAAGACCCAGCGAAAATAGCGTGACGGCGTGTCCATTGTCACCAGCAATTCCGCCGTCCGGCCTTTGAGCAGTTCGTTGGAAGGGTGGTGCCGCCCGTGGGCCTTGAAGGCGAAGCCGGGCATGAACGCCCGGTCGAAGAATCCACTGAGCAGGCTCGGCAGCCCGCCCCACCAGACTGGATAAACGAACACCAGGTGCTGCGCCCAGTGAACCTCCCTTTGGGCTTCCAGCAGATCGTGTTCCAGCGTTTGCGCGGATTCGTAGCCACCGCGCAGCACCGGATCGAAATCCATTTCCTCAAGCTTGAGAACCCGCACGACATGACCCTGACTGCGCGCGCCCTGGGCATAAGCCTCGCCCAGCGCGTGGCCGAGGCTCATGCTTTTCGGCGTGCCGATGATCATCAAGATGCGTTTGCCATAGCCTTCGAGGGGCGTGGCGCCGCTGATTGCTTCAGCCATTGCTGCCGGCCTCGAGCATCTTTTCCGGGCGCACCCAGGCGTCGAACTCGGCGTCGGTCAGGAAGCCCAGTTGCAGGGCTGCTTCGCGCAGGGTCAGGCCTTCGCTGTAGGCTTTTTTGGCGATTTGCGCCGACTTGTCGTAGCCGATGTGCGGGTTCAGCGCGGTCACCAGCATCAGGCCGCGTTCCAGGTGTTCGGCCATTTTTTCGGCGTCGGGCTCCATGCCGGCGATGCAGTGTTCGTTGAAGTTGCGGCAGCCGTCACCGAGCAAGCGGATCGATTGCAGCAGGTTGTGGATGATCACCGGCTTGAACACGTTCAGTTGCAGGTGGCCCTGACTGGCGGCGAAGGTGATCGTGGTGTCGTTACCCATGACCTGACACGCCAGCATAGACAGCGCCTCGCACTGAGTAGGGTTGACCTTGCCCGGCATGATCGAGCTGCCGGGCTCGTTGGCCGGCAATTTGACCTCGGCCAGACCCGCACGCGGGCCGGAACCCAGCAAGCGCAAGTCGTTGGCGATCTTCATCAGAGTAACGGCGAGGGTCTTCAGCGCGCCCGACAGCGCGGTCAGCGGCTCATGCCCGGCCAGCGCGGCAAACTTGTTCGGCGCGGTGACGAAGGGCAGCCCGGACAGGGCGGCGAGTTCGGCGGCCACCGCTTCGGCGAATCCATGGGGCGAGTTCAGCCCGGTGCCGACGGCAGTGCCGCCCTGAGCCAGCTCGCACACCGCAGGCAATGCAGCGCGGATGCTTTTTTCGGCGTAGTCCAGCTGAGCGACGTAAGCCGAGAGTTCCTGGCCGAAGGTGATCGGCGTCGCGTCCATCATGTGCGTGCGGCCGGTTTTCACCAGCTTCATGTGGCGCGAAGACTGCTCTGCCAGGCCGCTGGACAATTCGGCGATTGCTGGCAGCAGCTGTTCTTTCACTGCCTGCACGGCCGCGATGTGCATGGCGGTGGGGAAGCAGTCGTTGGAGCTTTGCGAGCGGTTGACGTGGTCGTTGGGGTGGACCGGCGACTTGCCGCCGCGGCCTTGACCGGCCAGTTCGTTGGCGCGCCCGGCGATGACTTCGTTGACGTTCATGTTGCTTTGCGTGCCGCTGCCCGTTTGCCAGACCACCAGCGGAAACTGGTCGTCGAGCTTGCCGTTCAGCACTTCGTCGGCGGACTGCTCAATCAGGTTGGCGATGTCGGTGGGCAAATCGCCGTTGCGGTTGTTGACCCGGGCGGCGGCTTTTTTGATCAGTGCCAGCGCGTGCAGCACCGGCAGCGGCATGTGCTCCTGACCAATGGCGAAATTGATCAAAGAGCGTTGCGTCTGCGCGCCCCAGTAAGCGTCTTCGGGGACGTCGATCGGACCTATGCTGTCGGTTTCGGTACGGCTCACTGGACTCTCTCCTTAAGATGGGTGTGCGCAATTTAGTAACCGTGAAGCCGACGGGGTTCCCCCTGGCGGCTGCGTGGTCGGAACAGGTGCGACAGTGTGCGACAAAAGGGGCGGGGCGGTCGTGCTAAACCTTCGTATACGCGAGTGCGTCACGTCCGCGCGGTAACCGCTCGTAGGGTCGGGGGTTGAGGGGAATACGCAAAGGGGCGCAGAATGGCCGGCCTTGGGGTTCTGCCTCGCCTGCTAGATAAGGAAACTCGATGACCCGTCTTCGTGCCATTTGTGCTGCGGTTGCTCTGGTATGTGCCAGCGGCCAGGTTCTTGCCGACACCGCCAGCCATGAAGCCAGTGCTGTAGCGTTCCTCAAACTGGCCCACGCCGATCAACTGGGTGCGCCGGTTTACATGCAAGTCCAGCAGATGTTCGCGCAGCGTTTCGCTGAAACCAAAGCGCCTGCGTCCAAGCAAGCCACCCTCGAAACCTACCAGGGCAAAGCCAATGCCGCGCTGGACCAGGTGATCAGCTGGCCTAAATTGCAGCCTGACATGGTCAAGCTGTACACCTCCAACTTCAGCGAAAGCGAGCTGAAAGACCTGGTGGCCTTCTACCAGTCGCCGCTGGGCCAGAAAGTCCAGGCCAAGATGCCGCAGATCAGCCAGCAGTCGTTCCAGCTGACTCAGAGCAAACTGGAAAGCGCGGTGCCTGTGGTCAACAAGCTGCTCGCCGACATGACCAAGGAACTGACCCCGGCCGGCGCCAAGCCTGCTGCACCGGCAGCCCCTGCCAAGAAGCCATAAGCGAAGCCCGACATGAGCATGCAACAGCGAATCGAATCCGCGTTGACGGTCTTTCAGCCGGAGTACCTGCAGGTGCTCAATGAAAGCCACATGCACAGTCGTGGCACGGACACTCACTACAAAGCGGTGGTGGTCAGCGAGCAATTCGCCGGCCTCAACGCGGTCAAGCGACACCAGAAGGTCTATGGCCTTCTGGGTGGCCTGATGGGTGAGTTCCACGCGCTGGCGCTGCACACCTACACCCCGCAGGAATGGGCGAAGCTCGGCGCCGCGCCGTCGTCCCCGACCTGTGCCGGTGGGCATGACTGAGCGGTCGGTAGCAGCCGGCTTGCTGGCGAATGCGTTGTGGCGGTTGATACATTTTTCTGACACTTCGCGTGCGTCAGCGAGCCTTCTCCTACCGGCCCGGCTGTCGTGCGATGCTCTGATGCTCTGTAGATGACCCGCTTCGATCCCCACTGATCAACCATCCTGTCTGCCCGCCGGCGATTCTTGGTAGAATTCGCGCCGCGCTGCCCGGTGGGCACGTGTTCATCTGAATTATTCACCCGGTAGGCCCTTTGCGAGGGTCGCCACCTGGAGACGCCACATGACCCAAACCGCACCCATCGTCGTCGCGGCGCTGTACAAATTCGTCACCCTTTCCGATTACGTCGCATTGCGCGAGCCGCTGTTGCAGGCGATGGTCGACAACGGCATCAAGGGCACTTTGCTGATCGCCGAAGAAGGCATCAACGGCACGGTCTCCGGCAGCCGCGAGGGCATTGACGGCTTGATGGCCTGGCTGAAAAACGATCCGCGCATGGTCGACATCGATCATAAGGAATCGTACTGCGACGAGCAGCCGTTCTACCGCACCAAGGTCAAACTCAAGAAAGAGATCGTGACCCTTGGCGTGGCGGGCGTTGACCCGAACAAGGCCGTCGGCACTTACGTCGACCCCAAGGACTGGAACGCGCTGATCGACGACCCTGAAGTGCTGTTGATCGACACACGCAACGATTACGAAGTCTCGATCGGCACCTTCGAGGGCGCCATCGACCCAAAGACCACGTCGTTCCGTGAGTTTCCGGACTACATCAAAGCCCATTTCGACCCGGCGAAACACAAGAAGGTCGCGATGTTCTGCACCGGCGGCATTCGCTGTGAAAAAGCCTCCAGCTACATGCTGGGCGAAGGGTTCGAGGAGGTTTACCACCTCAAGGGCGGCATTCTCAAATACCTGGAAGAAGTGCCCGAGGAAGAGACCCGCTGGCAGGGCGACTGCTTCGTTTTCGACAACCGCGTCACCGTGCGTCACGACCTGACCGAAGGCGACTACGATCAATGTCATGCCTGCCGCACCCCGATCAGCGCAGAAGACCGTGCCAGCGAGCACTATTCGCCGGGCGTCAGTTGCCCGCACTGCTGGGATTCGCTGAGCGAGAAGACCCGACGCAGCGCCATCGACCGGCAGAAACAGATCGAACTGGCGAAGGCGCGCAATCAGCCTCACCCGATCGGTCGCAATTACCGTGCCCTTGATGGCCAGGCCACTGAAACCCAAGCCGCTGAAACCAAAGCCACTGAAACCGTAAGCGACGAGGCCTGAGCCATGTCCACCCGCCTGCTGTACGTGATGGACCCGATGTGTTCGTGGTGCTGGGGGTTTGCCCCGGTGGCCGAAGCATTGGTCGAGCAGGCGGGAGCAGCGGGCGTGCCGTTGCACTTGGTGGTGGGCGGATTGCGCACCGGCAGTGGCGCTGCGCTGGAGCCCACGACCAGGCGCTACATTCTGGAACACTGGCAAGCGGTGCACGACACCACGGGCCAGACCTTCCGGTTTGACGGCGCCTTGCCCGACGGCTTCGTCTACGACACCGCACCTGCGTGCCGCGCCATCGTCGCGGCACGTAGTCTGGCGCCGGACGTCGCCTGGCGGCTGGTCAAAGAAATTCAACAGGCGTTTTACCTCCACGGTCGCGACGTCACACACGGCTCGGTGCTGGCCGAGCTGGCGGAAAAAGCCGGGTTGCCCCGCATTGAGTTCGCCGAAGCGTTCGACAGTGTCGAGCAGCACGCCGCCACCGCGTCGGACTTCTCTTGGGTCCAAGACTTGGGCATTGCCGGGTTTCCGACCCTGCTTGCCGAGCGGGACGGCCAACTGGCGCTGCTGACCAACGGCTACCAATCCCTCGATGTGCTTGCCCCTTTGCTCGGGCGCTGGCTGGAGCGTAACGCCAGTGCCTGACCTCGAACACCGCCCAATCGGCGCATCGCCTGATGAACGTCCTATCGTTGATCGCCTGAACTGGGCGCAGATCCGCCGCCTTGCCCTGCAGCACAAAAAGGCGCTCTGGGTGGCCAATGGTGTGGCTGTGCTGGCGGTGCTGTGCTCGGTGCCGATCCCGCTGCTGTTGCCCCTGCTGGTCGATGAAGTGCTGCTGGGCAAAGGCAACTCGGCGCTGCTCTTCATGAATCAGTTCCTGCCCGACAGCCTGCACAAACCCGTCGGCTACATCGCTCTGATGCTGGCGGCGACGCTGTGCCTGCGCCTGGGCGCGTTGGTGTTCAACGTGATCCAGGCGCGGTTGTTCGCCGGGCTGGCCAAAGACATCGTCTATCGCATCCGCACGCGGCTGATCGAGCGGCTCAAGCGCATCTCCCTGAGTGAATACGAAAGCCTGGGCAGCGGCACGGTCACGGCGCATCTGGTGACCGACCTCGACACCGTCGACAAATTTGTCGGCGAGACGCTGAGCAAGTTTCTCGTCGCGATACTCACCCTGACCGGCACTGCCGCCATTCTGATGTGGATGCACTGGCAACTGGCGCTGCTGATCCTGCTGTTCAATCCGTTGGTGGTGTTCGCCACGGTGAAGCTCGGCAAGCGCGTCAAGCACCTCAAGAAGCTGGAGAACGACAGCACCTCGCGCTTCACCCAGGCGCTCACTGAGACCCTTGATGCGATTCAGGAGATCCGCGCCAGCAACCGACAGGGCTACTTCCTGGGGTTGCTCGGATTGCGTGCCCGGGAAGTGCGCGATTACGCGGTGTCATCGCAATGGAAGAGCGACGCGTCGGGCCGGGCCAGCGGGTTGCTGTTTCAGTTTGGGATCGACATCTTTCGCGCTGCCGCCATGCTCACGGTGCTGTTCTCCGACCTGTCCATCGGTCACATGCTCGCGGTGTTCAGCTACCTGTGGTTCATGATCGGTCCGGTCGAGCAACTGCTCAATCTGCAGTACGCCTACTACGCGGCGGGCGGCGCGCTGACCCGGATCAACGAGCTGCTGGCCCGTGCGGATGAGCCCCGGTACCCGGTGCAGGTCAATCCCTTCATGGGTCGGCAGACCGTGAGCATCGATGTGCGCGGTTTGAGTTTTGGCTACAACGATGAGCGGGTCCTTGATCAGCTGGATCTGTCCATCGAACCGGGCGAAAAAGTCGCCATCGTGGGCGCCAGCGGCGGCGGCAAAAGCACGCTGGTTCAGCTGCTGCTCGGGCTTTACACCCCCCAGTCCGGTGTCATTCGGTTCGGCGGCTCAACCGTGCAGGATATCGGTCTGGACACGGTGCGCGAAAACGTCGCCGTGGTGTTGCAACACCCGGCGCTGTTCAACGACACCGTCCGCGCCAATCTGCTGATGGGGCGCGAGCAGGACGACGCGGCCTGTTGGCAGGCGCTGGAAATCGCGCAAATGGATGCCACGATCCGCGCGCTGCCGCTGGGGCTGGACAGCGTCGTCGGGCGCTCGGGGGTTCGGCTGTCCGGTGGCCAGCGGCAGCGGCTTGCCATCGCACGCATGGTGCTGGCTGATCCCAAAGTGGTGATCCTCGACGAGGCCACGTCTGCACTGGACGCTGCCACCGAGTACAACCTGCATCAGGCGCTGAACCGTTTTCTCCACGGACGCACGACGCTGATCATCGCCCACCGACTGTCGGCGGTGAAACAGGCGGATCGGGTGCTGGTGTTCGATGGCGGGCGCATTGCCGAGGACGGCGATCACCAGCAGTTGATTGCAGACGGTGGCCTGTACGCTAGGCTCTACGGACACCTGCAACAGGTGTGACACAGCGGGTCGGGATTTAATGACGCCTTTATGAAATGGCGTATCGCCACTGGAATACGTCAATTCTTGGGCTATGCTTTGGTTCGGCGTTCGCTGGAAGTGTGAAAACCGTCATATTTACGTCTTTACCTTCAAATGGCTGGTTACGTCTTGTAAAAGATGTGAGAGATTGTCTGCTGCATCGTGGAAATTAGCGAAGTCCCTCAGGCTCCAGGAAGGTTGCCTGGCGAGGGGGATGAGTATTTAGCAGTGCTGATGAAAGGGACACCATGAAGCAAAAGCGGATTCTCGAGAAGCCTCGTCTTCTGGGCATCGTTTGGCCATTTATCGCCGTCGTGCTGTTACAGGCGCTGCTCGGCTGCGTCAGCCTGTACATGATGTCGGCGGTGCGCAGTTACGTTGGCGGGGAGAGCCTGTGGTCGAAAGGCCAGAAGGACGCCATCTATTATCTGAATCTCTACGCCAACAGTCGCGACGACATCAACTACCTGAAATACCAGCAGGCGATCGCCATTCCCCAGGGCGGTCACGATCTGCGTCTGGCCATGGATCAGCCGGTGCCGGACATCGCACGTGCAACGGCGGGGATACTGCAGGGCGGTAACCATCCCGACGATGCCCAGAGCATCATCTGGCTCTACCTGAATTTCCAGCACTTCAGCTACCTGGAGAAGGCCATCGACCTGTGGAAGGTGGGTGACAACTATCTGGTGCAGCTCGATGAAGTGGCGCATGAGATGCACGCGCGGATCCAGGAAGGCAATGTCACCAACAGTGACGTCATGGGTTGGCGGCAGCGCATCAGCGCCATCAATGAAGGCGTTACACCGGCGGCCAAGGCGTTCAGTGACGCGTTGGGGGAGGGCTCGAGGGTCATTCTGCGGATTCTGCTGGTGGTCAACCTCGCAACAGCGTTGTGCCTGATCATCCTTGCGCTGCTGCGCACCCATAAACTGCTGGAGCAACGTCATGGGTTTGCCGTCGCGCTGCAGATGGAAAAAGAGCGCGCGCAAATCACCCTGGAGTCCATTGGTGACGGGGTGATCACCACCGATGTCGACGGCTCCATCGTTTACATGAACCCCGCCGCCGAGCTCATGACCCACTGGAAAAACGAGCAGGCGGCCGGGTTGCCGCTCGCCGCGCTGTTCAGCCTGCTCGACGAGAATGACCAGAAAGACACCTCAACTCTGATCGAACGCATGCTCAGCGGCAATCTGGGCGGGGGCAGCGAAAGCTCAAGGTCCATTCAGCGCCTGGACGGCAGCACTGTTTCGGTAGCGCTGGTTGGCTCGCCGATCCGCACCGAGGGCGAGGTCAGTGGCGCGGTGCTGGTGCTGCATGACATGACCCAGGAACGCCAGTACATCGCCAACCTGTCCTGGCAGGCGACCCACGATGCCCTCACGGGACTGGCCAACCGCCGCGAGTTCGAATACCGCCTCGAGCTGGCGCTGAACAACCTGGCCGATCAGCCAGGGCGTCATGCGCTGCTGTTCCTCGACCTGGATCAGTTCAAGCTGGTCAACGACACCAGTGGGCATGCCGCCGGAGACGAGCTGCTTCGGCACATCTGCACGCTGCTGCAACAGGGCGTGCGCGAAGGCGACACCCTGGCGCGTCTGGGCGGGGACGAGTTTGGCATCCTCCTCGAAGATTGCGCGCCGGAGGCCGCCGAACAGGTCGCCGAAAGCCTGCGACAAACCGTGGAAAGCCTGCACTTTGTCTGGAAAGGCCGGCCGTTTGTCACCACGGTCAGTATCGGCCTGGTGCACATCGATGAGGTCCCGACGACCCTGGAAGCGTCGCTGCGCGCGGCGGACATGGCCTGCTACATGGCCAAGGAAAAGGGCCGCAACCGGGTACAGGTCTACCACGACGACGACTCCGATCTGTCGACCCGCTTTGGTGAAATGGCCTGGATTCAGCGCTTGCACATGGCCCTCGACGACAACCGCTTCTGCCTGTACTCCCAAGAGATTGCGCCGCTGAGCCCCACGGCGGCACAGTGCAGCGGCCACATCGAGATTCTGTTGCGTCTGCGCGACGAAACCGGGCGCATGATCCTGCCCGACAGTTTCATCCCTGCTGCCGAGCGCTACGGCATGATGACGACCCTGGATCGCTGGGTTGTGCAGAACGTCTTCAAGATTATTGCCGACTGTCTTAAGTCCGGTCACCACCAGGGGCCGATGCCGCTCTGTGCGATCAATCTGTCCGGGACCAGTATCGGCGACGATGCCTTTCTCGAGTACTTGCGACAACAGTTTCAGATCTACGCGATCCCCCCTGAACTTATCTGTTTTGAAATCACCGAAACCAGCGCGATCGCCAATCTGGGCAGCGCCATTCGGTTTATCAACGAACTTAAAAGTCTGGGGTGCCGTTTCTCACTGGATGACTTCTGTGCAGGCATGTCGTCATTCGCGTACTTGAAGCACTTGCCTGTGGACTTCCTGAAGATTGACGGCAGTTTCGTAAAAGACATGCTCGACGACCCGGTCAACCGGGCGATGGTGGAAGTGATCAACCATATCGGGCACGTCATGGGCAAACAGACGATCGCCGAGTTCGTCGAGAGCCCACAGATAGAGCAGGCGTTATTGGAAATCGGTGTGGACTACGCTCAGGGGTACGTTATCGAGCGACCGCAATTATTCACCTGCGAATGTCTGCACGCACGGCCCGCGAGGCAGACCCCACTGTTATTCAGCGCTCCCGGGACTTTTCGCTGAATACACCATCAAGCAACTCATATAAGGAGCTACACAGTGATCGATATGTTCATTAGAACCGGTCCGCTGATGGATGCCAGCAGTTACCCCGCTTGGGCACAGCAATTGATTGAAGATTGCAGTGACGCCAAGGCCAAGGTGGTAGGGCATGAACTTTATCAACGCATGCGTGACGGGCGGCTCAGTTCTAAGACCATGCGCCAGTACCTCATAGGTGGCTGGCCGGTCGTGGAGCAGTTCGCGGTCTATATGGCGCATAACCTGACCAAAACCCGATTCGCCCGACACCCGGGTGAAGACATGGCGCGACGATGGCTGATGCGCAATATTCGGGTCGAACTCAACCACGCCGATTATTGGGTCAACTGGAGCGCCGCTCACGGGGTGACGCTGGAGGAGTTGCAGGCCCAGCGTGTGCCTTCAGAGCTCCACGCCTTGAATCACTGGTGCTGGCACAGCTGTTCTTCGGATCCGCTGGTGGTCGCTATTGCCGCGACCAACTACGCCATCGAAGGCGCCACCGGTGAATGGTCGGCAGTGGTGTGTGCTCAGGACACCTACGCGGACATGTTCCCGCCGGACACGCGAAAGCGGGCAATGAAGTGGCTGAAGATGCACGCCCAGTACGACGACTCCCACCCCTGGGAAGCACTGGAGATCATCTGCACCCTGGCCGGCAACAACCCCAGCGAGCAATTGCAGAGCGACCTGAGAACGGCGGTCTGCAAGAGCTACGAGTACATGTTCCTGTTCCTGGAGCGGTGCATGACGCTGGAGAAGTCGCAGGAAGGTAACGGCTCGGTGCGTGAACACCGTATCGCAGCCCGCGCCTGATCGATCAGCCCGCCATCTCCAGGCGGTTGCGGCCCTTGCGCTTGGCGGCGTAGAGGGCCGTGTCGGCGCGGCGCAACATGCTGTCGGACGATTCGCCCGGCAGCAGTGTCGAGCAACCGAGGCTGACGGTCAGATCCAGAGGGCGTCCTATCACCGGATAAGTGAGTTGCAGTGCTGCGCTGCGCAGGCGTTCGCCGACCAATGCAGCTGACTCACGACTGGTGTTGCTCAGCACGATGAGAAACTCCTCACCGCCGAATCTGAATACCTGATCGATGTTGCGCAGGCGGTCCTTGACCACGTTGGTCACGGCGCGCAGCACGTCATCCCCCGTGGCATGACCGTGGGTGTCGTTGATGCCCTTGAAGTGGTCGATGTCCAGCATCAATACCGACAACGGCTGCTGTTGGCGACGTGCGATCTCGAACTCGCGAATGAGCGACTGCTCCATGGCGATGCGGTTGCCGGCGCCGGTCAGCGGATCCCGCAACGCACTCAGGCTGGCGTGGCGGTACAAGAGCGCATTGCGCAGAGGAAACAGCAGGCTCGACAACAACGATTCAAGTTGCTCAAGCTCATGCTCGGCAAAGCGGTGCCCGCGCTGGAAAGATAGTTCGCCCAGTTGCTCGCCCTCATGGGTCATGCAGTAGGTGGCGTTGTGTCGGGCGCGTTCGCCCAGTTCCAGGCGCAGGTCGGTGGGCAGGTGCTTGTAGCTGAGGGCGCTCAACGGGATCAGCTGTTGAATACTCTGGAAAAGCATCGACAGGATCTTGTCCGCTTCAAGGCTGGTCTGCAGCTGCAGGTCAAGCTGACGCCTGAGCTGCTCGTAATCGAGGGCAGGCCGGACGAGGCTGTGCTGCGGCGCGAAACCATGGCGTTGAAGCCGGGCGCTGTCGAAATCTATGGCGTTGGTGGTGGTTGGCAAACTCATGGTTCCGCTCCTGCGCCTCTACGGGCTTGAAATGGAGAGAGCGAAACTCGTGCCAAGTCGAAGGCCTGCTTGAAAAGTTTTGTCAATCAACGACTTGCGGCGAATTGTGACAGGTTCGGTACGTTTTCGCGCCTTGGATTTGACTCATGTATCGATTCGGAGAGGGTTTCGCCACAGCGGGCGGCGGGAAACTGCCGAATGGAGTGCGTCCGGCACCGTTGCCTATTCAGACGAGGGCGCGTACGCGTCGCGCGCGCCTCATCGTCAAGCATTGGCAAGCGGGTTGAAGGGCAAAGCGTCAGCGGGTTTGTGCATCCAGTGCCTGGCCGTTGATGCCTTTACTGTCCGGGCCCATGAGGTAGAGGTACACCGGCATGATTTCCTCTGGCGTCGGGTTGTTCGCAGGGTCTTCGGCCGGATAAGCCTGGGCGCGCATGTCGGTGCGGGTCGCGCCGGGGTTGATGCTGTTGGCGCGCAGCGATCCAAGGCCATCGATCTCGTCGGCCAGCGTTTGCATCAGCCCTTCGGTGGCGAACTTGGATACACCATAGGCGCCCCAGTACGCACGGCCTTTGCGCCCGACGCTGCTGGAGGTAAAGGCGATCGACGCGTCCCCCGAAAGCTTGAGCAGTGGCAGCAGCGCGGTGGTCAGCATGAAGGTGGCGTTGACGTTGACGTGCATCACCTGCATGAACTGCTCGCCGGTGAGCTGCTCGATCGGCGTGCGCGGCCCGATGATCGAGGCGTTGTGCAACACGCCGTCGAGTCGGCCGAACTCCGCTTCAATCATTGCAGCCAGTGCATCGTATTGAGGGGGCAGGGCAGTCTCGAGGTCGAAGGGGATGACCACGGGCTTTGGATGGCCGGCGGCTTCGATCTCGTCATACAGCGCGCTCAGGTTCGATTCGGTTCTGCCCAGCAGCAAAACCGTCGCGCCATGGGCAGCGTAAGTACGGGCGGCAGCGGCACCGATGCCACGGCCGGCGCCGGTGACCAGAATCACTCGGTCTTTGAGCAGATCAGGACGGGCGGAGTAGTTGAACATGGGAGGGCTCCTCTCAATGTAGGGTGCGCTGTGTTGTCGCCGTGCTTCGCCGATTCGCGAATGTCAGCAACTGCACAACGCATCATCCAGCACCCGGCGCAGCTCCAGCGGGTGATTGACCACCACGTCCGCGCCCCAGTGGTCCGGATTGTCGTGCGGATGGATGTAGCCATAGCGCACGGCGGCGGTTTTGGTGCCGGCGTCGCGACCTGATTCGATGTCACGCAGGTCATCGCCCACGAACAACACGCTGGCAGGGTCCAGGTCGAGCATTTTGCAGGCCAGCAGCAGCGGCTCCGGATCAGGTTTGCTCTTGCTCACGTGGTCCGGGCAGATCAGCACGGCGGAACGCTCCGACAAACCGAGCTGCTCCATGATCGGCTGAGCGAAGCGCACCGGTTTGTTGGTGACGACGCCCCAGATCAGTTTTGCTTTTTCGATGTCGGCCAGCAGCTCGGCCATGCCATCAAACAGCTTGCTGTGCACCGCGCAATCGGTCTGATAACGCGCCAGGAACTCCAGACGCAGCGCCTCGAATTCCGCCGCTTCAGGTGACATGGCGAACGCCGCCGAGACCATGGCTCTGGCACCGCCGGAGATCTCGTCGCGAATCAGCTTGTCGTCCACGCGCGGGAGGCCGCGTTCGGCCAGCATCGCCTGGCAGATCGCAATGAAATCCGGCGCGGTGTCGAGCAGCGTGCCGTCCATATCGAAGAGAACTGCCCTCAAGCGCATGGCTCAGACTCCCCGCAATGTCTGGATCATGTAATTGACGTCGACGTCGGACGCCAGCTTGTAGTGCTTGGTCAGCGGGTTGTAGGTCAGGCCCGTGATGTCCTTGACCTGAAGCCCGGCATCGCGGCTCCACGCGCCCAGTTCGGAGGGCCGAATGAATTTCTTGAAATCATGGGTGCCGCGCGGCAGCAGGTTCATGATGTATTCGGCGCCAATGATGGCGAACAGGTAAGCCTTGGGGTTGCGGTTGATCGTGGAGAAGAACACCTGACCGCCCGGCTTGACCATCGCGTAGCAGGCGCGAATCACCGACGACGGGTCCGGCACATGCTCGAGCATTTCCAGGCACGTCACCACATCGAACTGCTCGGGCATTTCGTCGGCCAGCGCTTCCGCGGTGATCTGCCGGTATTCGACATTCACGCCCGACTCCAGCTGATGCAGTCGCGCCACGGCCAGTGGCGCTTCGCCCATGTCGATGCCGGTCACGGTAGCGCCGCGCACGGCCATGGCCTCGCTCAGAATGCCCCCGCCGCAGCCGACGTCGAGCACCTTCTTGCCGGCCAGATTCACGCGCTCGTCAATCCAGTTCACCCGCAGCGGATTGATGTCGTGCAGCGGCTTGAACTCGCTGTTGCGGTCCCACCAGCGATGGGCGAGGGCCTCGAATTTGGCGATTTCGGCGTGGTCGACGTTGCTCATGTGTGATCCTCTAAAACTTGAATTCAGTGTCCGGCCACGGTATCTGACCGTGGCGGCGCTCATTGGGTCAGGCTTTGTCTGCGGCGATGCGCTTGCCCCAGGCCTTGGCGGTTCGGGTCAGCGCGGCTTCGTCCATGCGGGTCAGGCGTTTGTCCTGCAACAGTTGCTTGCCGGCGACCCAGACGTGCGTCACGCAATCGCGACCCGTCGCATAAATAAGTTGTGAAACCGGGTCGTAGACCGGCTGTTGCGCAAGGCCCGACAGATCGAACGCGACCATGTCGGCGGCCTTGCCGATTTGCAGCGAGCCGGTGTGATCGTCGATGCCCAGGGCGCGCGCGCCGTTCAGCGTGGCCATGCGTAGCGCGCGATGGGCGTCCAGCGCCGTGGCAGAGCCGGCCACCGCTTTGGCCAGCAGCGCGGCGGTGCGGGTTTCGCCGAGCAGGTCCAGGTCATTGTTGCTGGCTGCGCCGTCGGTGCCGATGGCAACGTTGACCCCGGCCTGCCACAGGCGCTCCACCGGGCAGAAGCCGCTGGCCAGTTTCAGATTCGATTCAGGGCAGTGAATGACGCTGGAGTTGCTTTCGACCAGCATCGCCAGATCGTCGTCGCTGATCTGTGTCATGTGTACGGCCTGGAAGCGCGGGCCCAGAAGGCCCAGGCGTTGCAGGCGTGCGAGGGGGCGTTCCTGACGTTGCTGAACAGCTTCGTGCACCTCAAAGGCGGTCTCGTGAACGTGCATCTGGATCATCGCGTCCAGCTCATCGGCGATGACCCGGATCTTCTCCAGATTCTCATCGCTGACGGTATAAGGCGCATGAGGCCCCATGGCGATCCTGATGCGGTCGTGGTGGGCCAGGTCGTTGAACAGCTCGATGCCGATGTGCAGGGACTCGTCGCTGTTGCGCGCGCCGGGTATCGGGAAGTCCAGTACCGGCACGGTGATCTGTGCGCGAATGCCGCTGTTGTGCACCCGCTCGCACGCCACCTTCGGAAAGAAATACATGTCGGAGAAGCAGGTGATGCCGCCTTTCAGCTGTTCGGCGATGGCCAGGTCGGTGCCGTCGCGAACGAAGTCCTCATCGACCCATTTTGCCTCGGCCGGCCAGATATGATCCTGCAGCCAGGTCATGAGGGGCAGATCGTCCGCCAGGCCGCGGAACAACGTCATTGCCGCGTGGCCGTGTGCGTTGATCAGACCCGGGCTGAGCAGCATGCCAGGCAGCTCGCGCACCTCGACGGCGGGCTGGCGCAAGGCCTCGGCACGCGGGCCGATGTAAGTGATAAGGCCATCGCGAATGCCGATCCCGTGCTGTTGCAACACAACGCCGGCGGGTTCGACCGGTACCAGCCAGTCCGGCAGCAACAACAGGTCGAGCGGGGCAGCGGAAGGGGGCATGGGGCGGACATCCAATGGCTTATTACGGGGACGGCGAAGTATACCCGAGCGTCTTCGCAGGCGGCTCGCTATAATCGGCGGCTTTTTAGGGTGCTGGCGATTCGCTTTCCCGCACCGTCGCGGCCGCGGCGATTTTTCAAAATTCAACCTGTGGGGTGTGCAATGCGCGATCGATTACTGGCTGCGGAGAAGGTAAAGGCCATCGATTGGCGGGACGGCACGTTGTATCTGCTGGATCAGCGGGTCTTGCCCTTCGAAGAATCCTGGCATCCCTACACAAGCGCTGAAGGCGTGGCTGAAGCCATTCGCACGATGGTGGTGCGCGGTGCGCCGGCCATCGGCATCAGCGCGGCCTACGGAGTTGTGCTGGCAGTCATTGACCGGCTGGCCGAAGGCGGCGACTGGCAAATGGCATTGGAAGAGGACTTCGACCTGCTGGCCAACTCCAGGCCCACGGCGGTCAACCTGTTCTGGGCCCTGAATCGCATGCGCGAGCGCCTGTATCGCCTGAAGGATCATGACGATCCGCGCAAGGTCATGGAAGCCGAAGCCGTGGCCATTCACCTGAGCGACCGCGAAGCCAACCTGACCATGGCGCAGTTGGGAGCCGAGCTGATTCGCAAGCATCAGGGCAATCTGCAGACCGTGCTGACCCACTGCAACACGGGCGCGCTGGCCACTGGCGGGTTTGGAACGGCACTCGGCGTTATCCGCGCCGCGCATCTGGAAGGCATGATCGAGCGCGTTTACGCCGATGAAACCCGGCCATGGCTGCAAGGCTCTCGGCTGACGGCGTGGGAATTGGTCAACGAAGGGATTCCGGTCACCCTCAATGCCGACTCCGCTGCTGCGCACCTGATGAAAACCAAGGGCATCACCTGGGTCATCGTCGGCGCCGACCGTATTACCGCCAATGGTGACGTGGCCAACAAGATCGGCACTTACCAGTTGGCGGTGGCGGCCATGCACCACGGCGTGCGCTTCATGGTCGTGGCGCCCAGCTCGACCATCGACATGAACCTGGCCAGCGGCGACGACATTCCCATCGAAGAACGCGACGGCCGCGAACTGCTTGAGGTTGGCGGCAAGCGCGTGGGAGCGGAAGTGGATGCGTTCAACCCGGTGTTCGACGTGACGCCGGCCGATCTCATCGACGCCATCGTCACCGAAAAAGGCATCGTCGAACGCCCCGACACCACCAAAATGGCCTTGCTGATGTGCCGTAAACGCCTGCATTGATCACGGCGCGACGGGCGATGCCGTTCGTCTGCAAACGCGCTATCGGGCTCTGTGAGCGCGTCTCAGGCGTCCGCTGGCAGAATGGCGCGTTGGGCGGCGCCTGCAAACACTTCGTGCCTGACGGCGATTGTGGTACCATCCGGCGGTTTCCAAAGGGGCGCCTGGCGACCCCTATGACTGCGCATATTCATGGCATAACTCGCTGATTTGTCGTAAGTCGTTGCCTGACAATCGTCGGCAGCGGCAAGCCTCGTTCATCCCGGATGGCTGAGCGAGGTTTCACCAGAAAAAGGAATCAGGCTTCTCATGGGCGAACTGGCCAAAGAAATCCTCCCGGTCAATATCGAAGACGAGCTGAAGCAGTCCTACCTCGACTACGCGATGAGCGTCATCGTCGGACGAGCTCTGCCCGATGCGCGCGACGGCTTGAAGCCCGTGCACCGGCGGGTATTGTTCGCGATGAGCGAACTGGGTAACGACTGGAACAAGCCGTACAAGAAATCCGCCCGTGTGGTCGGTGACGTTATCGGTAAGTACCACCCGCATGGGGACACCGCGGTCTACGACACCATCGTTCGTATGGCCCAGCCTTTTTCCCTGCGCTACCTGCTGGTAGACGGCCAGGGTAACTTCGGTTCGGTGGACGGCGACAACGCCGCCGCCATGCGATACACCGAAGTGCGCATGACCAAGCTGGCCCACGAGCTGCTGGCCGACCTGCACAAGGAAACCGTGGACTGGGTGCCGAACTACGACGGCACCGAACAGATTCCCGCGGTCATGCCGACCCGTATTCCCAACCTGCTGGTCAACGGCTCCAGCGGCATCGCCGTGGGCATGGCGACCAACATTCCGCCGCACAACCTCGGTGAAGTCATCGACGGCTGTCTGGCGCTGATCGACAACGGCGACCTCACCGTCGACGAGTTGATGCAGTACATCCCCGGCCCTGACTTCCCGACCGCTGCGATCATCAACGGCCGTGCCGGCATCGTCGAGGCCTACAAGACCGGCCGTGGCCGCATCTACATGCGCGCCCGTTCCATGGTCGAAGACATCGACAAGGTCGGCGGTCGCCAGCAGATCGTCATCACCGAGCTGCCATACCAGCTGAACAAGGCGCGTCTGATCGAGAAGATCGCCGAGCTGGTCAAAGAGAAAAAGCTCGAAGGCATCACCGAGCTGCGTGACGAGTCCGACAAGGACGGCATGCGCGTGGTCATTGAGCTGCGTCGCGGCGAAGTGCCTGAGGTCATCCTCAACAATCTCTATGCCCAGACCCAGCTGCAGAGCGTCTTCGGTATCAACATTGTTGCGCTGATCGACGGCCGTCCACGCATCCTGAACCTCAAGGACCTGCTGGAAGCCTTCATCCGTCACCGTCGCGAAGTCGTCACCCGTCGCACCGTGTTCGAACTGCGCAAGGCCCGCGAGCGTGGTCACATTCTCGAAGGTCAGGCCGTTGCGCTGTCGAACATCGACCCGGTCATCGCCCTCATCAAAGCCTCGCCGACGCCGGCTGAAGCCAAGGAAGGCCTGATCAGCACGCCGTGGGAATCTAGCGCCGTGGTCGAGATGGTCGAGCGCGCAGGCGCCGAATCGTCCCGCCCGGAAAACCTCGATCCTCAATACGGTATGCGTGACGGCAAGTATTTCCTGTCGCCGGAACAGGCCCAGGCAATCCTCGAACTGCGTCTGCACCGCCTGACCGGTCTGGAGCACGAAAAGCTGCTGACCGAGTACCAGGAAATCCTGACTCAGATCGGCGAGCTGCTGCGCATCCTCAACAGCTCCACGCGCCTGATGGAAGTCATCCGCGAAGAGCTCGAGCTGATTCGCGCCGAATACGGCGATGTGCGTCGCACCGAGATCCTCGACGCGCGGCTTGACCTGACCCTCGGCGACATGATTCCCGAAGAAGAGCGCGTCGTGACCATCTCCCACGGTGGCTACGCCAAGACTCAGCCGCTGGCCGTGTATCAGGCCCAGCGTCGTGGCGGCAAAGGCAAATCGGCGACCGGCGTCAAGGATGAGGACTACATCGCTCACCTGCTGGTCGCCAACAGCCACACCACGCTGCTGATGTTCTCCAGCAAAGGCAAGGTGTACTGGCTCAAGACCTACGAGATCCCGGAAGCGTCCCGCGCTGCCCGTGGCCGTCCGCTGGTCAACCTGTTGCCGCTGACTGAAGGCGAATACATCACCACCATGCTGCCGGTCGATCTGGAGGCCATGCGCAAGCGGGCTGACGAAGAAGAAGCCGAGGGCGTGGAAGCCGACGCCGAAGACCTCGAAAACAGCAACGAGAGCGAAGAAGAGCGCAAGGCGCGGATCAAAGCCGCCGACAAGAAGAAGGCCCCGTTCATCTTCATGTCGACCGCCAACGGTACCGTCAAGAAGACCCCGCTGGTGGCGTTCAGTCGTCAGCGCAGCGTCGGTCTGATTGCGCTGGAGCTGGACGAAGGCGACATCCTGATTTCGGCGGCCGTGACCGATGGCGAACAGGAAATCATGCTGTTCTCCGACGGCGGCAAGGTCACCCGTTTCAAGGAATCCGAAGTTCGCGCCATGGGCCGTACGGCGCGCGGTGTGCGCGGCATGCGTCTGCCAGAAGGGCAGAAGCTGATCTCCATGCTGATCCCGGAGCAGGGCAGTCAGATCCTCACCGCGTCCGAGCGTGGTTACGGCAAGCGCACGGCGATCACCGAATTCCCTGAATACAAGCGTGGCGGTCAGGGCGTCATCGCCATGGTCAGCAACGAGCGTAACGGCCGTCTGGTCGGCGCGGTTCAGGTGCAGGACGGCGAAGAAATCATGCTGATTTCCGACCAGGGCACCCTGGTCCGCACCCGTGTTGGCGAAGTATCGAGTCTGGGCCGTAACACGCAGGGCGTGACCCTGATCAAGCTGGCCAAGGACGAGAAGCTGGTCGGCCTGGAACGTGTTCAGGAGCCATCGGAAGTCGAGGGCGAAGAACCGGACGGTGAAGCGTTCGAAGGCGAAGTGCTTGAAGGTGAAGCAGGGGACGGCGACGTAATTGGCGCAGTCGACACCGACGAGTCCGCTGACGATGCACAAGCGGACTCCGCAACAGACGACGAAGAGCCGCAGTCGTAACGCTAAAAGGGGCTGGTGATCCGGCCCCTTTTTTAGAGTGACGGGACGCTTGCTGTCAGGCGGGCCGCTTTCGCGACCGTCGTAACCTCCGATTGCTCCTACAGTCGATCTCGGCGATCGAGTACACCACATCTGTAGGAGCAATCGGAGGTCACGACGGTCGCGATGCGGTTCTTCTGACACAATGCGGTCCCTGTTCCGCACTTCCCCGCAATTCATCCGTTGCAAATTAAATCAGTGACACGACGAGAGTGGATATGAGCAAGCGAGCCTTTAACTTCTGCGCAGGTCCTGCCGCGCTCCCTGAAGCTGTTTTGCTGCGCGCCCAGGCCGAATTGCTGGACTGGCATGGCAAAGGCCTGTCCGTCATGGAAATGAGCCACCGCAGCGATGAGTTCGTCTCCATCGCCGACAAGGCCCAGCAGGATCTGCGCGATCTGCTGTCCATCCCCTCGAATTACAAAGTGCTGTTTCTTCAAGGCGGCGCCAGCCAGCAGTTCGCCCAGGTTCCGCTGAACCTGCTGCCGGAAAACGGCACCGCGGACTACATCGAAACCGGTATCTGGTCTCAGAAAGCGGTTGAAGAGGCGTCCCGCTACGGCAACATCAATGTGGCCGCCAGCGCCAGGGCCCATGACTATTTCGCCATTCCCGACCAGAGCGATTGGAAGCTGTCCAGGGACGCTGCCTACGTTCATTACGTCTCCAACGAAACCATCGGCGGTCTGCAGTTCGACTGGATCCCCGAGACCGGTGACGTGCCGCTGGTCGCGGACATGTCTTCGGACATTCTCTCGCGCCCTGTGGACGTCTCCCGTTTCGGCATGATCTTCGCTGGCGCGCAGAAGAACATTGGCCCGAGCGGCATCGTCGTGGCGATCATTCGCGAGGACCTGCTGGGTCGCGCGCGTTCGCTGTGCCCGACAATGCTCAACTACAAGGTCGCCGCCGACAACGGCTCGATGTACAACACGCCGCCCACCCTGGCCTGGTACCTGTCCGGTCTGGTGTTCGAATGGCTCAAGGAGCAGGGCGGCGTCGAAGCCATGGCTAAGCGCAATGAACTCAAGCAGCGCACGCTGTACGACTTCATCGACGCCAGCGGCTTGTACAGCAACCCGATCAACCCCTCCGACCGCTCGTGGATGAACGTGCCGTTCCGTCTGGCAGACGATCGCCTCGACAAGCCGTTTCTTGCGGGTGCCGAAGCGCGCAATCTGCTGAACCTCAAGGGCCACCGCTCGGTCGGCGGCATGCGCGCCTCCATCTACAATGCCATCGACCTGGGTGCGGTCAACGCACTGACGGCTTACATGGCAGAGTTCGAGAAGGAACACGGCTAATGTCTGAACAAGAGCTCAAGGCACTGCGGGTACGCATCGACAGCCTGGACGAAAAGGTGCTGGAACTGATCAGCGAGCGCGCCCGCTGTGCCCAGGAAGTGGCGCGGGTCAAAATGGCCGGTCTTCCCGCAGGCGAGGTGCCGGTGTTCTATCGCCCCGAGCGCGAAGCAGCGGTGCTCAAGCGCGTCATGGAACGTAACCGTGGCCCGCTGAGCAACGAAGAGATGGCGCGGCTGTTCCGCGAAATCATGTCTTCATGCCTGGCGCTGGAGCAGCCGCTCAAGGTCGCCTATCTCGGCCCTGAAGGCACCTTCACCCAGGCGGCGGCGCTGAAGCACTTCGGCCACGCCGTGATCAGCAAGCCCATGGCAGCCATCGACGAAGTGTTCCGTGAAGTGGTCGCCGGTGCGGTCAACTTCGGCGTCGTTCCGGTGGAAAACTCCACCGAGGGTGCGGTCAACCACACCCTGGACAGCTTCCTTGAGCACGACATGGTCATCTGCGGCGAAGTCGAGCTGCGCATTCACCACCATCTGCTGGTGGGCGAGAGCACCAAAACCGACAGCATCAGCCGCATCTATTCCCACGCCCAATCCCTGGCGCAATGCCGCAAGTGGCTGGACGCTCACTACCCGAACGTCGAGCGCGTCGCCGTCGCCAGCAACGCCGAGGCAGCCAAGCGGGTCAAGGGTGAGTGGAATTCGGCGGCAATTGCCGGTGACATGGCGGCGGGCCTGTACGGCCTGACCCGGATTGCCGAAAAAATCGAAGACCGTCCGGACAACTCCACGCGCTTCCTCATGATCGGTAATCAGGAAGTGCCGCCGACCGGCGACGACAAGACGTCAATCATTGTGTCGATGAGCAACAAGCCGGGCGCGCTGCATGAGCTGCTGGTGCCCTTCCATGAAAACGGCATCGACCTGACGCGCATCGAGACCCGTCCTTCACGAAGCGGTAAATGGACCTACGTGTTCTTCATCGATTTCGTCGGCCATTACCGCGACCCACTGATCAAGGCCGTTCTCGAGCAGATCAGCCAGGAAGCCGTGGCGCTCAAAGTGCTGGGTTCCTATCCCAAAGCAGTGCTCTGATCCTGCGTCCGGACAAGCGCCCACGGGTCACTGAAGAGGTAAAGCGGTACATGAGCGGCGACTTCCTCGCGCTGGCACAGCCCGGCGTGCAACAACTATCGCCTTACGTTCCCGGCAAGCCGGTGGACGAACTGGCCCGCGAGCTGGGCATCGATCCGGCGCACATCATCAAGCTGGCGAGCAACGAAAACCCGATGGGCGCCAGCCCCAAGGCTTTGCAGGCGATCAGCCACGCACTAACCGAGTTGACACGCTACCCGGACGGCAACGGTTTCGAGCTGAAACAGCGGCTGTCGCAGGTCTGCGGCGTTCAACCCCAGCAGGTGACACTGGGCAACGGCTCCAACGACATTCTGGAGATCGTTGCACGTGCCTATCTGGCGCCGGGGCTCAATGCGGTGTTCAGCGAGCACGCGTTCGCGATCTACCCGATCGTCACCCAGGCCGTGGGGGCGACGGCTCACGTCGCCAAGGCAAAGGATTTTGGCCACGACTTGCCGGCAATGCTCGCCGCCATCGACAGTAACACCCGCGTGGTCTTCATCGCCAACCCGAACAACCCTACCGGGACCTGGTTCGGACCAGGCGAATTGGCGGCGTTTCTGGCACAGGTGCCCGAAGACGTATTAGTGGTGCTGGACGAGGCCTACATCGAATATGCCGAAGGCGCCGACCTGCCTGACGGCCTCAGCTTCCTGAGTGCTCACCCGAACCTGCTGGTGTCACGGACGTTTTCCAAGGCGTACGGCCTGGCGTCGCTGCGGGTCGGCTATGCGTTGTCGTCGCCGGCGGTGGCCGACGTGCTGAACCGGGTGCGTCAACCATTCAACGTCAACAGCCTTGCGCTGGCGGCGGCCTGCGCTGCGCTGGACGACATTGACTACGTGTCCCAAAGCCGCCGGCTGAACGAATCCGGCATGCAGCAGCTGGAAGACGGGCTGCGTCAGATGGGCCTGGGCTGGATTCCCTCCAGGGCCAACTTTATTGCCGTGGACCTGGGCCGCGAAGCCGCTTCGGTTTACGACGGCTTGCTCCGCGAAGGCGTGATTGTTCGCCCCATCGGCGGCTACGGCTTGCCCAATCACCTGCGGGTGAGCATTGGTCTGCCCGCCGAGAACAGCCGTTTCCTTGAGGCGTTGAGCAAGGTGCTGGCGCGTGGTTGATGTCACGCCGCTGCAACCCGCTGCGCCTGTGATCGGCCGCCTGGTGGTGGTCGGCCTCGGATTGATCGGGGGGTCGTTCGCCAAAGGCTTGAAGGAAAGTGGCCTGTGCGGCGAGGTGGTGGGCGTCGACCTCGACCCGCAATCGCGCAGGCTGGCCGTTGAGCTAGGCGTGGTCGATCGTTGTGAAGACAATCTTGCTGCCGCCTGTGTGGGGGCAGACGTCATTCAGTTGGCCGTGCCGATTCTGGCCATGGAAAAGCTCCTCGGCGTGCTGGCAGGCCTGGACCTGGCCGACGCCGTGCTAACCGATGTCGGCAGTGCCAAGGGCAACGTGGTCCGCGCCGCGCGCGAAGCGTTTGGCGCGATGCCGGTGCGTTTCGTGCCGGGTCACCCGATTGCCGGCTCCGAGCAGAGCGGGGTGGAAGCCTCCAACGCTGACTTGTTCAAACGCCACAAAGTTATCCTCACGCCCTTGGCTGAAACTGATCCGTCGGCGTTGGCGCTGGTCGACCGCCTGTGGTCGGCCCTGGGCGCAGACGTCGAGCACATGCAGGTCGAGCGTCACGATGAAGTGCTGGCAGCGACCAGCCATCTGCCGCACCTCCTGGCGTTTGGGCTGGTGGATTCACTGGCCAAGCGCAACGAAAATCTCGACATCTTTCGCTATGCAGCAGGCGGCTTCCGCGACTTCACGCGCATTGCCGGCAGTGATCCGGTGATGTGGCATGACATCTTCCTGGCCAACCGCGAAGCCGTGTTGCGCACGCTCGACACCTTCCGCAATGATCTCGATGCGCTGCGCGATGCCGTGGACGCGGGCGATGGCCACCAATTGCTCGGCGTGTTCACCCGGGCCAGGGTTGCGCGGGAGCACTTCGGCAAGATACTGGCCCGTCGTGCCTACGTTGAAACCCCGGCGTGCGCCGACCTGACGTTCATGGCTCAGCCGGGCGGCGTTGTCCGGGGCCGGGTGCGCGTGCCGGGCGACAAGTCGATTTCCCACCGCGCAATCATGCTCGGCTCACTGGCTCAAGGCATCAGCGTTGTCGAAGGTTTTCTCGAAAGCGAAGACGCGCTGGCGACGTTGCAGGCATTCCGTGACATGGGTGTTGTTATCGAAGGTCCGCACCACGGTCGCCTGACGATTCACGGCGTGGGCCTGAACGGGCTTCAGGCTGCGCCGGGCCCTCTTTATCTGGGCCATTCGGGCACGTCGATGCGCCTGCTCTGTGGCCTGTTGGCTGCGCAACGGTTTGACAGCGTGCTGACCGGCGATGGATCGCTGTCCCGCCGTTCGATGGCGAGTATTGTCGAGCCGCTGCGCCAGATGGGCGCTGTGATCGATACCGCCGAGGGCGGTCGGCCACCCTTGACCCTTCGCGGCGGGCAGCATCTGGCAGGCATCCGCCATGACATGCAGCAGCCGAGCGCTCAGGTGAAATCCGCGCTGTTGCTGGCAGGACTGTACGCAAACGGCACAATGATGGTGCATGAGCCCGCCCAGACGCGGGACCATACCGAGCGCATGCTGCAAAGCTTCGGTCACCCGGTAAGCGCCCATGACGCGACGGTTTCCATCCAGTCAGGCGTCGAGCTCAAGGCAGCGCGCATCGACGTGCCCGCCGACATCTCCTCGGCGGCGTTCTTCCTCATAGCCGGTTCCATCGCCGAGGGTTCGGAGCTTGTTCTGGAAGGCGTTGGGGTTAACCCGACACGCACCGGCATTATCGATATCCTGCGCTTGATGGGGGCTGACATTACGCCCCACAACCCGCGCGATGCAGGCGGTGAGCCGGTGGCTGATCTGCACGTGCGCCACGCCCGTCTCAAGGGAATTGAAATACCCCAGGGAGTGGCGCCCTTGTCCACCGACGAGCTTGCGGCGCTGGTTATTGCCGCCGCTTGCGCCGAAGGGCGGACGGTGTTTCAGGGCACCCAGGCGTTGCGCGTGAAGGATTCCGACTGGCTTGCGGTCATGGCCGACGGTCTGGCGACACTGGGCATAAACGTTGAATTGACCGCAAATGGCATCATTATTGATGGCGGAACCGTCGGCGGTGGTGAAATCAATGCGCAAGGTGATCACCGCATCGCCATGGCATTCAGTATCGCGTCGCTGCGCGCGGCCAGCCCGATTCACATCCGGGGCTGCGCCACTGTGGCGACTTCTTTTCCCGGTTTCCTGACGCTGTGCGCTCAGGTGGGTATTCGTATAAAGCAAGAGGGGCAATCGTGAAAGTTCAAGCTCCGGTCATTACGATCGACGGACCCAGCGGTTCGGGCAAGGGCACGGTGGCCGGCAAGCTGGCCAAACATATGGGCTGGTCACTGCTGGATTCGGGTGCGCTGTATCGTCTGCTGGCGTTCGCCGCCGTCAACCACGGCGTCGATCTGACCAACGAAGAGGCATTGAAACTGCTGGCTGCGCATCTGGACGTGCAGTTCATGGCCGCGACCGATGACCACGGTCAGCGCATCATCCTGGAAGGGGAAGACGTAACGTCGGCCATCCGCAACGAGCAGGTTGGCAGTGGCGCTTCGCAGGTCGCGTCGTTGCCGGTTGTGCGCGAAGCATTGCTGCAACGCCAGCGTGCTTTTCAGGAGTTTCCGGGGCTGATCGCCGATGGCCGCGACATGGGCACGGTGGTGTTTCCAGGCGCTCCGTTGAAGATTTTTCTGACGGCCAGCGTCGACGAGCGTGCCCGTCGGCGATATTTGCAGTTGAAGGCCAAGGGTGACGATGTTAGTCTGCCGAGTCTGCTAGATGAGATCCGTGTCCGCGACGAGCGTGACACCCAGCGAGCGGTTGCACCGCTTAAGCCGGCGCACGACGCCATTCAGCTGGATTCCACCGAATTGTCCATCGAGCAGGTGCTTGAACGCATCCTGAGCGAAGTCGCACTCCGCGATATCGCCGGATGACCAGAAAGCCATGTGGGAGACCAGTCATAGTCCCGCAGGCTTTCTTTCATATGAACGAAACCCACGTTGTCTGGAGCGTGGCAGATGGGCGTATTCTTCGCCCTTATCAACAGGAATTAAAATGAGCGAAAGCTTTGCTGAACTTTTCGAAGAAAGCCTAAAGACTCTTAACCTTCAGGCCGGTTCGATCATCACCGCGATCATCGTCGATATCGATTACCAGGCTGGTTGGGTCACCGTTCACGCTGGTCTGAAGTCCGAAGGCCTCATCCCGCTGGAGCAGTTCCACAACGATGCTGGCGAGCTGACCATCAAGATCGGCGATGAAGTCCACGTTGCGCTGGACGCGGTCGAAGACGGCTTTGGCGAAACCAAGCTGTCCCGCGAAAAAGCCAAGCGTGCCGAGTGCTGGATCGTTCTGGAAGCGGCTTTCGCAGCTGAGGAAGTGGTCAAGGGCGTTATCAACGGTAAGGTTAAAGGCGGCTTCACAGTCGACGTTAACGGCATCCGTGCGTTCCTGCCAGGTTCTCTGGTTGACGTCCGTCCAGTGCGCGACACCACGCACCTGGAAGGCAAAGAGCTGGAATTCAAGGTCATCAAGCTGGACCAGAAGCGCAACAACGTTGTCGTTTCCCGTCGCAGCGTCCTGGAAGCCGAAAACAGCGCCGAGCGCGAAGCTCTGCTGGAATCGCTGCAGGAAGGCCAGCAGGTCAAGGGTATCGTCAAGAACCTCACCGATTACGGCGCATTCGTCGATCTGGGTGGCGTCGATGGCCTGCTGCACATCACCGACATGGCCTGGAAGCGCATCAAGCATCCATCGGAAATCGTCAACGTTGGCGATGAGATCGATGTAAAGGTCCTGAAGTACGATCGTGAGCGCAACCGCGTTTCCCTGGGTCTGAAGCAACTGGGTGAAGACCCATGGGTCGCTATCAAGGCTCGTTACCCGGAAGGCACTCGCGTCACCGCGCGTGTTACCAACCTGACCGACTACGGCTGCTTCGCGGAGCTGGAAGAAGGCGTGGAAGGCCTGGTACACGTTTCCGAAATGGACTGGACCAACAAGAACATCCACCCGTCCAAAGTCGTTCAGGTTGGCGACGAAGTGGAAGTCATGGTTCTGGACATCGACGAAGAGCGTCGTCGTATCTCCCTGGGCATCAAGCAGTGCAAATCTAACCCGTGGGAAGATTTCTCTGGCCAGTTCAACAAGGGCGACAAGATCTCCGGCACCATCAAGTCGATCACCGATTTCGGTATCTTCATTGGTCTGGACGGCGGCATCGACGGCCTGGTTCACCTGTCCGACATCTCCTGGAACGAAGTGGGCGAAGAAGCCGTACGTCGTTTCAAGAAGGGCGAC
>NZ_DASVUM010000166.1:0-103267 GCF_036387035.1 Pseudomonas sp. | reverse complement strand
GTGCGGTGGGGGAACAGGTTAAAGTTCTGGAACACCATGCCAATGCGCTGCACGCCACGGCGGATCTGCGCCGCGTTGGGATTGTCGCCCGCATGAATGTAGCCCTCGCCAAACAAGATGATCTCGCCCTTGTCGATGGTTTCCAGGCTATTGACGGTGCGGATCAGCGAGGTTTTGCCCGAGCCTGACGGGCCGATAATGGAGATGACCTGACCGGCGTCCACGTCCAGGTTGATGCCCTTGAGCACGTCATGCTGGCCATAGCTTTTGTGCAGGTTGACCAGTTGCAGCGCCGGCGCCGAACCCGAACCGCTTGCCGGCTGGCGCGTCACCGCCGGCTGCGCGACCAGGCTGGCGCGCAGGCGGCCAAGGGCGGAGTCGTCAAGCGTCTGCGGCTTGCGATTACTCAGCTCCAGGTGCTGCTCCAGCCAGTGAAACAGCCAGCCAAAGACCGTTACGATCATCACGTAATACACCGCGACGGCCGACAGCGTTTCCATCACCAGAAAGTTTTGCGCATACAGGCGCTGGCCCACGGTCAGCAGTTCGGTCAGGGAAATCACCGACACCAGCGAGGTCAGTTTCACCACAGTGATGTATTCGTTCACCAGCGTCGGCAGGGAGATACGAAACGCCTGGGGAATGACGATCAGCCGCTGCATGCCAATCAGGCCGACGCCCAGCGCACGGCCCGCTTCTTTCTGACCCTTCGCGACGGAGATCAGCCCGCCCCGATGAATCTCTGCCATGTACGCCGCTTCCGTGACGACCAGCGCCAGAAGGCCGGAATAGAAAGGGTTGGAAAGCACGTCGCGGGTGGCCGGAAACATCTGTGGCAGGTTGTAGGTAAACACCACCAGCACCAGCAGCGGGACACTGCGGAAGAACCAGATATAAATCGACGCCGGCACGCTGATCCAGCGCGCGGTCGAGAGCTTGGCCGACGCCAGCAGGAAGCCCAGGAGCATGCCGATGAACCAGCCCAGCGCGCTGAGTTCGATCACGGTGATGCAGGATTCCCAGAAGTCAGCGACCGAGAACAGCGAAAAAAAGTAGGACCATTCGAATTGCATACATACCTCAGCGGGGCTGAGCCCGGCGGGATTCTCTTATCAAATGCGATCCCCGAAGGAGTGAGCTTGCTCGCGATGACGTCGGTACAGCCGACACACCTTCATCGTCTGTCACGGTCAATCGCGAGCAAGCTCACTCCTACGCGGGGTGACGCATCAAGCCGTCAGTTTGCGGGTTCTTCCAGGTTGTACTTCTTCAGCAGAGCAGCGTATTCGCCGGACTTCTTCGTCTCGTCGAAAGCCTTCAGCAATGCCTGATACAACTCGTCATTGCCCTTCTTCACGTAGATGCCGAGCGTCTGCTGGTAGATGGAGTGCTCGGTGCTGACCACGACGCGGCCCTTGGTGCGTTCGGCGATCATGCCGGCGGCGCCGTCGATTTCCACTTGTGCCTGAACGTTGCCCGACAGCAGGGCCTGGGTCACTTCCGGTGCGGACGGGAATTCGCTGACGGCGACCGCACCTTTGCCCTTCGGCACACAGTATTCGGCAGACAGCTTGTTGAACTGGGTGACCCACGTGGTGCCTTTTTCCAGGCCGATCTTCAGCCCGCACAGGTCTTCCGGCACCTTGGGTTTAAGCGGGCTGTCCTTGAGCACCATGATCGCCGCGCCGGTCACGGCGTAGGGAATGGTCTGGGCCTGGGTCTGGCGCTCCGGGGTGATGTACATCCCCGAAATGATTGCGTCGTAGTGACCGGCATTCAGGCTGAGGATCAGGCTGGAGAACTTGGTGTCAATGAACTCGGGCTTGAGGTCCAGGTGCTTGGCGAGCAGGCGCGACAGGTCCGGGTCGGCACCGACGACATTCTTTTTCTCATCGTAGGACTCAAATGGCGGATAGGTGATTTCCATGCCCACCTTGAACTGGCCGGGCGTGACGGTGGTGGCCGCCTGTGCGGCAGTGGCAGCGAGGAGGGATGCGCCGAGCACGGCAGAGGCAAGCACGGTCAAGCGGGCGGCAGTGTTCAAAGTGTTGCGCATCGTCGGTGACTCCACGTCAGGAAGGTAGGGGTGGGTGTGCTGGGTATTCGGGCGAGGCAGGGCGACGCATCGCATCACGACGCGTCCTGCGTCTGGTTCTTCAGGTGGCCGAAGCTCGACGGCTTTCGCGCCTTTTCGTACAGCTTGAGTTCGCCGCTCTCGACCTTGCGCCGCAGGTACTGGTAGGTCTGCAGCGCCTGACCATACATGTGCTCGCCGATGGTGATTTCTTCGTAGTCGGCAGTGCCCTTGTCAAACTGCGCGAGGGGCTTGATCTGGGTGTGGAAGTCGCAGGCGAAGAACAGCGGAAACGAATACCGCTCCTCGCTGACGGTGCGTACCCGGTGTGCAGTAGCAACGAACGTACCAGCGGTCATGACCTCCAGCATGTCGCCGATGTTGACCACGAACGCGCCGTCCAGAGGCGGCGCGTCGATCCACTGACCCAGATCGTTCATCACTTCGAGTCCGGGCTTGTCCGCCAGCAGCATGGTGAAGCACTCGTAGTCGGTGTGCGCACCAATTCCGGGCGCGTCCTGTGCGGCGCCGTCAAACGGGTAATGAATCAAGCGCAGCTTGGAGGGCGGGCGCGTGACCATGGCTTCGAAGTAGCCTTCTTCCAGGCCCAGCGCCAGCGCAAAGCCGTCGAACAGCCGGCGGCCCAGAGCAAACACCGCTGCGTAATACGCTTCCACGGCAGGTCGGAAGCCAGACAGGTCGGGCCATTCATTGGCGCCGATCAGCGGGGTTTTGGCGATCACCAGCGGGTCGTCATCGCCCACTTCAAAACCGATATCGAACGCTTCCTTGTGATCCGGCTTGCCCTTGGCGTAGACCTCTTCGCCCTCGGGCACGAAGCCCTTGTGGCTGCGTGAGGTGCCGATGTAATGCTGCATCTTGTAATCGAGCGACTGGGCGAACAGGTCTTTGGCTGCCTGACGCAGACCCTCGATCAAGGAAGGCGCGATGCCGTGGTTCTTGACGTACAGAAAGCCCACTTCGCGTGCTGCCTTGCCCAGGTCGTCGGCGACGCGCTGGCGCTGGGCAATGTCGGGGCTGAACAGCCCGGCGATATCGACCACCGGGATGCTGCTGAAGTTGGCGACCTTCGGGGCTGCCGCGTGCGACGGATCAGGCATGACGAAACGCTCCTTATCGGCTTGTTGTATGGGTAAAGCGCTGGAAATGTTCGCGTTCGGTCTGGCCCATCCACACGTTCAGCGACCAGAGGTCGGCCACCGGCACATTGGTGAAGGGCAAATGGTGCAAGTAGCCGTCGGCACCGAATTCGGGCGTCATCGTGCTGACCTGATAGCCGCGCGCTTGCTGGGATCGCCAGACGGCTTCCCAATGCTGCTGATGAAAAGCCAGTTCGCGGGCGTATTCGGGGGCAGCGGGGTGAGGGACTTGCGGGCCCTGGTCGTAACCGACGCGAGCCTGAATGTGATGGACGCGCTCCACGAACGCGTTGAGGTCGTCTTCGGGGTCGTTAAGCAACCGTTCGCAGGCGACGATCCAGTGGCTGATGTCGCTGGTGAAGCGCAGGTCAGGCAATTGGCGGATCAGTTCGAGGGTGACCCACGGATTGAATAGCGAGCGCGCGCGGTGGGTTTCGAAGGCGACTGTCTGGCCATGCGTGCGCGACAGCTCCAGCGCCTGACCGAAGAAGTCCACCTGTTGGGACAATTGCCAGCGATCGTTGCCGGCCAAAACGTTGACGAAGCGCGGCGCGAGTTCTGTCGACCAGGCGAGCTTCTGTTCCAGATCGTTGAGGTGCTCCGCCGTCGTCGCCGATTGCTCCGGGAGGACGTCATAGGCGGTGAACACCGTGGCTATGTAGGGCACGTGGTTTGCTCGCAGGAATGCGCCAAATTCCGCGCGCTCGGCAGGCGTGAGCGGCAGGCGGGCCTCCATGCCGTCGAACCCGGCTTCCAGCAGCTCCTCCAGCGCCTGGGCCTTGCTGGCGCGGTAGCCCCAGAGCGTGCGAAAGACTTCCAGTTTCATCGAGCGTCCTCAAAGATTGCGTCGTGCGGCTGACGTGTGACCGAGAAAAGGCTGCGCCACGGCCAGGCCGAGACGGGTTACAACGGCAGTCACATCAGAAAAGGCAATCTTCGGGCCGGGTCTCTACGGGACGGGCTCCTTTATTGGGGCCGATCTTAGGTTCGGCCGATGAACGGGAAGAATAGGAAAGCTCAAATGCATAGTTCAGAGATTTCTGAACTATGCCGGGGAGGGCCCCTCTAGACGGCCAATCCTGCGCGTACGCCCGTAGGAGCGTGGCTTGTCCCGCGATCTGCCGGGCACCGGCAGCAGGAGCAGCAGACGTATTTTCCCCTGACATACCATGGCAGCCGGGACGACGACTGCGTCGCCGATCGCGGGACAAGCCACGCTCCTACATAGTCTTCGCGGGTCTAATCCACAAACGTCATCCGATCCGTCTTGCCCAACAGAAACGCCTGATTACGCTCGGTGGCCGCGCGGATGTAATCCCACAGCAGCGTGATCCGCTTGAGCTTGCGCAAATCCTCGCGGCAGTACATCCAGAACTGCCTCGTGATATTCACCTCACTTTCCAGCACCGGCAGCAATCGAGCGTCCTGGGCCGCCAGAAAGCACGGCAGGATGGCCAGCGCGCGGCCCTGCAGCGCGGCGACGTACTGTGCGATGACGCTGGTGCTGCGCAGTGTTGCGTGGGCGCCGGGTAACAGGTTACTGAGGTAGAGCAATTGCGAACTGAAAGCCAGGTCATCGACGTAGCTGATGAACGGATGGTCGGCGAGGTCTTCGGTTTTGAGGATGGGCGTGTGATTGTCCAGGTAGTCCTGCGTCGCGTAGAGCCTGAGGCTGTAATCGCACAGCTTGCAGCACACATAAGGGCCGTGTTCCGGACGCTCCAGCGCGATGACGATATCGGCCTCGCGCTTGGACAGGCTGATGAAGTGCGGCAGCGGCAGGATGTCCACCGAGATGGCCGGGTACGTATCGGTGAAGTGACTCAGCTGAGGGGTGATGAAAAAGCTGCCGAAGCCTTCGGTGCAGCCCATGCGCACGTGACCCGACAGCGCGACTCCGGAACCGGAAACCTGCTCGCAGGCAATATGCAGCGTGCTTTCGATGGACTCGGCCGCGCCCAGCAATCGCTGACCTTCGGCGGTGAGAATAAAGCCGTTACTGCGGGACTTTTCAAACAGCAGCGTGCCCAGTGAAGTTTCCAGCGCGCTGATCCGTCGCGACACGGTCGTGTAGTCCACGGCGAGGCGTTTGGCGGCAGAACTGGCCTTGCGCGTGCGCGCGACTTCGAGAAAAAACTTCAGGTCATCCCAGTTCAATGCGCTCAGGGAGGTGATGTTTTTTTGCATGTCGGACCTGCTTTTATGTGCGTTCTTATTAGAAGTTTGCACATCTATACTCCGAAGCGCGGCCGTATCCAACCCATGCAGCCCAGCAACGACAAGGCCTGTAGGAGCCGGCTTGCTGGCGAACCGGGTTGTGTCATGAGCACCGGCGTCAGTGACCTGACGCGTTCGCCAGCGAGCCGGCTCTTACAGAATCAGTGATCCATCGAGGGCCAGTTCCAGGTTCAAATACATTCAGAAAACACACGCCATAACACCCTGCACAACAATAAATAAGCGGAGGAGTTTATGAAGAACGCTATTACGGCGGACGTCGGCGCACTCGATGCCGGCCCCGTGAAAAACGCTCGATCCTACCGGCTTGCCGGCGCGGCGAGCATGGCTGGCACGACCATCGAGTGGTATGACTTTTTCCTCTACGGCACGGCTGCCGCCCTCATTTTCAACAAAATCTTCTTCCCTGCGCTGGACCCGATCATCGGTGTGCTGGCGGCGTTCGCTACCTACGCCGTGGGCTTTCTCGGTCGGCCATTGGGCGGCATCGTGTTCGGCCATTTCGGCGACAAGATCGGGCGCAAATCCATGCTCCTGTTCACCCTGATGCTCATGGGCATCCCGACCATCATCATCGGCCTGATTCCCACCTACGAGCAGATCGGCTACTGGGCCGCCGTGTTGCTGGTGGCGATGCGTTTTCTGCAGGGCATGGCGGTCGGTGGTGAGTGGGGCGGGGCAGTGTTGATGGCGGTGGAACATGCGCCCGAAGGCCGCAAGGGTTTCTACGGCAGCCTGCCACAAACCGGTGTGGGTGCAGGGCTGGTTCTGGCCTCGCTGGCGATGGGCATGGTCGCCAAATTGCCGGAGGCCGACATGCTCAGTTGGGGCTGGCGGATTCCGTTTCTGGCCAGCGTCGTGTTGCTGGGGGTGGGCTGGCTGATTCGCTTGAAGGTCCCGGAGTCGCCCGATTTCGAGAAGCTCAAAAAAGACAACATCGCCGTCAAGGTGCCGCTGTTCAAGGTCTTCCGCGAGCACCCGAAAGAAACCCTGACCATCATCGGCGCGCGCACCGCCGAGAACGCCTGGTTTTACATGTCGGTGACTTTCGCACTGGCGTACGCCGCCAACCAGTTGCTCATCCCTCGTGCTGATGTGTTGAGCGCGATTACCGCCGGCGCGGCGCTGTCTCTGGTAACGATGCCGCTGTGTGGCCACCTTTCCGACAAGGTCGGTCAGAAACGTCTGTATTTCGCCGGGCTTCTGCTGCTCTGCGCCTTCGTCTATCCCTTCTTCGCCATGCTGGGCACCCGCGAACCGCAACTGGTGTGGTGGGCGATGGTGCTGGCGGTGGGCGTGGTCTTCCCGATCCTGTATGCGCCGGAATCGCTCTTGTTCGCCCGACAATTTCCGGCGGAAATCCGCTACAGCGGCATTTCTGTGTCGGTGCAACTGGCGGGCGTCCTGGGCGGCGGATTTGCACCAATGATCGCGACGCAATTGCTGGCCATGGGCGGCGGCAGTCCGCGCTACGTGATCGCCTACCTGATCGGCATGGCGCTGGTGGCGCTGGTGTGTACCGCGCTGATGAAGCGCGATCCGCCTCGCCATCGCGCAGGCTGAACCCCGATTTTCAGCGCGCCCACGTCGGCGCGCTGCCTCGAATGGAGCATTAGGCAATGAACGTCTCACTGAACCAAAACAACACCACGGTGGCCCGCGTGAAGCTGCTGATCGGCGGCGAATGGGTTGATTCGCAAACCAGCGAGTGGCTGGACGTCGTCAATCCCGCGACCCAGGAAGTGCTGGCCCATGTGCCATTCGCGACCGCCGCTGAGGTTGATGCCGCCGTCGCTGCCGCGCAAAAAGCGTTCGCCACCTGGCGGCACACGCCGATTGGCGCCCGCATGCGCATCATGCTCAAGCTGCAAGCGCTGATTCGCGAACACTCAAGGCGCATCGCCGTCGTGCTCAGCGCCGAACAGGGCAAGACCATTGCCGACGCCGAAGGCGATATTTTCCGTGGCCTTGAAGTCGTGGAGCATGCGTGCTCCATCGGCACCTTGCAGATGGGCGAATTCGCCGAGAACGTCGCCGGTGGCGTGGACACCTACACGCTGCGTCAGCCGATCGGTGTGTGCGCAGGAATCACGCCCTTCAATTTCCCGGCGATGATTCCGCTGTGGATGTTCCCGATGGCCATTGCCTGCGGTAACACCTTCGTGCTGAAACCGTCCGAGCAGGACCCGATGTCGACCATGCTGCTGGTGGAGCTGGCCGTCGAGGCGGGCGTGCCGCCGGGCGTGCTGAACGTTGTGCATGGTGGCAAAGAGGTGGTCGACGCGATTTGCACGCACAAGGACATCAAGGCGGTGTCCTTCGTCGGCTCGACGGCGGTGGGCACCCACGTCTACGACTTGGCTGGCAAGCACGGCAAGCGTGTGCAGTCGATGATGGGCGCGAAGAACCATGCGGTGGTGCTGCCCGACGCCAATCGCGAGCAGACCCTCAATGCGCTGGTCGGCGCAGGTTTTGGAGCGGCGGGTCAGCGCTGCATGGCGACATCGGCGGTGGTGATGGTCGGCGCGTCGAAGCAGTGGCTCCCCGACCTAAAAGCGCTGGCGCAGAAGCTGAAGGTGAATGCGGGCAGCGAACCGGGCACCGACGTCGGGCCGGTTATTTCCAAGCGTGCGAAACAGCGAATCCTTGATCTGATTGAAAGCGGCGTTCAGGAAGGCGCCACCCTTGAACTGGACGGTCGCGCCATCACGGTGGCCGGCTACGAAAACGGCAACTTCGTCGGGCCGACGCTGTTCACGGGCGTGACCACCGGGATGCAGATCTACACTCAGGAAATCTTCGGGCCGGTGCTGGTGGTGCTGGAAGTGGACACGCTGGATGAGGCCATCGCGCTGGTCAACGCCAACCCGTTCGGCAACGGCGTCGGTCTGTTTACCCAGAGCGGTGCGGCGGCGCGTAAATTCCAGAGCGAAATCGACGTGGGCCAGGTGGGTATCAATATCCCGATTCCTGTGCCGGTGCCGTTCTTCAGCTTCACCGGGTCACGCGGTTCGAAGCTCGGGGATCTGGGGCCATACGGCAAACAGGTGGTGCAGTTCTACACTCAGACCAAGACCGTCACCAGCCGCTGGTTCGATGACGACAGCGTGAATGACGGCGTGAACACGACGATCAATTTGCGTTGAGTCCAGCGCGCGCTTGCGGGCGCGCGTTGCCCGTGGCCACTGGAACTGAACAAGGAGAACAACAATGAAGATCGCATTCATCGGCCTGGGTAATATGGGTGCGCCAATGGCCCGGAATCTGATTCGCGCCGGGCACCAGTTGCATTTGTTTGACCTTAACCAACAGGTGTTGGCGGAGCTGGCCGAAATGGGCAGCCGCATCAGTGAGTCGCCCAGGCATGCCGCTCAAGGCGCGGATCTGGTCATCACCATGCTCCCGGCGGCCGCTCACGTTCGCGCGGTGTACCTGAATGACGACGGTGTGCTGGCCGGCATCGGCGCAGGGGTACCGGCCGTGGATTGCAGCACCATCGATCCGCAGACCATTCGCGATGTCGCAGCCGCTGCAGCGAAGCAAGGCGTGCTGGTCGGCGACGCTCCAGTGTCAGGCGGCACCGGCGGGGCACAGGCCGGGACGCTGACGTTCATGGTCGGCGCCAGCCTTGAGCACTTCACGGTGCTTAAGCCGATCCTTGCGCAGATGGGCCGCAATATTGTCCATTGCGGCGACGTCGGCACCGGTCAGATCGCGAAGATCTGCAACAACATGCTGTTGGGCATTTCCATGATCGGCGTGGCAGAAGCCATGGCGTTGGGCAACAGCCTGGGCATCGACACCGGTGTGCTGGCGACCATTATCAACAGCTCGACCGGACGCTGCTGGAGCTCGGAAATGTACAACCCGTGGCCGGGCGTCGTGGAAACCGCTCCGGCGTCGCGCGGCTACACCGGAGGGTTTGGCGCGGAGCTGATGCTCAAGGACCTGGGCCTGGCCACCGAGGCCGCCAAAGCTGCGCGCCAACCGGTGATCATGGGCGCGCTGGCGCAGCAGCTGTATCAAGCCATGAGTTTGCGCGGCGACGGCGGCAAGGACTTCTCGGCAGTGGTTGAGGCATACATCAAGAAGGGCTGAACGTAGGTGCACGCGGTCCCACAATGTGTATGCGGTCAGTCAGTGGGACCGGCTTTAGCCGGGAAGAGGCCCGTGCTAACGCCGCAATATCGCGGAGTGACATCCGACGCCTTCCCGGCTGAAGTCGGTCCCACAAGGTGCATGCGATCAGTCAGTAGGACCGGCTTTAGCCGGGAAGAGGCCCGTGCTAACGCAGCAATATCGCGGAGTGACATCCGACGCCTTCCCGGCTGAAGCCGGTCCCACAAAGTGCACGCGGTCAGTCAGTGTGACCGGCTTTAGCCGGGAAGAGGCCAGCACTAACACCGCAATATTGCGCCGTGACGCCTGACGCCTTCCCGGCTGAAGCCGGTCCCACAAAGTGCACGCGGTTAGTCGGTGGGACCGGCTTTAGCCGGGAGTAGGCCAGCACTAGCACCGCAATATTGCGGCGTGACGCGGCTGAAGCCGGTCCCACATGTGCACGCGGTCCCACAAGGTGCATGCGGTCAGTTAGTGGGACCGGCTTTAGCCGGGAAGAGGCCAGCACTAGCACCGCAATATCGCAGCGTGACGCCTGACCATCAACCTCGCGGTCCGCTGTAGTCCTTAGCCCACTGGGCCTGCGCCACCAAGTGCGCCTTGAACCGGTCGATCTGCTCAACGACCCGCACCGGTGACGTCCCGCCCCAACCGCTGCGCGCCGCCAGTGCGGCCTCCAGTGTCAGGTTCTCCAGGACCTCCGGCGTCAGGCGCGGGTCGGTGTCGGCGAGCATTGCCGGCGTCAACTCAGGCAGTCCAATGTTCTGCGCCTCGCACAGCTGCACCAGTTGTCCTGTGATCTCGTGGGCTTCCTTGAAGGGCACGCCGCGTACGGCCAGCCAGTCGGCGACTTCGGTGGCCAGGGTGAAGCCCAGTGGCGCCTGCCGCAGCAACTCGTCCTTGCGCACCTTCATCGTCCGTACCATGCCGGCGAACGCCGGGAGGACCAGATTCAGCGTGTCCAGGGCGTCGAATATGGCGTGCTTGTCTTCGCTCAAATCGCGGTTGTACGACAGCGGCTGCGCCTTGAGCACCGACAAAATGGCCGTCAGCGAGCCGATCAAACGGCCAGATTTTCCCCGGGCCAGCTCGGCGATGTCCGGGTTCTTTTTCTGGGGCATGATCGAGCTGCCCGTTGCGTAGGCATCGTCCAGCTCGACCCAGCGAAACTGCCGCGACGTCCAGATGCAGAACTCCTCGGCCATGCGCGAAATGTTGATCCCCAACATGCTCGCGCAGAACAGGAACTCGGCCACGTGATCGCGACTGGCCACGGCGTCGATGGAGTTTTCACACGGGCCGGCGTAACCCATCTCCGCCGCCGAGCGATGAGGGTCGCGGGCGATGGCGGACCCGGCCATGGCGGCGGCGCCAAGGGGGGAAAGGTTGAAGCGCTGATCCCAGTCCTGCAGACGCTGGATGTCACGATGAATCGCCTGGGCATGGGCCATCAAATGGTGACCGAACACGATCGGTTGCGCTTGCTGCAAGTGGGTGAAACCGGGCGCAATCGTTTCGACATGCGCCTCGGCCTGACTGACCAATGCCTGCTGCAGATCGAGGATGGATAAGGTCAGCACACGGATCCGGTCGCGCAGAAACAGGCGCATGTCATTGGCCGTCTGGTCGTTGCGCGAACGCCCGGCGCGAAGCTTGCCGCCCAGCGCGCCGAGGCGTTCGGTGAGCAGTCGTTCGATGAAGGTGTGCACGTCCTCGTCGGCGGGAATCGGCTGGATCTTGCCGACGGCGAAGTCCTCGTCAATCGATTGCAGCGCGTCGATGATGCGCTGGGTTTCCCCTGCGTCCAGTAAGCCTGCGCGTTCGAGCTCATGGGCGTGGGCCTTTGAACCCGCGATGTCGTAGGGCGTCATGCGGAAATAAACGGCAGGTGAGCGTGACAGGTTAGCCATCGCTTCGGCCGGCGCGGACTTGAAGCGTGCGCCCCAGAGACGCTCAGTTGCATCGGACATATCCATTCCCCCTCAAACGTGATTGCTGGCGAGCCAGGCGTCGACGACGTCGGGGGATCCTAGAAAAAACCGGCAACTGGTGAAACATCACAAATGGCAAGTCGGGTTGGCAGAAATGGAAAGCTGCGGTATTCGATCGCTATAAAGCCGTGCGGAAGTGACCATTTTCCATACTGCATTGGCCGGAATGTGTTGAAGTGGCGTCGATTGCAATGCCCGCTGTTTCCCTTCGTCGACCTATTCGCAGGATGCGCCCATGACTGATTTCTTATCGCTTTATCAAAATCTCGGCTGGACCTTGTCAGCGCTGGTGATGCTGACGTTTCTGCTGGCGGGGACGGTCAAGGGCGTGATCGGCATGGGCCTACCGACGCTGGCGATGGGCTTGCTTGGCGCTATGATGCTGCCGACCCAGGCGGCGGCGCTGCTGCTGATTCCATCGACCCTGACCAACCTCTGGCAGTTGGCAACCGGCGGGCATCTGCGCAGGCTGTGCGCACGGTTGTGGCCGCTGCTGCTGATGATCGCCATCGGCACGATGCTCGGTTCATACGCGCTGGGGCTCGGCACCGGGCATGGCATGGCGAAGGCGCTGGGCGGCGCGCTGTTCGTCTATGCGCTGTGCGGCCTGTTTCTGCCCACGCTGACGGTGCCGCCTGCTGCCGAGCGGTGGCTTGGGCCATTGTGCGGATTCATCACGGGCCTGGTCACTGCGGCCACCGGGGTTTTCGTCATTCCGGCGGTGCCCTATATCCAGGGGCTGAGGCTGGACCGCAATGAACTGGTGCAGGCGCTGGGGCTGTCGTTCACCGTCTCGACCCTGGCACTGGGCGCGGGCCTGTTCTGGAACGGCGCAGTGGGCAGCGCCGAAATGGGCGCCTCGTTGCTGGCGTTGTTGCCCGCGCTGCTCGGCATGATGTTCGGTCAGTGGCTGCGTCAACGCATCAGCGCGTTGCTCTTCAAGCGGATGTTCTTCATCGGCATGGCGCTTTTGGGCACGCACCTGATGATCGCTGGCTGATCGACAGACGTCGGCGTGTCACCGCCTGTAGCGGCCGTAGAAATTCACTAATACCTGTCCGATTCGTGATGTTGGCGCAAATGTATTTTGCTCCCTGGCGGCTTACTCCTGCCTTGTCCTGCCGATATCCTGCCGTCCATTCCCATTGATGCTCCTCAATCCGGCTGCGCCATGGGCGGGCCGATTGACACGGACGAGGCTTGATATGAAAAAAGTACTGTTTCTCAACGGCGGCAAACAATTCGCGCACTCTGACGGCCGTTACAACACCACGCTGCACGAAGCCGGGCTGGCGCTTCTGGACCATGCCGGTTTCGATGTGCAGCAGACGTTCATCGATGGCGGCTACGACGTGGCAGAGGAAGTGCAGAAATTTCTCTGGGCTGAGGTCATCATCTGGCAGATGCCAGGCTGGTGGATGGGCGCCCCGTGGACCGTGAAAAAGTACATCGATGAAGTGCTGACCGAAGGTCACGGCAGCCTGTACGCCAACGACGGTCGCACTCGCTCCGACGCATCGCAGAAGTACGGCAGCGGCGGCTTGCTGCACGGCAGGCAGTACATGATTTCGGCCACCTGGAACGCGCCGCAGCAAGCCTTCGACGACCCGTCGGACTTCTTCGAAGCCAAGGGCGTCGATGCCGTTTACTTCCCGTTTCACAAGGCCAACCAGTTCTTGGGCATGACCGGTCTGCCGACCTTCCTTTCGGTGGACGTGATGAAGAGGCCTGACATCGACGCGGACGTAAAACGTTACGAAGCGCATCTGGCAGCAGTGTTTGGGATCTGAGCAGCAGCGAGCTTCAAGCTTGCGTGCCGCTTTTGCGCGCGAGCGCGCTAATATCCGGCCTCTTGTGAGCGGGAGACAACAGTGAAAGCCAGGTCAGATGAGTTGCAGGTGTTTGTCACCGTGATCGAAAGCGGTTCGATCTCAGCCGCTGCCGAACAGGTCGGGCAGACGCCTTCGGCCATCAGCCGGACGTTGTCGCGACTCGAAGGCAAGCTGGGCACAACACTGATCAACCGCACGACGCGGCGTATGGACCTGACCGAGGAGGGCAAGTTTTTCCTCGAACGGGCCAAGCAGATTCTGGATCAGATGGAAGAACTGGAAGCGCGTATGTCGGTGCGCCAACAGACGCCGTCGGGTCGCCTGCGTATCAACGCCGCGTCGCCGTTCATGTTGCATTCCATCGTCCCGTACGTCGCCGAGTTTCGTGCGCTGTATCCGGATATCCAGCTGGAGCTGAACAGCAACGATCTGATCATTGATCTGTTGGAACAGAGCACGGATGTGGCGATCCGCATTGGCGCTCTGGCCGATTCAACCCTTCATGCCCGCCCGCTCGGCAGCAGTCCGCTGAACATCCTCGCCAGCCCTGAATACCTCAAAAAGCACGGTACGCCGAAAACCGTGCCGGCGCTGAGCGGCCATTCGCTGCTCGGCTTTACCCAGACCGAAACCCTCAATCACTGGCCGTTGCGCCATGCCGACGGGGATCGGCTGTTCATCCAGCCGACCGTCTCGGCTTCCAGCGGCGAAACCTTGCGGCAATTGGCGTTGGCGGGGGAGGGCATCGTGTGCCTTTCGCACTTCATGACCCATGAAGACATCCGACAGGGACGTCTGAACGTGATTTTGCCCCAGGCCAACAGTGGCTATCGCCAGCCGATCCACGCGGTGTACTACCGCAACTCGCAGCTGGCGTTGCGGATTCAGTGCTTTCTGGATTTCATCCAGGAGAAGCTAGCGGAGTACGCCGCCTGAGCGTCAGGCCTCGCCAGCGCCACTGAATTCCGCGCGCAACATCGCCACAAACGCCTCGCGTGCCGGGTGGTGCTCGGCATTCTCGTGCCAGTAAAACAGGTTGTCGATGGAGGTCAGTTCAGGAAATTCATAACCGACCCAGCCCGAGCCTTTCTGGTACTGCTCGTAAACCCCTTTGGGCACCAGCGCCACGCCAGCGCCTGCACTGACGCAACCGACGATCGTGCCGTAATTGGCGATGCTGACGATGGGTTGCGCCTGGCCATTGTGCTGCAACCAGCGTTCCAGCGCCGCGCGGTAGGGGCAGCCTTCGGGCCACATGAAGATGGATTTGCCCTGCAGATCCGCCGCGCTACGTATCGGCCCCAACGACTCGGCCGCGATCAGCACAAGGTCCTCCCGGTACATGGACGTGCGTTTGAGCCGAGGACGTTTGACGTCGATGGCGACAATGGCGCCGTCGAGCTTCTGGTTGAGCGTCGCTTCGAGCAGCTGCGTGCCGGTGCCGGTCGTCAGTTCCAGCGACACCTGCGGATAACGCGCATGAAAGCGCGCCAGCAGCCGCGGTAGCCGCGCCGTGGCCGAGGACTCGATGGCGCCAATGCGCAGCGGCCCCGACGGCGCCGCATCCGGATGCACGGCGCGTTTGGCTTCCTCGGCCAGGCTCAGCATCTTGCCTGCGTAGGTCAGGAAGATTTCTCCTGCCGGGCTGATGCGCAGGCCGCGCCCCTGACGGTAGAACAACTCGGTGCCCAGTTCGGCCTCAAGCGCCTTGAGGCGCGCGGTGATGTTCGACGGCACGCAGTGCAACATCAAGGCTGCACGCGCAATGCTGCCGGTGTCGGCAACAGTCTTGAACATGCGGATCTGAGCCAGTTCCATTCATCACCCAAAGTGAGGGGTTGAGTCATTATTGTTCGGTTGTGGTGAGCATAAGTTGTTTCGATACTCGCAGCCATGGGCACGCACCGGGCTTGCCGACAAGGAGTATGGATATGAGCGTCGCGGGTGAACCCGTTCTACATGCGGATGCAACGGCTGATGCCGGGCTGCCTTGGCAGGGCGTGAAAGTGGCGCTCGCGACGTTCTTCGTGATCGCCTGCTGGGGGTTCTCGCCGACCGGCATTCGCATTGGTCTACAGGCCTACGATCCCGGGCATCTGGCGCTGCTGCGTTTCCTGATCGCGTCGGTCTTCATGTTGCTCATCGCCTCCTCGCTGCGCATCTCGTTGCCGCGTCTGCAAGACCTGCCGTTGCTGGCGGTGCTGGGTTTTTTCGCCGTCAGCCTGCACCACATCGCACTCAACTTCGGCCAGGCAGGCGTCAGTGCCGGGGCGTCCAGCGTGCTGGTGCAGTCAACACCCTTGTTCACAGCGTTGCTGGCGCATTTCCTGTTCAAGGAGCGGGTCAGCGCCTGGCGCTGGGGCTGCGTTGCACTCGGTCTGGTGGGCGCGGCGATTGTCGTCACCGGTGATCGTGGCATCGGTCATATGGATGCGCGCGGGCTGCTGATTCTCGTGGCGGCGTTTTCCTGGAGCGTGTATTTCACTTTGCAAAAGCGCCACAGCCATCGGTATGACGGCCTGACCATGGTCTGTTACACGGTCTGGGCGGGCACGGTTTTCCTGCTGGTTTACTTGCCTGGGCTGATCGGCGAAATCGTCAATGCGCCGCTGCGGGCCAATGTGGCGGTGGGTGTGTTGGGTCTGTTCCCCAGCGCGCTGGCGTATTTGGCCTGGGCCTATGTCTTGAAGCACATGGACGTCAGCCGCGCCTCGATGAGCTTGTACCTCACGCCGCCGATGGCCATCGCCATTGCCTCGGTGATGCTGGGCGAGATGCCGTCGGCAACGGTGATCGTGGGTTCGATGGTGGTGCTGGCCAGTGTTCTGGCCTTGAACCTGCGGCGGGAGAGGGCGGTGGTGTTTCCCGTCGTGCAGAAACATTCGTGATCGCAGCGCAAGAGTCATTTGGCCCCGCGTGCCTTTTTCACAACGAATGACAGGCCGATACTCGCTCCCACATTCACGCCACACGGGAGTGACCCCATGAACATCTTCATCACTGGCGCCGCAGGCTTCATCGGTGGCTCCATCGCAACCGGTCTGCTCAACAAAGGCCATCACGTTACCGGTCTGGTGCGCAGCGCCGAGCAGGCCGCTGAGCTCACGTCGCTCGGCATCGTTCCGGTCATCGGCACTCTGGACGACGCGGTCATTCTGACCGAGCAGGCCCGCAAGGCAGACGGCGTGATCAATGCGGCGAGCAGCGACCACCGCGGCGCGGTCGAGGCGTTGATCGCCGCGTTGCGCGGCACCGACAAGCCGTTCCTGCACACCAGCGGTTCAAGCATCGTCGGCGACGCCTCGGGCGGCGAAGGTTCGGACAACCTCTATTACGAAGGGCAACTGCCGACAGCCACGCCGGACAAGGCCGCCCGGGTGGCCATCGATGACCTGGTGCTGGCGGCGGCGAAAGACGGCGTGCGGTCGGCGGTGCTCTGCAATTCGCTGATTTACGGCCACAGTCTGGGCGTCCACCGTGACAGCGTGCAATTGCCGCGACTGATCAAACAGGCGCGCAAGAGCGGTGTGGTGCGTCATGTCGGCTCGGGCGGCAACATCTGGTCGAACGTTCATATCGAGGACGTCGTCGAGCTCTACGCGCTGGCCCTTGAAAAGACGCCGGCCGGCACGTTCTATTTCGTGGAGAGCGGCGAGGCTTCATTCCGTGACATGAGTAACGCCATTGCAGAGGCACTGGGCCTGGGTCCGGCGCAGGACTGGCCACTGAAGGACGCCGAAGCTGAATGGGGCTACGAAATGGCCAACTACGGTCTGGGTTCAAACAGCCGCGTGCGTGGCAAGAATGCGCGGGAGCTGCTGGGTTGGGTACCGAAAAACACGTCGGTGCTGGACTGGATCAAGCACGACATGGTCAAGGGCTAAGCGCAGCTGTTCGAGCGCATCCGCCCATGGATGCCACGGCCACCTGCGGGTGGCCGTTTGCGTTTGCGGGAAGTTTCATCATTAATGGGCAGCCGGACCGTTAGTCTCTTCAGCCTCCAGACAGCCCATCAGTAACAAGCTGTCGCATTTGTCATCAAGGAAGCCCCATGCGTGCAGTGACCTTTAAAGCCCTTGCTCTGTCGGTGATCTTCGCCGCAAGTTCGCCGGTATATGCCGTCGTGCTGGAAGGCGGCGCCGTGGCGTCCCCGGACCAGTACGGTGCTCAGGTTGCTGCGCAGATTCTCAAGAAGGGCGGCAACGCGGTCGATGCCGCTGTGGCCACGGCCTTCACGCTGGCGGTCACCTACCCGGAGGCGGGGAACATCGGCGGGGGTGGCTTCATGACCCTGTTCATGAACGGCAGGCCGTACTTTCTCGACTACCGCGAAGCCGCGCCGAAAGCGGCCACGCGCACGATGTACCTGGACGAAAAAGGCGAGGTGATCCCCGGCATGAGTCTGGTCGGCGCGCGCGCCTCTGGCGTTCCCGGCACCGTGATGGGGCTGTGGGAAGCGCATCAGAAATTCGGCAAGCTGCGGTGGGCAGAGCTTCTGGCCCCTGCCATTGGCTACGCTAAAAATGGCTTCACGGTCGCCGACAAGCAGTACATGTATGGTGCCGAAGCGATCAAGCAACTCAACGGCAAGACCAACTTTGCCGACTACTTCGGCAACATGAAGGCGGGCGAGACGTTTCGTCAGCCGGAGCTGGCCAAGACCCTTGAACGCATCGCCAACAAGGGCGCCAACGAGTTTTACCAGGGTCAGACGGCAGACCTGCTGGTGGCGCAGATGCAGCACGACAACGGCCTGATCACCCGGCAGGACCTGCAGGATTACAAGGCGATCTGGCGCAAGCCGCTGCACGTGAATTTCAACGGCAACACGCTCTACACCGCGCCGCTGCCCAGCTCCGGCGGCATCGCGCTGGCGCAACTGCTTGGCATGAAGCAGCAGCTGTCCGACGACTTCAAAGACGTGCCGCTTAATTCGGCGCGCTACATCCATTTGCTGGCCGAGATTGAAAAGCGCGTGTTCGCCGATCGCGCCAACTACCTGGGCGATCCGGACTTTTCGGTGGCGCCGGTGAGCCAGTTGACCGATTACGCCTACCTGGCCAAGCGCGCCCATGAGGTCAATCCAACGGCGATCTCGCCCACAGAGAACGTCAAGGCCGGGCTTGAGTCGCACCAGACCACGCACTTCTCCATCGTTGATGCCAAGGGCAATGCGGTCAGCAACACCTACACCCTGAACTGGGATTACGGCAGCGGCGTGGTGGTCAAGGGCGCAGGCTTCTTGATGAACGACGAGATGGATGATTTCAGCGCCAAGCCGGGCGTTGCCAATGCGTTCGGCGTGGTGGGCGGTGATGCCAATGCCATTGAGCCTGGCAAGCGCATGCTGTCCTCGATGAGCCCCAGCCTGGTCACGCGCGACGGCGCAGTCACGCTGGTGTTGGGCACGCCAGGCGGCTCACGGATTTTCACCACTGTGTTCCAGGTGCTGAACAACATTTACGATTTCCACATGCCACTCAAAGACGCCGTTGCGGCGCAGCGGGTTCATCATCAGTTGCTGCCCAAGGACACGATCTATACCGAGAAATTCGCGCCGCTCGCGGCCCCTGTGGCCAATGAGCTGACGACCATGGGCTACACGCTGAAGGATCAGGGCTGGTCCATGGGCAACGTGCAGGCGATCAAGATCGACGGCACGAAAGTCGAAACCGCGTCCGATCCGCGTGGGCGAGGCGTGGGGATGGTGGCGAAGTAACAGCTGCCCCCCGTGGGAGTGAGCTTGCTCACGAAGGCGTCAGATCAGGCAAACACGATCGCCTGTTGCGCCCCTTTCGTGAGCAAGCTCACTCCCACAGGTTGGCGTTGATGCGGACCAAGGTCAGTTGCCCTTGGCCGGCGATCATTCCCACGCAGAGCGTGGGAACGATCACATGACGGGGTGAGCCTTAATGATGCTCCCGCGTTGCGCGGAATTTCACGTCGGGCCAGCGTTCTTCCATCAGGGCCAGATTGACCCGCGTCGGCGCGAGGTAGGTCAGGTGACCGCCGCCGTCCACAGCCAGGTTTTCCACCGCCTTGTTCTCGAATTCCTCGAGCTTCTTCTTATCGCTGCACTCGATCCAACGCGCCGAATAAACAGTGATCGGCTCGTAGGCGCATTCGACTTTGTATTCTTCCTTCAAACGGCTGGCGACCACATCGAACTGCAGCACACCGACGGCGCCGAGGATGATGTCGTTGCTGCGCTGGGGGAAGAACACCTGGGTGGCGCCTTCCTCGGCCAGTTGCTGCAGACCCTGGCGCAGTTGCTTGGACTTTAGAGGGTCCTTCAGGCGCACCCGGCGGAACAGCTCCGGGGCGAAGTGCGGAATGCCGGTGAAGCTCAGCGCTTCGCCTTCGCTGAACGTGTCGCCGATCTGAATCGTGCCGTGGTTGTGCAGGCCGATGATGTCGCCGGCGTAGGCTTCTTCCAGCTGTTCACGCTCGCTGGAGAAAAACGTCAACGCGTCGCCGATGCGCACATCCTTGCCAGTGCGCACATGGCGCATTTTCATGCCCTTGTCGTACTTGCCCGAGCAGATGCGCATGAACGCGATGCGGTCGCGGTGCTTGGGGTCCATGTTCGCCTGAATCTTGAACACGAAACCGGCGAACTTTTCCTCGACCGGCTCGACCGTACGTTCGTTGGCAACGCGGGGCAGTGGCTTCGGTGCCCAGTCCACCACGGCATCAAGCACGTGATCGACACCGAAGTTGCCCAGCGCCGTGCCGAAGAACACCGGGGTCAGTTGGCCGTCGAGGAATTCCTGCTGGTTGAATTCATGACAGGCGCCTTGCACCAGTTCCAGCTGGTCGACAAAGCGGTCGTATTCATCACCCAGATGCGCGCGTGCTTCGTCCGAGTCGAGCTTCTCGATGATTTTGACGTCGGTGCGCTCATGACCGTGACCGGCGGTGTACACGATGATGTAGTCATCGGCGAGGTGATAGACGCCCTTGAAGTCGCGGTAGCAACCGATCGGCCAGGTGATCGGCGCGGCCTTGATTTTCAGAACCGCTTCGATCTCGTCGAGCAGTTCGATAGGGTCGCGAATGTCCCGGTCCAGCTTGTTGATGAAGCTGACAATCGGCGTATCACGCAGCCGGCAGACGTCCATCAGCGCGATGGTGCGGGGCTCAACGCCTTTACCGCCATCGAGCACCATCAGCGCCGAGTCGACGGCGGTCAACGTGCGGTAGGTGTCTTCGGAGAAGTCTTCGTGGCCCGGGGTGTCGAGCAGGTTGATCATGTGATCGCGATACGGGAATTGCATGACCGAGGTGGTGATGGAAATACCGCGCTGTTTCTCCATTTCCATCCAGTCGGAGGTGGCGTGACGGTCGGATTTGCGCGACTTCACGGTACCGGCGACGGAAATGGCCTTGCCCATCAGCAGGAGCTTTTCGGTGATGGTGGTCTTACCCGCATCGGGGTGGGAAATGATGGCGAAAGTGCGGCGTTTCGCGACTTCGGCGGCCTGTCTGGTCATGGGAAATCGCCCGAGAGGTGATTCAAAAAAGGGCGCCGATTATAGCCCAAACCAAAGCAATAACCGAACCGTTCAGACAATAAAGGGTGGCCAGATGCCCCCTCACGTGGGAACCTTTGCGGTTAAGGAGACGTCCATTCCCAGGTATCGAAAGACGCCAAGGGTTGCAAAATCAGCAAGTTAGCTTGACGAAGCTGCGCTCATGGCTTGTGTTTTCGCCGAGGCTCCCGCCTTTCCGGCGACCCACCCGCTGCTCTTCGCGGACGTTCGCGTGCTGCCTGAAAAGGCCAGTCCCACGCCTGACGTTCGCCGACTGAAATAAGGAGTCCGCCCGTGGCAAATCGCTATGGCAAGGGGCTGTTGGGAGGTGTGATTGTCATCGCACTCCTGGCCCTGCTGGTCCAATGGATCGGCATCAGTACCATCCGGCAATATCAGGATGACCTGCTGTTTTATCTGCAAGCCCATGTGGTGCTTGTGCTGGCTTCGATGCTGGCGGCATTGGTGGTCGGAATCCCGACCGGCATTGTCCTGAGCCGACCGACCATGGTTGGCCGTGCCGAACGCTTCATGCAGATCTTCAATATCGGTAACACCGTTCCTCCTCTCGCCGTGCTGGCCATCGCTCTGGGTATTCTGGGCATCGGCAGCGGTCCGGCGATCTTCGCTTTGTTCCTCGCTTCGTTGTTGCCCATCGTGCGCAACACTTACGAAGGCCTGAAAAACGTTCAGGGTTCCCTTAAAGAAGCCGCTCGCGGCATCGGCATGACACCTCGCCAGGTGCTGTGGCGTGTCGAGCTGCCCAACGCCGTGCCGATCATCATCGGCGGGGTACGTGTGGCGCTGGCGATCAACGTCGGGACCGCACCGCTGGCGTTCCTCATTGGCGCGAACAGCCTGGGCAGCCTGATTTTCCCCGGTATCGCCCTGAACAATCAGCCGCAACTGGTGCTGGGCGCCGCGTGTACCGCGTTGCTGGCGCTGTTGCTTGATGGCGCCGTGACCCTGGCAAGCCGTCTCTGGCTGGAACGCGGCCTGGCTCGATAAGTCGAGCCCCGCTGAGAAAGGAATTGGTATGAAGAAGTTATGCACATTAATCATGGGCGTCGGGATGTTGCTGTCCGGTTTCGTTCACGCCGCTGATGCAGCGGCTGAAATGCCCGTGCTGCGGATTGGCGCGCGGGTGTTTACCGAACAGACGATGCTCGCCGAACTGACCGCGCAATACCTGCGCGACAAGGGCTATCAGGTCCAGATCACCGGCGGCCTGGGCAGCAACCTGGCGCGCAGTGCTCAGGAAAGCGGCCAGCTGGATCTGCTGTGGGAATACACCGGCGTATCGCTGGTTGCCTACAACCATGTCGATGAGAAACTCGACAGCGAGCAGACCTATCAGCGCGTGAAGGAACTGGACGCGAAGAAGGGCCTGGTCTGGCTGTCCCCTTCGAAGTTCAACAACACCTATGCGCTGGCGCTGCCGGACAAGATTGCGCAGCAGTATCCGCACATCAACAACATGTCTGACCTGACCACGGTGCTCAAGGCTGAGGCTGACAAGGGCCACATCGTTGCGCTGGACACCGAGTTCGCCAATCGCTCTGACGGTCTGGTGGGCATGGTCAAGCATTACGGCATGGACCTGGGGCGTGAGAACACCCGCCAGATGGACGCGGGCCTGGTCTACACCGCGCTGCGCAACGGGCAGGTTTTCGCCGGTCTCGTCTACACCACCGATGGTCGTTTGAACGCTTTCGAACTCAAGGTGCTGGCGGACGACAAGCACTATTTCCCGGACTACACCGCTGCGCCCGTGATCCGCAAAGAGTACCTGGATAAGCACCCGGAGCTGGCCGACTTGCTCAAGCCGCTCGCTGCGCTGCTGGATAACCAGACGATGCGCACGCTGAATGCACGCATTGACGTTGACCATGAAAGTCCTACCGTCGTGGCGGCTGAATTCCTGCGCGAGCATCCGATCAATCCTTCCGCCGACAGCGTACCGGTCCCGCCGGCGCCGGCCGCAAAACAGGAGGAGAAACCATGAGTTTCCTCAGCGCTTTCTCCCATCTGGACTGGAATCAGGTCATGCACCTGACTCTGCAACACATCACCCTCGTCGGCATTGCGGTGACGCTGGCTATCCTCGTCGGCGTGCCGCTGGGCGTGTTGATGACGCGCTTCCCGACCCTTGCCGGGCCGTTGCAAGCCAGCGCCACGGTGCTGCTGACCATCCCGTCAATCGCCCTGTTTGGCTTGCTGCTGCCGTTCTACTCCAGATTCGGTCAGGGCCTGGGCCCGATGCCGGCGATCACCGCAGTGTTTCTCTATTCGCTGCTGCCGATCATGCGTAATACCTACCTGGCGCTGACCGGCGTCGAGCCCGGCATTCGCGAAGCCGCCAAGGGCATCGGTATGACCTTCGGCCAGCGCCTGCGCATGGTCGAGCTGCCGATCGCCGTCCCGGTGATCCTCGCCGGCGTACGCACCGCCGTGGTCATGAACATCGGTGTCATGACCATCGCCGCCACCATCGGCGCCGGCGGTCTGGGCGTACTTATCCTCGCTTCCATCAGCCGCAGCGACATGTCGATGCTGGTCGTCGGCGCCGTACTGGTCAGCATCCTGGCCATCTTCGCCGACCTGCTTCTGCAATGGCTGCAACGCTCGCTGACTCCAAAAGGACTCCTGAAATGATCGCCAAACAAATGATTGAGCTGCAGAACCTCACCAAGACTTTCCAGAGCAACGGCAAGGAAGTGAAGGCTGTCGATTCAGTGAGCCTGACCGTCAACGAAGGCGAGATCTGCGTGTTCCTGGGCCCGTCGGGTTGCGGCAAAAGTACAACGCTGAAAATGATCAACCGGCTGATCATGCCGACCTCCGGCAAAGTGCTGATCAATGGCGAGGACACGACCGGGCTGGACGAAGTCACCCTGCGCCGCAACATCGGCTACGTGATTCAGCAGATCGGTCTGTTCCCCAACATGACCATCGAAGAAAACATCGTCGTGGTGCCCAAGCTGCTGGGCTGGGACAAGCAGAAATGCCACGACCGCGCCCGCGAACTCATGAGCATGATCAAGCTGGAACCCAAGCAGTATCTGCATCGCTACCCACGCGAGTTGTCGGGTGGGCAGCAGCAGCGGATCGGGGTGATTCGTGCGCTCGCCGCAGACGCGCCTCTGCTGTTGATGGATGAACCGTTTGGGGCGGTCGACCCGATCAACCGGGAGATGATCCAGAACGAATTCTTTGAAATGCAGCGCGCGCTGAACAAGACCGTGATCATGGTCAGCCACGACATCGATGAAGCCATCAAGCTGGGTGACAAGATCGCTATCTTCCGCGCTGGCAAGCTGCTGCAGATCGACCACCCGGACACGCTGCTGGCGCACCCGGCGGACGATTTCGTCAGCAACTTCGTGGGTCAGGACAGCACCCTCAAGCGACTTTTGCTGGTCAAGGCAGAGGACGCGGCGGACAACGCGCCGTCCGTCAGTCCGGAAACCCCGGTCGCCGATGCACTGGAAATCATGGACGAAAACGACCGCCGCTACGTGGTCGTCACCGACGCCGAGAACAAAGCGATGGGCTACGTCCGTCGCCGCGACCTGCACCGTCAGACCGGCACATGCGAGCAATTCTTGCGTCCGTTCAATGCCACCGCAGCCTTTGATGAGCACCTGCGCATTCTGCTGTCGCGCATGTACGAGTTCAACCGCTCGTGGCTGCCGGTGCTGGACGCCGAGAATGTGTTCCTGGGTGAAGTGACGCAGGAGTCGATTGCGGCTTACCTGAGCTCCGGCCAGTCGCGCGGGATGAAGACCAGCATCGTTTCGCCGGCGGAGTTGGTGGAGCAGGCGGCCGCCAACTAACGTGGATGGCCCGGGTGCGCTGGGTGCCTGGGCCGCTGTTGACGGTAGCGTCGTTGATTCGTAAGCGGGGACAAGTCAGCTTCCTACCAACCTGTTTAAAAAATTAGGGTTCTTGTCCAGACTCCTTCAAAACCTCGATCTTCCGTTTAGATGTGTGTCGTTCAGGTTTTTCCAAACTGGAAGGAGGGTCCGGTCATGCGTCAGTTTGTTGAACTGTCGTCCAGTTGGGTCAATGTGATTCGATAGTTTCTTAATTCATTACCTTCAGCGACATACTCCTTACTGAAATAGCGATAGATTGCTCCCTTCACTTTTATGCCTACTCCATTGGATGTGTCTTGGATGTGAACATTTTCCAACGTGCTGTCCGTAATCATGAATTCGCTCGCGTTGTTGAGTTGTTCGAGTACGTCTGAATCATCGCCTTTTAGCGGTTTGCTGATAAAAAAACGCAAGGTGTCCGCGTCAGTAGCCATCGCGCCATAACGGGTAATGTACAGCCAGTCCCCCTGCGGGAGCTGTCGTTTCAAAACTATCTCGTCAGCGTCGCTTCCGAATTCAAAGAAATCGCCGAATGAAGCATTGAAAATCAAAATCGCTACAAGCATCCAGAATGCATGTTTGTAGGTGAGTTTGAGTTTAGTATCCTTTGGATTTTGCATACAAGATCCCCATTTTTATCCACCTCTGGTCTTTAGGGTCATCCCCGTATGGAGGAAGCCAGAACCAATAGCCCCAATTGTGATCAATCTTTTGTGTCTTCGCTTGCTTTTGGGCATATCCGGCCGCTCTTAGTAAAAGCTGCTCGCTCAGCTGCCCGGCTGTACCGACGGCACCGTAGTGAAAGTTTCCGAAATCTTCCCAAGCAGGATTTTGCTGCTTGTAATCCCACGGGCTGCGATTACGAACCTTGTAGTAAAACCAACTCATGAATGCCCCCGTGGCAGGATCTCGGTTCCATTGCTCATTCGCGATCTTCATGTTGACGTCCACATTTACACCCGGAGGAATGATATCGGGCATTTCGTAATTCATTTTTTGCTCCTGCAAGTTGGCTTGCGAATTACGAAAATATCTTGTTGCTGATGGCATCCCAGCCGCCGGCAATCTGGCCCGCGGTCTGTCCCGTCTGTCGACTTTGCTTTGCATAAATAAGCTGAATTCTTCCATAGTTTAGCGCAACGAGTTCGCTCGGAAAGCTGCTTTCATGATCACCGTTGCCTAGTATTGTGAAAGAACTGATGATGACCTCTTCTAGTTTTATTTCGAGGTATTTGACTTTTGGATCTCCCGCACGGAATAGATGCACGGATACCTGTTTAAAGTGCTTTCCGCTACAGCACGCCTCATGAAGTTTAGGCGTTGCATTGTCAACCGCTTTTCGAACAAGCATATCGCTCATATAAGCCCGGCCTGAAGTCGCACCGCCAGCTGAGGTCGATGTTGCGGAAGCCGTTTGGCTGGCAGAGAGATCGAAATCTTGAAGTTCTATCCAGTTTTCATACCCCTCGGAGAGCGTTTCGCCTGGAACACCCTCAATCTGTAAATAGGCATCTAGTGACATGGTCAATTCCTCGATAAGTTTAGATCTTTGATGGTTGAGGGCATTTACTTCATTGCGGCGACCGCACACTGAATGCAGTCGACGATTCGGTCGCGCTTCAGATTAGGGACGTACCGGAAGTGACGTAGCTGCTGTAGTGCTGGCACAAATCATCCATGACCCGAGTCCCAAGTAGGTGCTTCGCGACGTGCCGTGTTCGTAGCGAGGCCGAATGATGTCGAGCCTAACGGCCGGGGGCTGTTGCTGATCTGGAAGGAGGGAAGCACGCCGCGAAGGGTGTTTCTGAAGATCGCGTAGCCGGCGTCTGACAGAGCGGTAGCCCTCATCCCAAATGCGCATTTGCCCTGCTGGGGGAACATCACCCTGTCACATCGGTCGGTTACTACGGGTTGATTGAATGGGCGTGGATTCCCGTCTGGCAAAAACGGGCAGAAACGCGACATTTTTAGTTGATCTCCGGTCCCTCAGGTCCTACAGTTCGCGCCGAACGTCCATGCTGGAAACGATCCATCCGGCTCAAGTACTGACGACGAGACAGCAAGGCCAACCGTGGCGTATCACCGGGTGGCCTTTTTGCTTTCGGCCGAGCAGCCTTGGGAAGTAGGCGAACCAAAGTGGGGATACGGAGGACGTTCAGGAGCCACGCGCTCACACCCATTGTTTTTTACCGTTTGCCAACAGGAGTCCCCGCATGTCGATCCAGGTCGAAGACTATTTCGAGAAAAACACCTTCGCAAAAATGAAGGCGTTTGCCGACACGCAAGAAACCCCGTTCGTGGTCATCGACACCGCGATGATCAGCAAGGCCTACGACGACCTGCGTGCAGGCTTCGAATTCGCGAGCATTTACTACGCCGTGAAGGCCAACCCGGCGGTCGAAATCATCGATCTGCTGAAGGAGAAGGGCTCCAGTTTCGACATCGCCTCGATTTACGAGCTGGATAAGGTGATGGACCGCGGCGTCAGCCCGGATCGCATCAGCTACGGCAACACCATCAAGAAATCCAGAGACATTCGCTACTTCTACGAGAAGGGCGTGCGCCTGTTTTCCACCGATTCCGAAGCTGACCTGCGCAACATCGCCAAGGCTGCGCCGGGCGCCAAAGTGTACGTGCGCATCCTCACTGAGGGTTCGACCACCGCTGACTGGCCACTGTCTCGCAAGTTCGGTTGCCAGACCGACATGGCCATGGACCTTCTGATTCTTGCCCGTGAGCTGGGCCTGGTGCCTTACGGCATTTCGTTCCACGTCGGTTCGCAGCAGCGTGACATCAGCGTCTGGGACGCCGCGATCGCCAAGGTGAAAGTGATCTTCGAGCGTCTGAAAGAAGAAGACGGCATCGTCCTCAAGCTGATCAACATGGGCGGTGGCTTTCCGGCCAACTACATTACCCGCACCAACAGTCTGGAAACCTACGCTGAAGAAATCATTCGCTATCTGAAAGAAGATTTCGGTGATGACCTACCGGAAATCATTCTGGAGCCGGGCCGTTCGTTGATCGCCAATGCCGGTATCCTGGTCAGCGAAGTGGTGCTGGTTTCGCGTAAATCCCGCACGGCCGTCGAGCGTTGGGTGTACACCGACGTGGGCAAATTCTCCGGCCTGATCGAAACCATGGACGAAGCCATCAAGTTTCCGATCTGGACCGAGAAGAAAGGCGAAATGGAAGAAGTCGTCATTGCCGGTCCTACCTGCGACAGCGCTGACATCATGTACGAGAACTACAAATACGGCCTGCCGCTGAACCTGGCGATCGGCGACCGCTTGTATTGGCTGTCCACCGGCGCGTACACCACCAGTTACAGCGCGGTTGAGTTCAACGGCTTCCCGCCGCTGAAGTCTTTCTACGTGTAAACGTCAGTGGTAACGAGAAAACGGCACCCAGTAAGGTGCCGTTTTTCTTGCGGTTCAAATACTGAATCGAAGAATATTGTCGAAGGTGTGGTTGATCAGGCGCAGGGACTCGCGTGCTGAACTTGCTGCTGATTGGCACGAGACGGCCATGCGGCGAGCGGGCTGATCGGCCTTGAGCGCTTGGATCTCCCGGAGGGTGGCGCTCAAGAGGCCGGACAAACGCGAACAATAGGCCCCCATGTTCCCTGCCGAGAGGATCGCCGTGTTGTAGGCGCGACGATGCCATTCCAGTGTGCTCCTTGCCGAAGCCAGACTGCCCTCGTCTGTCACCGCGCTGCCCAGTGTCTCCAGAACTTTTCTGGACTTGGCCTTGACCAGCAGTCCTTTTCGTTTTGCGTATTCATATGTCCTCACGTTCATGAAATCCATGAATCGTGGAACGGTCTGGCTGGCGCATTCGATGATGCGGTCGCATTCCGCCTGTTGCCGCTTGAACTCTGCCTCGTGGCGCAGCAGCTCCTGGGTGAGCTGCGCGATTCGGCTGTTAAACGGTTTGCTGTCCAGCAGTGCAATCATGTCCGTCAGCGTCTTTTTCGTGTCCTGATGGAGCGCACGAATTTGCTTCACGCTGCTGCTCCAGAGCGTGCTGCCTCGCCGAGCGGTGATGACAGCCTGATCCATCGCTGGCTCCCTGTATTTACCGTATTCGGCTTCAGGCACCAAATCGAGCTTGATCTTGAAGGCTTCAATGTATTGCGGAAGCTTTTCCAGATAGCCGATGTTGAATCCAAGATAAGCCACGTCGTCGTATTGGATGAGATGTGTTGTCATTTTTCGCCTCCATGGCGTTACAGCCCGAACTCGATGCGTCGCCACTGCGAAGTCGCCTAGCGTTTCGCCTGATGTCCAAACGTCGAATCCGCTCTGTCATTGATGTCCATAGTTCTTGCGGAACTCACGGTCTGCCTCTTTGAACACGTTGAGCAACGTGTCCGCCTCCCGTTTTATCCGGGTCCAGGGTTCAGCCACCAGATTGAAAGCGTTCATGAGGCGGCGCAGTGACAGCGCGCTGTCGATTTTGCCCGCTTCTTGAACCGAGTGAGTCAGGTAGATATGCAGACCGTTCCACACTACAACCATGTTCTGAGTGGCAATGTCGGCATCCAGAATGATCAGGCCGAGATCATGCAGATCTTGACGAACGCGCTGCAGCGAGGCGTGAATCCTGTTTTTCTGCTCCAGTAGACGAATGCTGTTCTCTTGTTCCAGACGCAATGCATTGATCTTTTTGCGCACTTTGTCTGGTTCAACGCCGTGGTATATACCCAGACCGATCAGGGCAAAACTGGCCCCCACCGACTTCTTGATCAGCGCCTTGTATTCCCGCTGTGTTTCTTCGATGTCTGCGGCACGTCTGTTGATGGCGTCGTGTAGCGTTTTGATGTCGGTCGGCACACTGTTGCTGTCGATACTCCTCAACTTGAGCTGGACGTCGGGCATTACCCGTGTCGACAACTCCTGCGCAAACGCATCGAGCCGACGCTTGAGTGTTTCGGTTGCGTTGCGACGATGCAAAACCAGCGCTGCGACCTGCTCAACGTAATGCAGAAAATCGTCGTGATCCGCCGGGTCAAGCGTCTCTGCAGCTTTTGCCTTGATCTCGTTATAAAGCTGTCGTACGCCGTTTCCGTAAACTTGCATCTGATCGGCGAATACCCACAACTCGCTGCCGACGTTCATCAGGTCGGTACGAAGTGGATTCCATTGTGCGGCGTGAAGATGAATACGGTTGAAACTCGCCTGAAAATCCCTGGCTTCAAGATTCTGGCCGGCGCCTGTTTCATAGCCGAGATACCAGACAACATCCTTGAGGGCGATGGGAAGCGCGAGAGCGTGGGTTGCATACCGCAATAAATCAATCAGTTGTGCTTTGGTCAGGAAGAGGCCTGGCGTGCGAATGGCGTCTTTTGCCGTGCGCGCTGCAGCGGAAATCAAAATGCCGGGCAGGCGCTCTGCCAGGTCAAGTTTCTCATCGCGAACGGGTGCGTCATCCATTGCTCCGGATGATTTCATATCGTTAATCCTTTAATGAAATGAATCGCCTGGGCGGGGAGGCCTGGCTTGAGCCAGGCACTCCGGTATGGGGCCGGAAAGAACATCCCTTGTACTTCCCGGCCTGCGTTGTTGCGCGTTGGCAGATGAAGTCAGGCCATGACTTTCAAGTGTTTTGCCAACGACAGTGCGTCAACGGTGAACTGAGCGACCGCGTCCTGATCGCCACCGTTTACATTGTTGTGAGTGGTCAGGAAGGCACGTTTGGACACGACGCATTTCTTGAACTCGGCGATGTACTGTGCACGATGGTCGTCGAAGTTATGGCACTCCGATATCAGCTCTTTCTTCAACGTGACCAGACGCAACTCACTGGTCTTTGCGTAAGTGCTGTTGATCAGGTCATCGATCTGTTTGCGGAGGACGTTACGGGCTTCAACCATACCCAGGTAGTTGATCAGGCTTTCGGCCCGTTGCAGCACCTGTTGCGCAAGACCGATTGCGGCTTCGACGGCGATCAACTGGGGCGGGGTCATACCCATTTTGACCAGTTCCTGAGCAGTTAACGCGGTGTCTTTGGCCAGCTCGGTGAATCCCCCGGCTTCGATCAATGCCATTGCGTCGGTCAGCGCTTTGCGTTTTTCTTCCAGCGCATCCTGCCGTGCTTTGATCTCCAGCACTTCTGCCGGCAATCGCGCCTGATCGGCTTCAAGCTGTGTGATGTACTTGCCAGTGGCCGCTCGATCGATCGGGCTTGCCATGGCCGGGATCAGGTTGTGGAGCGTGAGCTCTTTCTTACCCACGGTGTCCATGATGGTCTGAACCCGAAGGACGATGTCTTCAATGATTTCTTCTTTGTCAGACTCAGGCGCATTCTGGAGCTCCTCTTGAAGCTCTCTGAGGGTGCCGACCTGGATACCTAGAACGGTATCCAGCGATTGAGCAGCGTCCCGAAGTCTGAAGTCAGCATCACGCATCGCCTTGTCCTGGTCAGAGACTCGGCTGTGCAACGACGGCAGATACTGTGTCTGAATGAAAAGCCTCTTCATTTCAATGGTTGCGTCGTTAGCATTGGCTTTCGCCTGTTTGAACGCTTGAACGTTCAGCTCCGGGTAGTCTGGGCTGCCTGGAAATCGGGAAATGTTATTCATGTTTAAACTCCGTAGTCTTCTCTGAATTCGCGGTCCGCTTCTGCGAACACGTGTTGTAATTTCTTCGCGTCCGCTTCGATGGTTTCCCAAGGTGTAACCACCAGATTGAATTGGTTGCGGAACCTGCGCATGGTCAGACCGTCGTGGATGCCGTCAACCTCGGTGGCAGAAGCGGCGATGAATGTGCCAAGCGAATTCCAGACAGTGATCAGGTTTTTGGTGGCGATGTCGGCATCGATCACAATCAGATCCAGGTTCTGGAAGTCCATCCGTATACGGCCCAACGAGGCCAGAATCTGGTCTTTCTTCGTCATCAGTGCGATATCAGCTTCCTGCTGTTCGGTGAGCTTATTGCGCTCCTTGCGAATTTTTTCGGCCTGGACGCTCGAGTAAATCATCATGACCAGATTGCCAATGACTGCACTGATGGCCTGCTTGACCATCTCTTTGTATTCTTTGTTTTTTTCTTCAATAGCCAATGCGCGGTTATCGATTTTTAATTGAAGCGCTTTGATTTCGCTGCTCAGACCGTTGTTGTCGATGAGCGACAATTTGAGCTTGATGGCCGGGCCGACCTGCTGAGCCAATTGTCGGCCGAATGAATCCAGGCGCTGTTTAATTGCAAGCGCTTCGGTCTCTTGCTCTTTTACTTTGTTGAGTATCTGATCCAGGAAATAACCCAGATCGTTGCGGTCTTCCGCTTCGATGTCAGGGAATTTTATTCCCTGCTGGCGCTCGACCTTGCGCAGGTCTTCAAGCGTTTTGATGTTGTATTTTTCGATCAGGCCTAATGCCGCGATATCATTGAAGACTTCTTTCATGCTTTCGCCATAGACCTGGATGGAACCGGCGAATACCACGAGCTTGGTATTAACGGTCAGCAGGTCAGTCCGCAGCGGATTCCACAATCTGGCGTGGCCGTTGATGATCTTGAACGTCTGCTGAAAGTCAACGGCCTCAAGGCCGAGACCTGCGCCCGTCTCATAGCCCAGATAAGCGATAATTTTATCCAGCTCAGTGGGAAGCGCGAGTCCGGCAATTTCATACTTCTTGAGGTTTACGACTTGCTCTTTGGTTAGGATCAGCCCGGTGTCCCGGGTATCGCTTTCGGTTGTTGCGACCGATGAACCGAAAAGGCTTGCAGGATCACTCGCTGCGTCGGTGACGAGGTTTTCCATAAGTTGAGACATATCATTAATCCTTTAATGACGTGTGGTGATTATCTGGGATTCATTAAAACGCCAGATGCAGAATGGTTAAATGGTCTGCACGAGAGGGAGAGTATGTTGTGTTTTTGGAGCGGTCAAAATAGAAAGGCAGTCTGAGTGTGTAGGAGGATTCCACCCGCACAGTCACACTGTGGGAGTTGTCCCCGTAAACGGTGGACTCAAACATGATTGGGGGCTGCTTGTGAAACTGTGTTTGGAAAATGCATCTTACAATTGGCGGTTATGAAGCCTCAATAGTGCACGGTATTGCGCCGCGTCTGCCTCATTTCCCAACTGCGACGCTCGCTCATGGTAATCCAGCGCCAGCGCTCGAAGCTGAGGATGAACCGCTTGCAACAGCGTGTTGCGACTGACTCGCAGGAAGTTGAGATTGCCGTTGGCGAGCGCGGTTTTCAGCCAGGACACCGCTTCCTCGATGCGCCCCTGATCTGCCAGCACTGCGGCATGACTGAATTGCCCACGAAAATCACCTGCCTGCGCCGAACGTTGATACCACTCGTGGGCTGCAGCGAGATCCCGTTCGCAGCACAGCCCTTCTTCCAGATACCGACCCAGCAGGTTCATGGATTTGGCGTGGCCTATCTGCGCTGCCTTGCGATAGCAGGCGAGCGCGCGCGCCTGGTCTTTGTTCACACCGCGGCCCGTCGCCAGCAAATTACCGAAGTTATAAAAGCCCCAATCGAGCCCGGACTCGGCGGCAAGCCGGTAGTGTTCGGCGGCCCTGGTGACGTCCGCCTCGCAGCCCCAGCCATGCTCATGGCAACGACCGACCATGTTGAGTGCCATCGGATGACCTTTGCGGGCGGCAATCTGGAACCATGTCAGCGCGAGCACCGGGTCCTGCTCGATGCCGTTGCCGTCGAGCAGGATCTGCCCCAGCAAGGCCTGAGCGTCGAGGATGTTTTCCTGCGCCGCGAGGAGGATTGCCTTTGCCGCGCTCGAGGGATCAGCGTGCAGCATGGCCTGCAACTGCTCGCCGTCGAGCACTTCATGACGCCGTAGATTCCACGTCATCAATCAGACCTCGACCCATTGACGCAGCAGGTTGTGATACGTGCCTGTGAGTTGAAGCAGCGAGGGGTGATCCGGCACGTCACGGCTCAGTTGCTGGATGGCCGCGTCCATCTCGAAGAGCAGCGTGCGGTGACCATCGTCCCGCACCAGACTTTGGGTCCAGAAGAACGAAGCGTACCGCGCGCCCCGTGTCACCGCGTTGACCTTGTGCAGGCTGCTCGCCGGATAAAGAAGCAGGTCTCCAGCGGGCAACTTCACCTGACGCGTCCCGAAGGTGTCCTGAATCACCAGTTCGCCGCCGTCGTAGTCGTCGGGGTCGCTGAAGAACAGCGTCGATGACAGATCCGTGCGCACGCGCTCTGGACTGCCCTTCGCCTGACGGACAGCGTTGTCGATATGGAAATCGAAACTGCCACCGGCGGTGTAGCAATTCACCAGCGGTGCAAAGACCTTGTGGGGCAGGGCGGCGGACATGAACAGCGGGTTTTGCCACAGGCGATCAAGCATGGCCGCGCCGATCTCCACCGCCAGCGGATGGCCTTCGGGTAATTGCAGGTTGTGCTTGGCTTTGGCCGACTGATGCCCGGCGGTGATCTTGCCGTCGGCCCAGTGGGTTTCTTCCAAGGCCTGTCGGATGCGATGCACTTCCTCGGGGGAAAAAAGACCGGGGATATGTAGGAGCATGAATCGCAACCTGTGAGCAGAATGAAGCGGCGGATGATAGTGATTCTTATTGGTCCTGTAAAACGTCACCTGCGCGCGTGAATGGATCGATGTGAAAATTGAGTAATGGAAAAGTGTAAAGAATGTAAGTTTTGTGCGAATGCGAAACAGTCTCAACTATATTCCGCCGCCTTACTGATGCCTTGGGGAAGGAAAATGCCGCGCCACGCACAACCCGTTATTGCACATTCCCAGCGATCCATCGCCAGCGCAGTCGGCGTCGCCCTTGCAGCGATGTCAGTCGCCCACATGGCGCAGGCTGCTGAGCCTGGATCGGACAACGCGCTGAATCTGGGTGCCACCAATATTGACGGGGAGCGGGCCGACACCGCTTACAAGACCGAGGAGTCGGCCTCGAAAAAGTACACTGCCCCGCTTCGCGAAACACCGAAAAGCGTCACGGTGATACCGCAGCAAGTCATCCGCGACACGGCCGCTACGAGCCTGGCTGACGCATTGCGCACGACCCCCGGCATCACCTTTGGTGCAGGCGAGGGCGGTAATCCGAACGCGGATCGCCCGATCATTCGCGGTTTCAACGCAGAAAGTGACGTCTTCATCGACGGCATGCGCGATGTCGCGGCGCAGAGCCGGGAAATTTTCAACGTCGAATCGGTCGAGGTCAGCAAGGGCCCAGGTTCTGCCTTCACCGGCGCAGGCTCCACAGGCGGCAGTCTGAACCTCATCACCAAAGGCGCTCACCTGGGCGATGCGTTCAATGGCGGCTACACCTTTGGCTCGGACCAGACTCAGCGCTACACGCTGGACGTGAACAAGCAGATGACTGACACGTCCGCTTTCCGCCTGAACCTCATGAAGCATGACTCCAACGTGGCCGGCCGCAATGATGTCGACAACAGCCGCTGGGGCGTCGCGCCTTCGTTCGCGTTCGGTCTGGGCACCGATACGCGGGTCAAGGTCGATTACTATCACCTGTCAACGGACGACATGCCCGACTACGGCATCCCGCTGACCAACAGCACCGGGCGCAGCAAGTACGTGGTCGACAAGCCGGCGCACGTCAACGAAAACAATTTCTACGGCCTGACCGACCGCGACTATCGCAAGAGCGTCAACGACAGCGGCACGATCCGCATCGAGCACGATCTCAACGAAAACCTGACGATCTCCAACAGCTTCCGCATGTCGCGGTCGACGCTGGATTACATCGTCACCAACCCGGACGACAGTCGCGGCAACGTCGCCAACGGCCTGGTTTCACGCTCTGCCAAGAGCCGCAACTCCACCTCCAGCGGCTTCGTCAACCAGACTGACCTGCAAGCGAAATTCAATACCGGCTTCGTCGAGCACAGCATGGTGACCGGCCTCGAATTTTCGTATCAGGACACCCATAACCGCGCCTACAACGTGCTTTCCGCGAGCGGCGGCACCATTGGCTCAACGTGCAACGCAGCGCTGTTGGCGTCTGGCGATTGCACGAGCCTGTCCAATCCTTCGCCGAAGGACGACTGGAACGGCACCATTACCGACAGCCAGGCGTACACCGATACCGACACCAAAACCAGTGCAGCCTACGTTTTCGACACGCTGAAATTCAACGAGCAATGGTCGCTGAACCTCGGTCTGCGTTATGACGATTACGACGTGCGCTCAAGTGGCTACAGCACCGGAGGCCGTGGCTCGGTCGCGGGCAGCTTCAAACGCGAAAACACCAGCCAGCTGTGGAATTACCAGGTCGGCGTGACCTACAAGCCGCTGCCCAATGGCAGCATCTACGCCGCGTGGTCGACCTCCAGCAACCCGTCGGGTGAGACGAGCGGCAATGGCGGTCTGGAAATCGCGGCAAACAATGCCAACCTCGACCCGGAAAAGAACCGCAACTACGAACTGGGCACCAAGTGGGACTTCTTCGACGACAACCTGTCGCTGACCGCAGCGCTGTTCCGCACGGAGAAGACCAACGCCCGGGTGAACGATCCTGACAACGCGACGTTTCAGGTCCTGGACGGCGAGCAGCGTGTCGATGGCCTTGAGCTGACCTACAGCGGCAACATCACCGGCAAGTGGAAAGTCTACGGCGGCTACACCTACATGGAGAGCGAGATCGTCAAGGCGACCAGCAAGGCGGACGAGGGCAATCACATGCCGAGCACACCGCGCAACAGCTTCACCTTCTGGACCACTTACGAGCTGGTGCCGAAGCTGACCGTGGGCGGCGGCGCGACCTTCGTCGATTCGCGTTTTGGCAACGAAGCCAACTCAGTGGAAGTGCCGTCCTACTGGCGCTACGACGCAATGGCCACGTACGCGCTGACCAAGAACGTCGACCTTCAACTAAATGTGCAGAACCTCACCGACAAGCGTTATTACGATCAGGTGTTCACCACACACTACGCCCACATGGCCGCCGGCCGCACGGCGCTGATGAGTGCCAGCTTCCACTTCTGATCCAGCGTGATGCCCTGACGCTATGGGCCAAGCTTGCTCGCCAGCACCGGCACATCCACCGATTCCGTGGGAGCGAGCTTGCTCGCGAATGGCCGCTACAGGCGCTGAAACCCTCAGCGCCTGAAACAAGGTCTGCCTGAGCAAATGGAAACACCCACTCCCGGTCCCTCCAGGAGGGTTTGCATCAAGAATCAGCCACAGATGAGAATGCATTCCGTTTCTGCGCATAATGCGCGCCGTGGCGGGTTAACGAGGTGTCGAGGGTGTTGAAGAAAGTCCTGTTTCAAATTCACTGGTTCTTCGGGATCACGGCGGGCCTTGTCCTTGCCTTGATGGGAGTCACGGGCGCGCTGTATTCCTTCGAAGACGAGATACTCGACGCGATCAACCCTGACGTGTTGTTCGTTCAGCCTCAGGCGCAGCGGCTTTCGCTGGCGGAGATGGTCACCAAGGTCGAGGAGCAGGGCAAGGACACCGCGGCGATGTTCCGCATCGACGTCGACGGCGACCGGATCGCCCAAGTCTGGTTCAAGCCTGCGCCCGGCCAGCGTCGGGGCGAAATGCACAACTTCAACCCTTACACCGGAGCGTTCACCGAAGACGCCGTCGGCCAGGATGTGTTCGGGTTCATCCTCAATTTGCATCGGTTCCTTGCTGCCGGGGAATACGGCAAGCAGGTCACCGCTGCGTGCACACTGATCCTGGTTTTCTTCTGTTTGTCCGGCCTCTATTTGCGCTGGCCGCGCAAACCGTTGAACTGGCGCGTCTGGCTCACCCTGGACTGGGCGAAGAAGGGACGCAGTTTCAACTGGGACCTGCATTCGGTGTTCGGCACCTGGTGCCTGATCATTTATCTGCTGCTGGCGGTCACCGGGCTGATGTGGTCCTACGACTGGTTCAGCAACGGAGTGACCAAACTCATCGGCGACCCGCCTGTGGCAGGCGAGCAACGCCGAGGCGGCGGACCGCGCCCAGCTGCGGCCCAGCAGGACGCCTCGTCAGTGGCGGCTGTTGCACCGGACTACGACGCCATCTGGCAGACCATCAAGACTGCCGCAGGCCCGGACCTGAAAACGTACAACCTGCGCATGCCAGCGGCCCCCGGCCAGATGGCCACTGTGTTCTACCTCCTGAAAACCGCGCCGCACCCCCGGGCGCTGAACCAGATCACCCTGGATCCTGCCAGCGGCGCCCTAAAGGCAGTGTCGCGCTACACAGACAAGAGCCTCGGCGGTCAGCTGTTGATCAGCAATTATGCGCTGCACACCGGCAGCTATTTTGGCCTCACGGGTCGCATCGTCGTGACCGTTGCCGCACTGATGATGCCGTTGTTTTTTATCACCGGCTGGCTGCTGTATCTGGACCGTCGCCGCAAGAAGCGCGACATTCGCAGCGCACGCGGCGACGTGGTGATGTCGGCAGCCGGGCAGGGCACGCCCTGGTTGATCGGCTTCGCCAGTCAAAGCGGGTTCGCCGAGCAGCTTGCATGGCAAACGGCAGGCCAGTTGCAAACCGCCGGCATGCCCGTCAAGGTGCAGCGCCTGGCGGAGATCACCGAACAGGACCTGCATCAAAGCCGCAACGCCCTGTTCGTGGTCAGCACCTTTGGGGACGGCGAAGCCCCGGACAGCGCCCGTGGTTTCGAGCGCAAAGTGCTGGGCCGGCCGCTGGCGCTGGAGAACCTCAACTACGCGGTGCTTGGGCTGGGTGATCGCCAGTACCAACAGTTCTGCGGGTTCGCTCAGCGGCTGAACGGCTGGTTGGCGGAGCGGGGCGGACGCACGCTGTTCGCGCCGGTTGAAGTAGACAGTGGCGACGGTGCGGCGCTGCAACACTGGCAACAGCAACTGGGCCAGTTGACGGGCACCACGCCCACGACCGTCTGGCAAGCGCCGGATTATCAGAACTGGACACTGGTGGCTCGGCAGTGGCTCAACCCCGGGAGCGCAGGTTCGAAAGTGTTCCTGCTGGGGCTGACGTGTGAGTCGGCTACCGGTTGGGAGGCCGGCGATCTGGTCGAGGTTTTGCCGCGCAACCCGGCAGACTCGGTCCAGCAGTTCCTGTCCGGATTGGGCATCACTGCTGACACGCAGGTCATCGTTGACGGCTTGGGCGAGCCCCTCGGCCAAGCCTTGTCCACGCGTCAGTTGCCGCTCAATCGCAGCCATCTGGTTGGCTTGCATGCGCAGGCACTGGTCGATGCGTTGGTGCCGTTGGCGGTGCGCGAGTATTCGATCGCGTCGATTCCCGAGGACGGCGTGCTGGAATTGATCGTGCGTCAGGAGCTGCACCCCGACGGCACTCTGGGCTTGGGTTCGGGTTGGCTGACCGAGCACGCATCGCCAGGTGCCGCGATCAACCTGCGGATTCGCCGCAACAGCAGTTTCCACCTGCCGAGCGAATCGTCCCCGATTATCTTGATCGGGAACGGTACGGGCCTGGCCGGGCTGCGCAGCTTGCTCAAAGCCCGAATCCAGCACCATGAGCAACGCAACTGGTTATTGTTCGGTGAGCGCAATCAGGCCCACGACTTCCACTGCGCTGATGAATTGAACAGCTGGTCGGCGAGCGGCGACCTAGCTCGCCTGGACCTGGCGTTTTCGCGAGATCAGACAGAAAAGATTTACGTGCAGGACCTTCTGCGCGAAGCGGCCGATGAGCTTCATCAGTGGCTTGCAGAAGGCGCCGTGATCTATGTCTGCGGAAGCCTCGACGGGATGGCGGCGGGCGTTGACGGGGCGCTCAAGGCTTTGCTCGGCGAAGAACGCGTGCAGACCCTGATCGAGCAAGGGCGTTATCGGCGGGACGTGTACTAGCGGGCCTGTTCGCCGCACGCCAAAAAAAAGCCGCTGTGCTCACGCACAACGGCTTTCTTCGTTCAGTCCCTCAACCGGCCATCAGGCCACAAACTGCTCCGCGTAGTGGCAGGCCACCTTGCGGTGGTCGACGTCACGCAGCATCGGCTCTTCGGTAATGCAGCGCTCTGTCGCGTAAGGGCAGCGCGTGTGGAACGCGCAACCGCTTGGCGGGCTCAGCGGGTTAGGGAGTTCACCGACAATCTTGATCTTCGGCTTCAGCGGATCCGGATGGATCGTCGGCGTCGCAGAAAGCAATGCCTGGGTGTAAGGGTGCAGGGGGCGGCTGTAGATGAATTCCTTTGGCCCCATCTCCGCAGCACGACCCAGGTACATCACCATGACCGTGTCAGCGACATGACGCACCACCGACAGGTTGTGGGAGATGAACACGTAGCCGGTATTGAACTCCTGCTGCATGTCCATGAACAGGTTCAGCACCTGTGCCTGAATCGACACGTCCAGCGCTGAAGTCGGTTCGTCCGCGACCAGTACCTTGGGCTGCAGCATCATGGCCCGAGCCAGCGCGATACGCTGACGCTGACCGCCGGAGAACATGTGCGGGTAGCGCTGATAGTGCTCCGGACGCAGACCCACCTGCTTCATCATCGCCTGCACTTTGTCGCGACGATCTGCGGCGGACAGCTGAGTGTTGATCAGCAGCGGCTCGCCCAGTTGATCACCCACCTTCTGCCGCGGATTGAGTGACGCGTACGGGCTCTGGAACACCATCTGAACGTCTTTGCGCAGCTGTTTACGCTGGGCCTTGGTCGCACCGGTGACTTCCTGGCCGGCAATTTTAAGCGAGCCGGAAGACGGCTCTTCGATCAGCGTGAGCGCCCGCGCCAGGGTGGACTTGCCACACCCGGACTCGCCGACCACGGCCAGCGTCTTGCCAGCTTCCAGTTCAAAGGAGACACCGTTAAGTGCGCGCACGGTGGCGTGTGGTTTAAACAGCCCGCGGGACACATCGTAGTGACGGTGAAGGTCACGAGCGGTCAGTACGATTTCGCTCATTATGCGACCTCCTGATTTCGCGGATAGAAGCAGCGCGCAAGGCTCTGCGCTTTAGGGTCCAGCGCTGGACGCTGCTGACGGCAGTTTTCCTGCACGTACGGGCAGCGCGGCGAGAGCAGGCAGCCATGAGGGCGGTCATAACGGCCCGGCACGATGCCGGGCAACGTCGCGAGCCGCTCGGCGCCCATGCTGTGTTCAGGAATCGCGGCCAGCAGCGCTTCACTGTAAGGATGCGCAGGAGCGACAAACAGCTGGGGAACATGACCCACTTCAACCGCTTGGCCGGCGTACATCACGCAAACGCGCTGTGCGGTTTCGGCGACGACTGCAAGGTCGTGCGTGATCAGTACGAGCCCCATGTCCTGCTCTTTTTGCAGGGCCAGGAGGAGGTCCATGATCTGCGCCTGAATGGTGACGTCCAGTGCTGTGGTCGGCTCGTCGGCGATCAGCAGTTTCGGTTCGCCCGCGATCGCCATGGCGATCGCAACACGTTGGCTCATGCCGCCGGAAAGCTGGTGCGGATAGGCGTCCATGCGCTGTTCAGCGCCCGGAATTTCCACTTTTTTCAGCAATTCAAGCGCGCGTTGATGCCCGGCTTTGCCCGACAGGCCGAGGTGCTGGCGCAGCACTTCCTTGATCTGGAAGCCGACGGTGTAGCTAGGGTTCAGGGCGGTCATCGGGTCCTGAAAGACCATCGACAGGTCTTTGCCGATCACTTGCCGACGCTGGCGTGCATTCAGCTTGAGCATGTCCTTGCCGTCAAAGATCAACGAGTCGGCGGTGACGATGCCAGGGTGATCGATCAGTCCCATCAGCGCCATCATGGTCACGGATTTACCCGAGCCCGACTCGCCGACGATGGCCAGCACTTCACCTTTTTCCACACGCAGATCCAGGCCTTCGACGACCGGGGTAGCGGTGGCGTCGCCGAAGCGGACGTTTAGATTCTTCATTTCCAAGAGTGACATTCGAACCTCCTCAGGCGGCGTTCTTGAGTTTCGGGTCCAGCGCATCGCGCAGACCGTCGCCCATCAGGTTGATTGCCAGCACGCTGAGCAAAATGGTCAGACCCGGGAGGCTCACCACCCACCAGGCGCGTTCGATGTAATCACGGGCCGAAGCGAGCATGGTGCCCCACTCAGGCGTTGGCGGTTGTACGCCCAGACCCAGGAAGCCCAGCGCCGCGGCATCGAGGATCGCCGAAGAGAAGCTCAGTGTTGCCTGAACGATCAGCGGCGCCATGCAGTTGGGCAACACGGTGATGAACATCAGGCGAGGCAGCGTGGCGCCGGCCAGACGCGCGGCAGTCACGTAGTCACGGTTGAGTTCGCCCATGACCGCTGCACGGGTCAGACGCACGTACGAAGGCAGCGAAACGATGGCGATGGCGATGACGGTGTTGATCAGCCCAGGGCCGAGGATCGCGACGATGGCAACAGCCAGCAGCAGCGAGGGCAGCGCCAGCATGATGTCCATCAGACGCATGATGGTCGGGCCGAGAACCCTCGGGAAGAAGCCGGCGATCAGTCCCATGAAAATGCCCGGAATCAGGGACATGACCACCGACGACAAACCGATCAGCAGCGAAAGGCGCGAGCCTTGAATCAGGCGCGACAGCAGGTCGCGGCCCAGTTCGTCGGTGCCCAGCAGGAATTGCCATTGGCCGCCTTCAAGCCAGACCGGCGGGGTCAGCAGGAAATCGCGGTATTGCTCGCTCGGGTCATGGGGGGCAACCCACGGCGCAAACAGGGCGCAGAACACGATCACCAGCATGAACGCAAGGCCGGCCACAGCGCCTTTGTTCTTGGAGAAGTGGTGCCAGAACTCTTTGTAAACAGACGGGTAGAGCAGGCTTTGATCGACTGCTGCTACGGGAGTAGGTGTGCTCATAAAAAGGGATCTCAGCGCTGGTGACGAATGCGTGGATTGGCAAAGCCGTAGAGGATGTCCACCACGAAGTTGACCAGAATCACCAGGCAGGCAATTAGCAGGATGCCGTTCTGCACGACAGGGTAGTCACGGGCGCCGATGGCTTCGATCAGCCACTTGCCGATGCCCGGCCAGGAGAAGATCGTTTCGGTCAGAACCGCACCGGCGAGCAGCGTGCCCACTTGCAGACCGAACACGGTCAGCACCGGGATCAGCGCGTTGCGCAGGCCGTGAACGAATACCACGCGAGCCGGCGAAAGGCCCTTGGCGCGTGCCGTGCGCACGTAGTCTTCACGCAGCACTTCAAGCATCGAGGAGCGCGTCATCCGGGCGATCACCGCCAGCGGAATGGTACCCAGCACGATGGCCGGCAGAATCAGGTGACGCAGGGCGTCCATGAACGAGCCTTCTTCATCGCTGAGCAGGGTATCGATCAGCATGAAGCCGGTTTTGGGGGGAATGTCGTACAGCAGATCAATACGACCCGACACCGGGGTCCACCCCAGCGAGACCGAGAAGAACATGATCAGGATCAGGCCCCACCAGAAGATCGGCATCGAGTAACCCGCCAGCGAGATACCCATGACCCCATGGTCGAAAAGGGACCCTCGCTTCAATGCGGCAATGACACCGGCCAGCAGCCCGAGAATGCCTGCGAAGATCAGCGCCGCAATCGACAGTTCCAGTGTTGCCGGGAACAGCGAAGTGAATTCGGACCACACGCTCGTGCGCGTACGCAGCGATTCGCCGAGATCGCCATGGGCGAGCTTGCCGACGTAATCGATGTATTGCGCATAAAGGGGTTTGTTCAGGCCAAGACGTTCCATGGCTTGGGCGTGCATTTCCGGATCGACCCGGCGTTCACCCATCATGACTTCGACTGGGTCGCCCGGAATCAGGCGAATCAGGGCGAAGGTCAGCAAGGTGATGCCGAAGAAGGTGGGTATGAGCAACCCCACTCGGCGAGCGATAAAACTAAACATCTTCTCGTGTACCTCATCAGCCGGTTAGGCGTGTACCGGCGGGTCTCTGGGTAATAGAGCCCGCCGGATTCTTCTTCTACTTCACTTGGGTGGTAGCGAAGTTATTAGTGGTGAGAGGGCTGATGTGATAGCCCTCTACGTTGTTGCGCATGGCAGTGAACATCTTGGTGTGGGCCATGCTGATCCATGGCAGGTCCTGATTGAAGATCACTTGAGCCTGCTCGTAGAGCGCGGCACGTTCGGCCGGGTCGGTTTTTTCCCGTGCCTGATCGATCAACGTCTGGAACTTCTGATTACACCAGCGCGCGTAGTTTTCGCCGTTTTTGGCGGCCTCGCAACTGAGGTTTGGGGTCAGGAAGTTATCAGGGTCGCCATTGTCGCCTGCCCAGCCGGCCGACACCATGTCGTGTTCGCCGTTTTTGGCCCGTTTGAGCATTTCGCCCCATTCCATGACGCGTATATCTAACTTAATGCCGACTTTGGCCAGATCGGCCTGCATCATTTGTGCGCCGAGCATCGGGTTCGGGTTGGTCGGGCCGCCGCCGTTGCGCGTGAACAGGGTCAATACGGTGCCTTCGGGAACACCCGCTTCCTTGAGCAAGGCGCGCGCCTTGTCCAAATCATGGGCAGGATTTTTCAGGTCTTCGTTGTAGCCCAGCAGCGTGTCCGGATACGGATTGACTGCGACAGTAGCGTTGCCTTTGCCGAACAGGGCATTGACGTAGGCTTCTTTATCGAACGCGATTTCAATCGCTTTGCGCACGCGCACGTCGCTCATGTACTTGTGCGTGGTGTTCATCGCGATGTACGCCGTGGTCATCGCGTTCAGCTCATCAACCTTGAGGTTGGTGTCTTTCTTGATGCTCGGAATATCGTCAGGCTTGGGGTACAGCGCAACCTGACACTCATTGGCCTTGAGCTTCTGCAGCCGCACGTTGTTGTCAGTAGCGATGGCGAAGATCAGGGTGTCAGCGGGTGGCTTGCCACGGAAGTAATCCGGGTTGGCCTTGAAGCGCACTTGAGCATCCTTGGCGTAGCGCTGGAAGACGAACGGACCGGTGCCGATGGGCTGGCTGTTGAGGTTTTCGGTCTTGTTGGCCTTGAGCAACTGATCGGCGTATTCCGCCGAGTACACTGAGGCAAACGCCATGGCGACGTCGGCCAGGAATGGCGCTTCGCGGCGGGTCAGGGTGAACTTGACGGTGCTGTCGTCGACCTTCTCAACGTTCTTCAGCAGCTCTTTGAAACCCATGCTCTCGAAATAGGGGTAACCGACCTGCGACTGTTTATGCCACGGGTGGTTGGGGTCCAGTTGACGCTGGAAGCTCCAGACCACGTCATCGGCATTCATGTCGCGGGTCGGTTTGAAGTATTCGGTGGTGTGAAACTTGACGCCCTTGCGCAGGTGGAACGTGTAGGTCAGGCCGTCATCGCTGATCTCCCACGTATCGGCCAGCGCGGGAACGATCTCGGTCGAGCCCGGCTTGAAGTCCACCAGACGGTTGTAGATGGTTTCCGCCGAAGCGTCGGCGGTCACGGCCGTCGTGTAGAGCGCCGGGTCGAAACCTTCCGGGCTGGCTTCGGTGCAGACCACCAGAGGCTTGGCCGAAACGCCGATCGCGACGCTGAACAGTGCCAGTGCGACCGCGTTGCGCAATGTGGCGAGTTTGAATGTCGATTTCAAGTAACGCACTCCGCAAGTGATGAAGCCATAAATGAGTCGGTATCGGGCCGCTAAGTTCGGTAAGAAGCGCAGCCCGAGGCCGATTTGTGGTGCTGATTACATAATGTTGAACGGGATGGTGGTCACCAGACGGAACTCGTTGATGTTGCCATCAGCCTGGTTGGCGCTCGCGCGGTGGGTGGTGTAAGTCGCACGCATGGTCGAAGCCTTCAGCGGGCCGGACTGCAACGTGTACGAAGAGCCGACACCGTATTCGTAGTGAGTCTCACCGTCCATTTTCGAGACGTCGTAGGCGGTGCCTTTGTAGTGCGTGCCGTCGATGTCGAAACCGCGAGCCTGGTAGATGTTGAACTTCAGGCCTGGCACGCCGTAGTCGGCCATGTTCAGCAGGTAGCTCAGTTGAACCGACTTCTCGTTCGGGCCGTTGAAGTCCGAGAGCAGGGAGTTGGCGAGGAAGATGGCGTTGGTGTCGTGGACGTAGTCGAAGTAGGTGTCGCCTTCGACTTCCTGGTACGCGACGCTGAAGCTGTGCGCCTTGTGAGTGGCGGTCAACGACAGGCTGTAGGTGTCGTTGTCGATCTCACCCATCTTCTTCTGACCGGAATCCTTGGTCTTGTAGTAGTTCAGGTTGGTGCTCAGGCCCAGTACATCGGCATCACCCAGTTCGTGGGTGAACGCGAAGTAGTACTGGTGCCAGAAGTCCTCGACGTTGGAGGCGTAGAAGCTGGTGGTCAGGCTTTTGAACGGTTTGTAATCCACGCCCGCCATGTCGACACGGTCGGCGGTGGCGGTGTTGTTGGTGTACTCGGAACGGAACTTGGTCAGGCTCTGCTCGCTACGTGGGGACACGCGATCAAAGCTGCCGGCCTGGAACGAGATGTTGTTGAACTCTTCGCTCAGGATGCTCACACCTTCGAAGCTCGAAGGCAGCGCACGGTTGCCGATGTAAGCCAGCACCGGGGTGTTCATCGACTGGCGGCCGGCGGTCAGTGTGGTGTTGGAGATGCGCGCCTTGATGTTGCCCAGGCCCATCTTGCTCCACTGCCCGACAGGGTCGCCGTTGTTTTCGGTCAGCGTACGGTTGGCGCCGCCCATCAGGTCGTCTTTGTCACGGTCCAGCGCAACGGCGTTGTAGATCGCCAACTGCGTCGCGAAACCGACGGTGCCCTGGGTAAAGCCCGAGCTGTAGTCGACGATGGTGCCCTGAACCCAGTTGATCCGGCGCGGATCGCTGTCGACCACAACGCCGTTCTCGCTGCGGCGGAACTCGCCGCCACGGCGCAACAGCTCGTTGGCATACCAGTTCTTGGTCGAACCGGTCAGTTTGGAGTCTTCCAGGAATCCCTTCGCTTCGCCCTGGGCGTTGCTTGTAGCCAGTGTGGTCGGAACGAATTCCTGACTGGTGGGCTCTGCCTGGGCCGCGACGCTTATGGCGAGTACGGATAAGGCGAATACAGCGGTGCTGGCTTTTTTCACGTTTTGAAGCTCCCGATTACTGCTTTTTTAGAGGCGGGCTTTTTATGGTGTAGCCCGCTCGGTGGTGCGGCCTCATGGGCCATTTATTTGCCTATCCGTCTAAACGCGGATAAAGCGATGCCAAAGGGCGCAGTTGCGCCCCAAAGGCATGTTTTTGAATTAGTCGGCGATGCTGACGCCCGAGAAGTTGTTGCGATTGAACGGGCTCACCCGGAAACCTTGCACTTCCTTACGCAGCGGCTGGATCACCGTCGAGTGGGCAATCGGCGTAATGGGCACTTGCTCTTTCAGGTAATGCTGAGCCTGTTTGTACAGCGCGATGCGCTGGTCCTTGTTGGTGTTCGAGACGGCGGCCTTGACCAGTGCGTCGTATTTCTCGTCGCACCACATCGAGTAGTTGTTGCCGCCAATGGAGGCGCAGCTGTACAGCGTGCCCATCCAGTTGTCCGGGTCACCGTTGTCACCGGTCCAGCCAATCAGCGAAATGTCATGCTCGCCGTTCTTGCTGCGCTTGAGGTACTCGCCCCATTCGTAGCTGACGATGGTCGCCTTGATGCCGACCTTGGCCCAGTCGGCCTGAAGCATTTGGGCCATCAGCTTGGCGTTGGGGTTGTAAGGGCGCTGGACCGGCATGGCCCACAGGGTCAGCTCGGTGCCTTCCTTGACCCCGGCGGCGCGCAGCAACTCGCGGGCTTTGTCCGGGTTATAGGGGGCGTCCTTGACTGTGTCGTCATAGGACCACTGCGTAGGCGGCATGGAGTTCTGCGCCAGTTGTCCGGCGCCCTGGTACACCGCGGCGATAATCGCCTTTTTATCCACCGCCATGTCCAGCGCCTGGCGGACCTGCAAGTTGTCCAATGGGGCGTGGCGTACGTTGTAGGCGATGTAACCCAGGTTGAAGCCAGGCTTTTCGATAACCTGCAGGTCTTTGTCTGCCTTGATCGATTCCACGTCCGCCGGACGCGGATTGAGTGTTACCTGACACTCGTCCTTCTTGAGTTTTTGAATTCTCACCGAAGCATCTGTATTGATGGCGAAGATCAACTGATCAATCTTGACCCGACTTGGGTCCCAGAACGCTTTGTTTTTGACGTAGCGAATCTGCGAATCCTTTTGATATCGCTGGAACACAAACGGACCGGTGCCAATGGGCGCCTGATTAATATCGCGCACATCACCCGAGGCCATCAGTTGGTCCGCATATTCAGCGGACAGGATGGACGCGAAGTTCATCGCCACATTCTGGATGAATGCCGCGTCAACTTTGTTGAGTGTGAATACGACGGTCATCGGGTCGGTCTTTTCAACCGACTTGATGTTCTTGTCCAGGCCCATGCTGGTGAAGAACGGGAACTCCGTCGGATAAGCAACGCGGAAAGGATGGTCCTTGTGCAGCATGCGGTTGAACGTAAACAGTACGTCGTCCGCATTGAAATCACGCGTGGGTGTGAAGGTCTTGTTGCTGTGGAATTTGACGCCTTCACGCAGGTGGAACGTGTAGGTCAGGTTGTCAGGGGAAATGTCCCAGCTTGTCGCCAGAGCAGGCACCACGCTGGTTTCGCCGCGTTCGAACTCGGCAAGACGGTTGTAGATCGGCTCGGCGGCATCGTTGTCAGTGCCGGAGGTGTACTGGCCGATATCAAACCCGGCCGGGCTGCCTTCCGAGCAAAAGACCAGGCTGTTGCTGGCGGCTTGAGTCACAGGCGTCAGGGCCAGGAGGCCGGCAGTTATAAGTGATGGCATAACGATATTTGAACGCATGATATTCCTTATCGTGAGGGGCGCGATTAAATACAAATGCTCGCGAATTCCATGGCAATCGTTTGCGCAAATGGAAAGTCAACGCCCGGATACAGCCCACTGTTCAAGATAACAACGGACTGCAGTTGCGGCATGTCAGAAGGTATGTCTCTGACGCCGCACAGTCCATAGTTACGCGTGCTTCAAAGTCTGTAGGAAAAGTGCTTATTGTTAGTAGGCAGGATCTGTAATCCGGTCGCTACTCATCTAACAATAGTCATTTCATCTAACAGTCGCGCACATGACAACGCGGTCGCATTGCCCTTGGGCAACGCGACCGAGCAGTCATAGTGAGGTATTACTTGCCGCTGACGCTGACGCCGTAGAACGAGTTCAGACCAAATGGGCTGATCTTGAAGTCCTGAACTTCCTTGCGCATCGGCTGATAAACAGTCGAGTGTGCGATTGGCGTCATAGGCACGGCATCTTTGAGCAGGTGTTGAGCTTGCTTGTACAGCTCGGTGCGCTTGGCCTGATCGGTGGTTTCCTTGGCCTGGTGGATCAAGGTATCGAACGGCTTGTCACACCATTTGGCGAAGTTGTTGCCGTTAAGGGCGTCACAGCCAAACAGGGTGCCGAGCCAGTTGTCCGGGTCACCGTTGTCGCCGCTCCAGCCAATCAGCATTGCGCCGTTTTCGCCGGCCTTGGCGCGCTTGATGTACTCGCCCCACTCATAGGAAACGATCTTGACGTTGACGCCGATCTTCTTCCAGTCGTTCTGGAGCATCTCGGCCATCAGCTTGGCGTTCGGGTTGTAAGGACGCTGAACCGGCATCGCCCACAGGGTGATCTCGGTGCCTTCCTTCACGCCTGCCTGTTTGAGCAGGTCCTTGGCCTTGGCGATATCGTACGGTGCGTCTTTGATCGTGGTGTCGTATGACCACTGGGTAGGTGGCATGGCGTTGGTCGCCAGTTGGCCGGCGCCCTGGTACACCGCGTCGATGATGGCTTTCTTGTCGACTGCCATGTCCAGAGCCTGACGCACTTTCACGTCAGCGAGCGGGTTCGGCTTGTCGTCGCCCTTGATCTTCGGCATTACGTTGTAGGCGATGTAACCCAGGTTGAAGCCCGCCTGATCAGGCATCTTCAATGCCGGGTCAGCCTTCAATGGCGCAAGGTCAGCCGGACGCGGGTAAGCAGTGATCTGGCATTCGCCCTTCTTCAGCTTCTGCGCGCGAACCGAGGCGTCAGTGGTGATGGCGAAAATCAAGTTGTCGACTTTGACGTCTTCAGGATTCCAGTAGTCCTTGTTCCCGGTAAACCGGATGTTGGAGTCCTTCTGGTAGCTCTTGAACACGAACGGGCCAGTGCCGATCGGCTTCTGGTTGATGTCTTCCGGCTTGCCCTCTTTAAGCAGTTGGGCGGCGTATTCAGCGGACTGAATGGACGCGAAGCTCATCGCCAGGTTCTGGATGAACGCGGCATCGACGGTACCGAGGGTCATTTTGACGGTGTGATCGTCGACCTTCTCGATCTTGGTGATGTTGGTGTCCATCGCCATGTCGGTGAAGTACGGGAATTCGGTCGGGTACGCCTTACGGAACGGGTCGTCCTTGTTGATCATGCGATTGAACGTGAACAGCACGTCATCGGCATTGAAGGTACGCGTCGGCTTGAAGTACGGGGTGGTGTGGAATTTCACACCTTCACGCAGATGGAAGACGTAGGTCAGGCCATCCGGGGTCACGTCCCAGCTGGTGGCCAGGCCTGGAATGACAGCGGTGCCGCCACGTTCGAACTGGCTCAAACGGTTGAAAACGGTCTCGGCCGAAGCGTCGAAGTCGGTACCGGTGGTGTATTGACCTGGATCGAAACCAGCAGGGCTGCCTTCGGAGCAGAACACCAGATTCGATGCTGCATGGGCGAAGGGAGCGCTGGCGATCAAACCTGCGCCGAGAAGAAACGGAATGACCGCTTTTTTGAGCATGGTGGCCTCAGTTGTTGTCATTTTTTGATTGAGGGTACGGCCTTTTGAGCCGGTCCCGCGGATACTTATGCAGGCGCCATACCCAAAGCAAGACGTTGGCGCCAGCAAGGTGACAAACAGTGGCACGAACGTACACGAATGTCGCATAAGTGTAATTTCTGACGCTGTTGAACGTTTGCGTGTCGCATATCGATATCTTTGCCGCCCCAAAACGGTGCATCGCAACGTGGCGATTGCACCCGCTTCGGTCAGCAAGTGTTACTTCGCTGTTGGTTTCAGGCAATTATTTGGCCAGGCTGACGCCGTAGAAGGGCGTCAGGCCAAATGGGCTCAGTTTGAAGTCCTGAACCTCTTTGCGCATCGGCTGGAACACCTTGGAGTTGGCGATCGGGGTGATCGGCACGTCGTTTTTCAAGATGTTCTGCGCTTGTTGGTACAGCTTGATCCGCTCGTCGCGGTTGCTGGTCAGCTTGGCCTGGGTCACCAGTTTGTCGTAGCTGGGGTTGCACCACTTGGCGTAGTTGCTGCCATTCACCGCGCCGCAGCTATAGAGCACGCCGAGCCAGTTGTCAGGGTCGCCATTGTCCCCGGTCCAGCCGTAGATCATCACGTCATGCTCGCCGGCCTTGGCGCGCTTGATGTACTCGCCCCATTCATAGCTGACGATGTTGGCCCTGATGCCGATCTTCGCCCAGTCCGACTGAATCATCTGCGCCGACATGCGGGCGTTCGGATTGGAGGCGCGCTGCACGGTCATTGCCCACAGATTGATTTGCGTGCCGGGGGCGACGCCCGCTTCCTTGAGCAACTGCCTGGCTTTTTCCGGGTCATGGGGCGCGTCTTTGATGTTCGCGTCAAAGCTCCATTGCGCAGGGGGCAAGGCGTTCTGAGCCAGTTGCCCGGCGCCTTGGTACACCGCTTTGATGATGGCCGGCTTGTCGATGGCCATGTCCAGCGCCTGACGCACCTTCAATTGATCCAGCGGCGGATGGGTCACGTTGTACGCAAGAAAGCCCAGATTGAAACCTGCCTGGCTCAGCACCTTGAGGTTCGGGTCCTTCTGCGCTTCTTCGATGTCCTGCGGACGCGGGTAACCGCTGATCTGACATTCGCCGGTTTTGAGTTTCTGCAGGCGGGTGGCAGCGTCGGTGTTGATCGAGAAGATCAGGTTATCCAGCTTCACGTCCTCCGGCTTCCAGTATTCCTTGTTGCCGACGTAACGGATCTGCGCGTCTTTCTGGTAGCGCTTGAACACGAATGGCCCTGTGCCGATCGGCTTAAGGTTGATGTCGCCAGCCTTGCCTTGCTTGATCAGTTGCGCTGCGTATTCCGCCGACTGAATAGAGGCGAAGCTCATTGCCAGATTCTGGATGAACGCCGCATCAATGTTGTTCAAGTGAAAGCGGACGGTTTGGTCGTCGACTTTTTCAACCTGCTTGATGGTGGTGTTCATGCCCATGTCGGTAAAGTACGGCGACTCCGACGGGTACGCCTTGCGGAACGGATCGTCCGCGTTGAGCAGGCGGTTAAAGGTGAACAGCACGTCATCGGCGTTGAAGTTGCGGGTCGGCGTGAAATAGTCCGTGGTGTGGAATTTCACTCCTGGCCGCAAGTGAAAGGTATAGGTCAGGCCGTCGTCAGACACATCCCACTTTGTGGCCAGGCCTGGCTCGACCTCCGTGCCGCCGCGCTTGAACTGGGTCAGGCGGTTGAAGACGGTTTCGGCTGACGCATCGAATTCCGTGCCACTGGTGAACTGGCTGGGATCGAAGCCGGCAGGGCTGGCCTCCGAGCAGTAGACAAGGGTGCTGGCCGCCTGCACCGAGGGAACGCACAGCGCCATAGCGCCTGCCAGGAGCAGAACTTTGAAGGGTGTGTCCATGTGAACCTCATAAGGTGCGGCACTCATGCCTGAATTCATCGACAGGATGATAGACCGCGAAGAATGCCGCACAGCTCACCAAAGCAACAAGCTACTGAAATTCATAAGCTTATTACTTGATGAGTTGTTGCAGCTCTTTCCACCAGGATGTGCTGGCAACGAGTTTCATGAATCCTTGCTCTACATAGCCCTGCAGACCTGAGGCCGGCGAGTCCTTGCTGTTAAACAGGTGATTCATATAGTTCTGGCTGTCCTTGACCATTTTGTTCTGGATGGCACGAACTTCGTCGAGCGCCGCTTGGTGGGTTTTGTCTAGCTCGGTTTTCGATTCGCTGCGGGCCACTTCCTCCGGATTGCTTTGTGCCCAGGCGTTGACGATCGGATACTGCCACTGACAGTCAGCGGGGTGGCAGAAGAATCCCGAAGCGACGGCGACCGGATCGGCGCCCGGTTTGCCTGACCAGTAATCCACCATGGACTGGGCAACCTTGCGCACGGCTTCGGTGGCGAGCAGGGCGGCCAGAGGATGAAGAGGGTGTTCAGCGTGATCTTTGGACAACTGCGAGTGGCTCGGCTCGATGTCCGGGTCTGCGTTGGGGTCACTGCCCAGCAGGGTCTGCGCATCGTCGACGCTGTTGCCGACCCAGGTCAGGACGCCTTGCGCCGCGCTGTTATAAGCGTTGACCAGAATGCCCGCCGGGGTATTGATCAGCCAGCGATAGAACCTGAGCGTGTCGACGCCCATTTTTTGGGCAAGCGTCACCAGGCCGTCCCTGGCCTTGAGCAACGCGTCGAATGCGTTCAGATAGTCGGGATCAGGATGCTCGCTCAGCAGCACCAGCATCACTTTGTCCCGGTCCGAGCGATAACCCGGCTGAGTGAGTTCGAACTCCAGCTCTGCGGTGGAAAACAGGATTTTGCCGAGCGGCCCCGCCAGGCTGGCAACGACGTCGGTCGCACCGAACGTGCCCGTGACCAGCGGCAAATTCCATTTGACCCTGGCAGGCGTCGTCCAGGGCAGAACCTTGACGTGTCCGGCCTTGATCAGGCTCAGTTCAGTGAAATTTGAATGGGCGAACAGATCCTCAACCACATGCAACGCAGCGCCGAAACTGCGCAGGCCATCGAGCGAGCGGCCCTGACTCATCGCCAGACGCAGTTCCTGCGTCATGTAATCCACTGCTTTGGCGATGTAGCGTTTCATGGAAGTGGAGCGGTCTGCCTCAAGGCTTGGGTCGCCTGGCAATACCCACGCCTCGAAGTCCGGGTCGCGCACCTTGGGGTTTGCAAACGGAGGATCGATGACCAACGGGTTATCGATGTGCTCTTGCGCGCGGTACACGCCAAGTTTCTTGGGCGTCACCTTCATTTCCTTCGGGAAATGCATCCGCAGATCGATGAATTTTTTAGCGGCCAGCACATCGACGAGTTGGGTCCAGCTTTCGCGGGACAGCGCCGCCGGGAATTCTTTTGGCATGTCCGCCGCGCGGGTGATCTTGGGATCGACCACCTGAGAGTAATCCCGCAGCCAGTTGCCAAAATAAACAGCGTCTATTTCCTTTTGACTGAACTGGAAATCGCGCAGTACCCATTCGATCGTCTGGTGTGTGCTGCCGTGCGCCTCACCATTACCGGCCTCGAAGGCTTCACGATCAGGATGGGGATGGGAGGGCTCGATCTGCAGATCGATTCCCGCCAGGTAGTTGCGAATGGCTTCGCAGGCTTTCGTCCAGGACATTGCGGATTGATGAACACGATCGGATTTACTGTCGAAATACGTGGCGAAGGTCAGCTCGTCCTGAGCCGGGCGGGCTGCTTCGGTTAGCCACAAGGTGAACAGATGGCCTTCCTCGAACGGTGCGTCGGTTGCCACGCAAGTGTTCCCTGCGCTCAGCTCTCGACGAAGAACATTGTCGATGTGGTGACCGAATTCGTGAAGCAGTGCGGTCAGCAACCACCAGTAGTGCTGCGGACTGGCGGTTGTGCGGGAAAAAAATGCCCAATCGATGCGAATGACGCGTTCGCGGTTGTCGTAGTCCGCCTCGAAGCCCAGTTCCCGGGTCAGAAGCAGGGCAGGGCGTTCTACTTCACCTGCCAGCAGTTTTTCGTGCAGCTTCATGTAAATGCGAGGCGGGATGTCGCTGCCAAAGACATCGCTCATCTCCAGAGCAAAAACGTCTGGTTTGAGTGCGCTGGCCACGTGGGTCAGCAGGTTCATCGCGAAGGTGCTGTGCAATGTGCAGGCGGTCATATCGACCGGAATGACGGTTTGTGCTTGAAAAGGCATGAGTGGATTCTTCCTTGAATCATTGGCTTCGCACGGCCGGGTCCTGTGGTCAGGCGACCTTCAGTGTGCGTTGTAGGTGAGAGTCGCGGGGAGAATTCTATTGACTCCAGGCTGCGTGAAAAGCGGCCGATTCGCTGGGAAAAGTAGGACAAGGGGTTACGCTGATGGAGAAGGGGCGACCGGATAGCGGGTAAGAAGTGAGCGCGAGAGAGGGAAACGGCGGCAGCCCCTGGCTGCCGCCGTGCGCATCACGGGATGGCGACTTCGATGATGCCGTCGGCTGTAACGGTGACCTGGCTGGTGCCGGCTTCCACATCCGGCGTCGGCGCTGCATCCGAACGCTCAGCTTTCATCATCATGACCGGCGCGCGCAGGTAGGGCTGTGGATACCCCGCCGTGTTCAGGTTCATGTTGACCAGCTTGTAACCGGTGCCGCCCAACGCGTCGGTGACCAGCTTGGCGCGGGCGCGGAAGGCGCTGACGGCGTCCTTCAGCAGCGTGTCTTCGCTGGCTTTGCGTGCGGGGTTGGAGATGGAGAAGTCCATGCCAGCCATTTTCATGTCGCCACCGAGCAGGTCGCCGGTCAATTTGGAAAGGGCGGCGAAGTCGGCGCTTTCGAGGCGCACTTCGGCATGCTCTCGCCAGCCGGTGATCTTCTGGCCTTTGTCGTCGTAGATCGGGTAGCTGTTGCGGCTGCCCTGACGAATGTTGATGTCCCTGACCTGACGCGCTTCGCCCAGGGCCTTGTTCAGCGTTTCAGTGACGCCTGCCGCCAGTTTGGCCGGGTCGGTATTCTGCGATTCGGTGTACAGGGTGACGGTCATCAGGTCGCGCTGCACTTCCTGGCTGACCTCGGCGCGCACCGACACCTGGTTGTAATGAACGTCATCGGCGAGGGCAGGGGCGCTGGCCAGCGCGAGTGCGCCGAGGGTGAACAATGTGGCACTAGGGCGAAGGGTGAGCATAAAAACTCCTTGTTTGGCGAACCGTCCCGAAGCGCGTTGCAAGCCCTCGGCGGACGGGTGCCCATGTGACTGCGAACCCGGGGGCTTGTTCCTCCCCATGCGCGCGGGCATTAATTGGATGTGGCGCTTTGACGCACTTTGACGGCAACTGTTGTCGCATTGGTTATACTCGCTCCGATTCGCCTGGAGCGCTCATCAGGAGAGCTCATGCTCGCCCCCTTGCAACTGCTTTCCGCCACCCGCCAGAACCTCTGGCGCCTGACGTTCATTCGCATCCTGGTGCTGGGTGCGCAAGCGGGCTCGGTAGGGTTTACCTATCTGTTCGATCTGCTGCCTTTACCCTGGCTGCAACTGGACATCACCCTGGGTTTCTCTGCGATCGTCTGCCTGCTGACGGCCATTCGCCTGCGCACCTCGTGGCCGGTGACCGAGCTTGAGTACGCCGTGCAACTGGCGTTCGATCTGTTTATCCACAGCGCGCTGCTGTACTTCTCCGGCGGCTCGACCAACCCGTTCGTTTCTTATTATCTGGTGCCGCTGACCATCGCCGCCGTGACGCTGCCGTGGCGTTATTCGCTGATCCTCTCGGGCATCGCGCTGGCGTTGTACACCTTGATGCTGGCCAAGTTCTTTCCGCTGGATGCGTTTGTGGCCCGCGAGAACATGCAGATCTACGGCATGTGGCTGAGCTTCGCGCTGGCTGCCGGCGTGATCACCTTCTTCGCTGCGCGCATGGCCGAAGAGCTGCGCCGTCAGGAGCACATGCGAGCGTTGCGCCGTGAAGAGGGCGCGCGCGACCAGCAACTGCTGGCGGTGGCAACCGAAGCGGCTGGCGCGGCTCATGAACTCGGCACGCCCCTGGCGACCATGAGCGTGCTGCTCAAGGAAATGCAGCAGGACCACAAGGACCCCGCGCTGCAGGAAGACCTTTCGGTGCTGCAGGACCAGGTCAAGCTGTGCAAAGAGACATTGCAGCAGCTAGTTCGCGCCGCCGAGGCCAATCGCCGGCTCTCGGTGCAGGAGCAGACGGTCACGCACTGGCTCGATCAGGCCCTCAATCGCTGGCACCTCATGCGCCCTGAGGCCACGTACCGCTTTCAGCGCCTGGGGCAGGGCGACGTGCCGATGCTGGCGCCGCCGCCCGATCTGACCCAGGCCTTGCTGAACCTTCTGAACAATGCCGCCGATGCCTGCGCCGAAGGGCTTGAAGTGAATCTGGACTGGACCGCCACCGAGATACGCCTCAGCATCCGCGATCATGGTGCTGGCGTTCCATTGGCCATCGCCGAGCAGATCGGCAAACCGTTTTTTACCACCAAGGGCAAGGGCTTCGGCCTTGGCCTGTTCTTGAGTAAGGCCAGCGTGACCCGCGCGGGCGGCTCGGTGAAACTCTATCCTCACGAGGAGGGCGGTACGCTCACCGAGCTGCGCCTGCCCCGTGACGCACGAGGAGATGAAGCATGACTGACGAAATCCAGGTTGAAGGCGAAGAGCTGCCGCACCTGCTGCTGGTGGACGACGACGCCACCTTCACCCGCGTGATGGCTCGGGCCATGGCGCGCCGTGGCTTTCGCGTGAGCACCGCGGGTTCCGCCGACGAAGGCCTGGCCCTCGCGCAGCAGGATATTCCGGACTACGCCGCGGTTGATCTGAAAATGGAAGGCGATTCAGGCCTGGTGCTGCTGCCCAAGCTGCTGGAACTGGACCCGGAAATGCGGGTTTTGATCCTGACCGGCTATTCGAGCATCGCCACGGCGGTCGAAGCCATCAAGCGCGGCGCCTGCAACTACCTGTGCAAACCTGCCGATGCCGATGACGTGCTGGCAGCGTTGCTGTCCGAACATGCCGACCTGGACACGCTGGTGCCGGAAAACCCGATGTCGGTGGACCGCTTGCAGTGGGAGCACATTCAGCGCGTATTGACCGAGCACGAGGGCAATATTTCCGCCACGGCGCGGGCGCTCGGCATGCACCGGCGCACCTTGCAGCGCAAGTTGCAGAAGCGTCCGGTCCGTCGTTAAGCCGGGAAGGCTTGTTAAAGATTTCTTCATGGAAGATCGTCTGCGGCGTCTGGCACATTGGCGCCGACGTCCCTTATTGCCCGCCGCCGAGCTTTTGCCATGAATTTCGATGTAGATGAATCCAGGGTCAACGACGCTGTGAACGGGAATTTCTTCTCCCGGGTCTGGAAACTCGTGACGCCCTACTGGCGCAGCGAAGAAAAGGGCATGGCCTGGGTGCTGCTGGTCGCGGTGATCGTGCTGTCGCTGTTCAGCGTGTTCATCTCGGTGCTGGTCAACAGTTGGTACCGCGACTTTTACAATGCTCTGCAGAACAAGGATCTGGGAGCCTTCACCCACCTTATTCTGTATTTCTGTGGCATCGCCGCCATCGCCATTCTTGGCGCGGTGTATCGGCTTTATCTCACGCAGATGCTGACCATTCGCTGGCGCCGCTGGCTGACCGAACAGCATTTCGCCAAATGGCTCGCGCACAAAAACTACTACCGGCTGGAGCAGGGCGGTTACACCGATAACCCTGACCAGCGCTTGTCCGAAGACCTCAATAACTTTACGTCCGACACCCTCAGCCTGAGCCTCGGCCTGCTGCGCACCGTGGTCAGTCTGGTGTCGTTCTCGGTGATCCTGTGGGGTGTGTCCGGCAGCATCGAGTTTTTTGGCATTACCGTTCCCGGCTACATGTTCTGGGCTGCGCTTATTTATGCAGCGGTGGGCAGCTTGCTGACTCACGTGATCGGCAAACGTCTTATCCTGCTAAGCAACCAGCAACAGCGTTACGAAGCCGACATGCGGTTCTCGCTGGTGCGCGTTCGCGAGAACGCCGAAAGCATTGCCCTGTCCGACGGCGAGGCCAACGAGAACCAGCGCCTGAGTGCGCGTTTCGGCATGGTCTGGAGCAACTTCTGGACGATCATGAAGGTGCAGAAGCGCCTCACCTTTTTCACCGCCGGTTACTCGCAAATCGCGATTGTCTTCGCCTTCGTGGTAGCCGCGCCGCGTTATTTCGCCGGCAAGATCGAGCTCGGCGAGTTGATGCAGATCAACTCCGCGTTCGGCAATGTGCAGGAGAATTTCAGCTGGTTCATCGACGCATACACCCAACTGGCCTCGTGGCGCGCCACCTGTGATCGTCTGCTCAGCTTCCGTCAGGCCATGGATGAAAACGAAGCTCGCGTGCCGGCCATCAAGGTCAGTCACGAGAGCGACGCCTTGCAGCTCGAAGGTCTGGCGCTTTCGCTGGTGGGCGGTCGCCAGTTGCTGGACAACGCCAACATTCGCATTGCGGCAGGCGAGAAAGTCATGCTCAGCGGCCGCTCCGGCAGTGGCAAAAGTACGTTGCTGCGGGCCATGGGCGGATTGTGGAAGGAAGGCCACGGCGCGGTGAAACTGCCGGCCAGCCGTGCGTTCTTCCTGCCGCAAAAGCCCTACTTGCCGATCGGCACGCTACGTGAGGCATTGAGCTATCCGCAGGCGCCGGAGGTGTATCCCGCCGAGCGGTTCGCTCAAGTGCTGGAAACCTGCCGCCTGGGTCATCTCATCCCGCGACTGGACGAGAGCGAGCATTGGCAGCGCCTGCTGTCGCCGGGTGAACAACAGCGCGTCGCATTTGCCCGCGCCCTGATGTTTGCGCCGGACTGGTTGTACCTGGACGAAGCGACATCCGCGATGGACGAAGAGGATGAAGCCGCCTTGTATCAGGCGTTGCTGGATGAATTGCCGGGCGTGACACTGCTCAGCATTGGCCATCGCAGCAGCCTCAAGCGCTTCCATCGCCGGCATGTGCGCATCGACGGCGGACAGCTTCAGGAACAGCCGCTGACTGAAACGGCGCTTTGAGCGTAAAGTGCTGAAGCCATAAAGGTCGTAAAACCAGGAGCTTCGCCGGGGTCGGTGTGTGATCGCACAACCCGGTGAGCTATCATCACCGTTCAGCGTACTAAGAGATGCATGTTGGATATGGAAAATCAGAGCGCTCCGCCTCGTGTCCGGCGAAAGCACCGCAGTCTTGCGCAGGAATTGGTCACCGAACTCTCCGAGCGCATCCGCACCGGCGGACTCAAGCGTGGGGATAAGTTGCCCACCGAGTCTGCAATCATGGAAGAGCAAGGCGTCAGCCGCACCGTCGTACGCGAAGCCATCTCGCGCCTGCAGGCGTCCGGGCTGGTGGAGACCCGTCACGGCATCGGCACCTTCGTGCTCGACACACCGAGCCCGAGCGGTTTCCGTATCGACCCGGCCACCATCGTCACCCTGCGTGACGTCCTGGCGATTCTCGAGCTGCGCATCAGTCTCGAAGTCGAATCAGCCGGCCTGGCCGCCCAACGCCGCTCTGACGAGCAACTGGCCGACATGCGCGCTGCCCTCGATGCACTGAGCGAAAGCGCGGCCCACGCCAGCGATGCCGTCGGCGCCGATTTCCAGTTCCACATGGCCATAGCGCTGTCGACCGGCAACCGCTACTTCACCGACATCATGAATCACCTGGGGACCAGCATCATCCCGCGCACGCGCCTGAACTCCGCGCGCCTGGCCCACGATGACAACCAGCATTACATGACCCGCCTGAGCCGAGAGCACGAGGAAATCTACGACGCCATCGCGCGTCAGGACTCCGACGCCGCCCGCGCCGCCATGCGTCTGCACCTGACCAACAGCCGCGAGCGACTGCGCCATGCCCATGAAGAGGCTGAATCGCAGCGGGCTTAAGGCGGATTGTTTGAAAGGGCAGGGCAGGGCAGGGCAGGGCATTGCTGCGCTGCCCGTGACTGAACACGTTTTGGTTGGGTTATTGGACGTCTGGATCGGCCGGTGCGCGTCTCAATTTTCGCAAGGCGTTAGTCAGCGCTACGCATGTCAGCGTTGAAACCATAAGCGTCACGCTGAGCGTCAAGAGAATGAGCATGTCTTCCCCGTCTTCGCAGCCTTCCAGATCGAAGAGGGTAAGAAGCCAGACATAGGCGTCCATTCCATGCCGATCCGACACGTAGGTCGTTCCGGTAACAACATGCAGGACACTTTTTGGTAATGGATTAAGACGCAGCAAATAAAGTGCTGCTCGCTAGTTTGCCCGGTGTTTAACAGAAGCCCGCTTTAGCCTCCGCACGAGTAGGGTGACAGCCAGGCACGTTATGGATGAGAAAACGAGCATCACACAGAGCGAGATCGTAATGAGCATGTCCTCACCTTGCTCCATTCCCATCAAACCAAAAGAGGCAAGTAACCAGTAGTAGAGGTCCATTCCACGATCAGTCTGCAATATCCATGTGATCGGTCCCGTGTCCATGGCCCATCTGGTAAGCACCACTGTGAGAACAAGTGTGAAGGTGATTTTTAGTGAAGCTGTCAGCATTCTCGCTATCATCTAGATTTACTGGATGATTTGTCGAGCACCTCAAGTACCCCATAGAATTTGATACTGGTTCCTTCCAGCACCTCGCCTGGCATATTTCTGATGAAAGTCCTGAGTTCTTCAAAAGCCAGTTCGGAATTCAAGGTTACGCAGCCTTGACTGATACGCTGTGGGCCTACGGGATGAATACGAAACGCGCCTCTGGATATGTTGTTGACGGACGTTAGGTCATCGACTACTCCATCGTCGCGGTATAGGCTAAGCCATTCGCTTCTGTTAGTTCTGGCAAACAGGTCTTTTACGGGTTCTCTAATCCAGCCCATCATGCCCCCGGACTCTCTGTCCAAAATATAGTACCGTCCCAGTGGCAACGGTCCGCTGTTGACAATATCTTGATATCGGGAATCGTTGACGTAAGTAGCACTGTTGCCTGAAAAAGCTTCATAAGTCTTTCCCTCGCACGTCAATTCGCTTAACGGTTCGCCGTTAAGTACATAGGTGCAGTAAGCAATATTCGGGTTCCGCTCATTTTTGCCAGCCATGTCAGCTATCCTCTAACGGGTAGGGTCGGCGTTACGCGTATATCTTGTTCGCGACACCATCCCAGCCTCCAACAATCTGGCCACCGCCTGATCCATCAGAGCGCTTCTGCTGTATATAGGTCATCTTGATCCGTGCGTAATTCAGACGGATTGTTTCACTGGGGAAACCGGTTTCTTTGCTGCCGTTGCCATTAAGAGAGACTGACGAAACAATCACTTCCTCAAGTTTTATTTCCAGGTATTTGACCTTGTCGTTGCCAGCCCGATTCAACGCGATGGTGACTTCTTTGAAGTGCCTGCCACTGCAGCAGGCTTCATGCAGTTTCGGGGTTGCTTTATCGACAGCTTTTCGGAAGTACAAATCACTCATTTTCGCGCGACCACTGCTGGCCCCGCCCGAACTCGTCGTGGTCGCGGAGGCCGACTGGCTGGCACCAACATCAAAGTCCTCCATCTCGATCCAGTCTTTGAACTGCGCATCCAGTGACTCGCCCGGGATATCAGCCATTTTCAAAAATGCATCAATTGCCATTTCGTTTCCTTCCTTGTGATTTCACGGTGATTAAGAAATCTGAATCTGAACCGCGACGACTCTAACGACGTGACGCGCCCCACAGAAGGTTTTCCAGCCATGTCCGCGAGCAGTTTCAGAGAAGGACTACAACGCCTGGATCACTGGACTACGGAATGATCCGAGAGGGCGATGAAAACGGGTGATTTTGGCCGGAAGCGGAAAGGGTGAGCTTGCTCGTGATCCGCTGCGCAGCAGTCGTCAAACTGAAACTGCGGTGCTTTCCGACACGCCGCATCACTAGGAATGCTGCCCCTTCGCGCCAGATCGCGAGCAAGCTCACTCCTACAAGTAGCGCCATTCGGCGCAACCCCTGCAGCGACTGCGGCATTTGATAATCCGACGCCGCGATCAATATCGACTTCAGCAGGCACCACTCATCCTTACCGTCATAAATATTTCAAAACGCTATTGAGTGATCCACTCCTCAGTTGTACGATGACTTACGACATCAGCGCAGGACTGGTGCTTCATCCACAAAAATAGCTCCCCAGGGTGTTCGAATAATGAATCCACAAGAACTGAAGTCCATCCTCTCTCACGGTCTGCTTTCCTTCCCGGTTACCGATTTCAATGCCCAAGGCGACTTCCACCGCGCCGGCTACATCAAGCGCCTGGAATGGCTTGCTCCGTATGGCGCCTCCGCGCTGTTCGCCGCAGGCGGCACAGGTGAGTTCTTCTCCCTGACCGGCGACGAATACTCCGAAATCATCAAGACTGCCGTCGACACGTGCGAAACCACCGTGCCGATTCTGGCTGGCGTCGGTGGTCCGACCCGCCAGGCGATCCAGATGGCTCAGGAAGCCGAGCGTCTGGGGGCCAAAGGCCTGCTGCTGCTGCCTCACTACCTGACCGAAGCCAGCCAGGACGGCGTTGCCGCTCACGTTGAAGCGGTCTGCAAATCGGTCAAGATCGGCGTTGTTGTCTACAACCGTAACGTCTGCCGCCTGACCCCATCGCTGCTGGAGCAACTGGCCGAGCGCTGCCCTAACCTGATCGGCTACAAGGACGGCCTGGGGGATATCGAGCTCATGGTTTCGATCCGCCGTCGTCTGGGTGACCGCTTCTCTTACCTGGGTGGTCTGCCTACCGCAGAAGTCTACGCTGCCGCCTACAAGGCACTGGGCGTGCCGGTTTACTCATCGGCTGTGTTCAACTTCCTGCCAAAAATGGCCATGGATTTCTACCACGCCATCGCCAAAGACGATCACGAGACCGTCGGCAAGCTGATCGACGATTTCTTCCTGCCTTACCTGGACATCCGTAACCGCAAACACGGCTACGCAGTGAGCATCGTCAAAGCGGGCGCCAAGCTCGCCGGCTACGACGCAGGTCCGGTCCGCGCGCCGCTGACTGACCTGACTTCGGATGAAGTCGACATGTTGGCTGCACTGATGGACAAGCAGGGCAAGCAGTAATAGCCCCGTTGCCCCAAAACCGCTGAGCGATCAGCGGTTTTTTGCCCTCGGGGCTTGGGCGACAGGCCTCTCGATCAAGATATCAGCCAGGGATTTTCAGTTCGTGCCAGCAAGGCCGCCGGCGTACGAGTGCCTTCAGGTTCACCCGACAGGCGCTTGGTAAAACAGCTCCACATCGCATCTGGTTTTAGGGGCAGAGGCGAGCGGCACACACACACACATAAGATCGTTTACCCGCGCAAAAAAATAATTAGTGGGAGTTTCGAACATGCTGAAAACCAAGCCGACTCACGTCCGCTATTTGATCTTGCTCATGCTGTTTCTGGTGACCACGATCAACTACGCCGACCGTGCCACCATCGCTATCGCGGGCTCCAGCCTGCAAAAAAGCCTCGGCATTGACGCCGTCACCCTCGGTTTTATCTTCTCCGCATTTGGTTTGGCGTACGTCGCCGGCCAGATTCCTGGCGGCTGGCTTCTGGACCGATACGGCTCCAAGAAAGTCTACGCATTGAGTATCTTCACCTGGTCGCTGTTCACCGTGCTGCAGGGCTATGTGGGTGAGTTCGGTCTTTCGACTGCAATCTTCCTGCTGTTCGCGCTGCGGTTTATGGTCGGCCTCGCCGAAGCACCGTCCTTCCCCGGCAACGCCCGTATCGTGGCGGCCTGGTTCCCGACGTCGGAACGCGGCACAGCCTCGGCGATCTTCAACTCGGCGCAGTACTTCGCCACCGTGTTGTTCGCCCCGATCATGGGCTGGATCGTCTACACCTTCGGCTGGCAGCACGTGTTCCTGGTGATGGGCAGCATTGGCATCCTGTTCTCGCTGATCTGGCTTAAAGTTATCCACAGCCCGCGTAACCACCCAAAAATCAACAAGGAAGAATTCGATCACATCGCCAACAACGGCGGCATGGTCGACATGGACCAGGACAAGGGTAAAGGCTCGGCCAGCGGTCCGAAATGGGACTACGTACGCCAGCTCCTGACCAACCGCATGATGCTGGGCATTTACCTCGCCCAGTACTGCATCAACGGCATCACCTATTTCTTCCTGACCTGGTTCCCGGTGTACCTGGTACAGGAACGCGGCATGACCATCCTGAAGGCGGGCTTCATCGCTTCGCTGCCGGCCATCTGCGGGTTTATCGGCGGCGTGCTCGGCGGGATCATTTCCGACTACCTGTTGCGCAAAGGCCACTCGCTGACCTTCGCACGCAAGGCGCCAATCATTGGCGGTTTGCTGCTGTCCACCTCGATCGTGACCTGCAACTATGTGGATATCGAATGGGTCGTTGTGGGCTTCATGGCACTGGCCTTCTTCGGCAAGGGCGTGGGCGCACTGGGCTGGGCGGTCATGTCCGACGCATCGCCTAAACAAATCGCCGGTTTAAGCGGCGGTCTGTTCAATATGTTCGGTAACATCGCATCCATCACCACGCCGATCGTCATCGGCTACATCATCAGCACCACGGGTTCGTTCAAATGGGCTCTGGTGTTCGTCGGCGCCAACGCGCTGGTGGCGGTGATCAGCTACATCTTCATCGTGGGTGAAATCAAACGTGTAGAACTCAAGGAAACCCCAACGAAGGGTACCTTGCCGGCCAGTGAAGCCGAGCTTTCTCAAGCGAAACTCTGAGGAAAAACCGTGATGAACTTGATTCAACATGCCGACTCGCCACGTTACATCCGCTTGCATGCGCTTGATAACGTCGTCGTCGTGGTCAATGACCAGGGCGTTCCGGCGGGGACTGAATTCGATAACGGTCTGGTGACCGTCGACAATGTGCCGCAGAGCCACAAGGTGAACACCGTGGACATTGCCGAAGGGGAGCCGATCATCCGTTACGGCCACACCATCGGCTATGCGCTGCAGCCGATCCCGAAGGGCAGTTGGGTCAAGGAAGATCAGCTGCGCATGCCGTCAGCGCCGGCGCTGGACAGCCTGCCGATGTCCGATGCCGTGCCGGTCAGGGGTGAGCCGCTGGAAGGCTTCACCTTTGAGGGGTACCGCAACGCCGACGGCACCGTCGGCACGCGCAACATCCTGGGCATCACCACGACGGTACAGTGCGTCACCGGCGTGCTGGACTTCGCCGTCAAGCGTATCCGCGAAGAACTGCTGCCCAAGTACCCGAACGTCGACGACGTGGTGGCGCTGACCCACAGCTACGGCTGCGGCGTCGCCATCACCGCGAAGGACGCTTACATCCCGATCCGCACCGTGCGCAACCTGGCGCGCAACCCGAACCTGGGTGGCGAAGCGCTGGTGATCAGCCTGGGCTGTGAGAAGTTGCAGGCCGATCAGGTCATGCATACCGACGACGCCTCGGTTGATCTGAGCGAGCCCTGGCTGTATCGCCTGCAGGATTCCAAACACGGCTTCAACGAAATGATCGAGCAGATCATGGAGCTGGCCGAAACACGCCTGAAGAAGCTCGACCAACGTCGTCGCGAAACCGTGCCGGCCTCGGAGTTGATTCTGGGCATGCAGTGCGGCGGCAGCGATGCGTTTTCCGGCATCACCGCCAACCCCGCACTGGGCTATGCCTCTGACCTGTTGCTGCGCGCGGGCGCAACCGTGATGTTTTCGGAAGTGACCGAAGTGCGTGACGCGATCTACCTGCTGACGTCTCGCGCGGAAAACATGGAAGTCGCTGAGGGGCTGGTCCGCGAAATGGACTGGTACGACCGTTACCTGGCCAAGGGCGAAGCCGACCGCAGCGCCAATACCACCCCGGGGAACAAGAAGGGCGGGTTGTCGAACATTGTCGAGAAGTCCCTCGGGTCGATCGTGAAATCCGGCAGCAGCGCGATCAACGGGGTGCTTGGCCCTGGCGAACGTGTGACGCGCAAAGGCTTGATCTTCTGCGCGACGCCGGCCAGTGATTTTGTCTGCGGGACGCTGCAACTGGCGGCCGGGATGAACCTGCACGTGTTCACCACCGGACGCGGTACACCGTACGGTCTGGCCATGTCACCAGTGGTGAAAGTGTCGACCCGTACCGAACTGGCTCAACGCTGGCCGGACCTCATCGACATTGATGCCGGGCGCATTGCTACCGGGCGGTCAAGCATTGAAGAGCTGGGTTGGGAGCTGTTCCACTTCTACCTGGCTGTGGCCAGCGGCAAGGAAAAGACCTGGACCGAGAAGTACCGCCTGCACAACGACATCACCCTGTTCAACCCGGCACCTATTACTTGAGGCGTCGACTACCTGAGTAGTACAGGCAGGCAGCCCTTGCGAGCACCCGCTGGCAGGGCAAGATGGCGAGTCACCAACGGCGGTGACTCGCCATCTTTAGTTCCACTCCTGTCATTTCGCCTTTTCAATCGCGTCTACTAGCTCCCCTTTGCTCATGGTCGAGCGTCCAGCGATATCCAGTTCCCGCGCCCGCTTGAGCAGGTCAGCCTTGGTGCCGTCGGCCAACTTCGTGTCTGCATTTTGTGGGGCGCCTTCTCGAGAGGCCGCCGCGCGCTTGGCGGAATCTTTGCGATCATGGGCTTTGGCGCTGGCGGGCTTCTTGGTGCCTGAGCCGCCTTTCTTTTCGCCGCCACCGGACTGTTTGTTCACCGTCGCCCAGGCGCGCGCTTCGGCTTCATCTTTCGACACGCCCTTTGACTCGTAGCTGTCCTCGATCTTGGCGGCCTTGCGCTTCTGTTTGTCGGTGTACTTGTCTTTGTTATCAGTGGGCATTTCCGGACTCCTGTACAGATTAAGGATGAGCGCGCTGCGATACCTTCTGTTATTAGGAAGGACAGTTGGCGCGATTGTTCATCCCGTACTGATCAGCGGCCTGCGGGTTGGGGCTGGGCTTGCTCCTCATCCGTTTCCGGCTCCGGGAACGCCTCGGTGTGGTCGAACTCGATGCCTTCACCCATCGCTTTGTATTTCTTGCGCAGGGCGTGCAGTTCCTTCTGGTTGAGGTTGTCGAGGCTCAGCACGGCGTTCTGTGCGTCTTTGGTGACGCGCAGCAGTTCGTCGATCTTGATGTGCAGCTGATCGGTGTCGCGGTTCTGGGTGTTTTGAATCAGGAACACCATCAGGAAAGTGATGATGGTCGTGGACGTGTTGATGATCAGTTGCCAGGTGTCGTTGTAATGGAAGAGCGGCCCGGTAGCGGCCCACACGGCTATCAGCGCAATCGCCACGAGGAACGTTCGGGGGCTGCCGGACCACTGCGACAAGGCCTGCGCGAACTTCGAGAATTTCATGAACGTTTTCCTGTGTTAGCCAGAAGGGTAACCAAGGGACCGCACCGCTTCGCTGTAATTTCTTCTTGAAAGATGAAATCGGTGACAGGTTCAGTCCCAGCCGAACACCTCGCACGCGTTGGCGGTGCTGGCGGCCGCCAGCGTTTCGGTGGGGATGTTCATCAGCTCGGCGATGGCCGCGCAAATCGCGGGGAGATGCTCGGGGCTGTTGCGCATGCCCGGGAACATCGCGGGTGCCATGTCCGGCGAATCGGTTTCGAGGACGACGCTCTCCAGCGGTAAATCGGCAATCACCCTGTGCATGCGCAAGGCCTGCGGCCACGTCGCCGCACCCCCGAGCCCCAGCTTGTAACCCAGTTTGATGTACTCCCGGGCTTCCTCGCGACTGCCGGCGAACGCGTGAACGATGCCACGGCGCTTGAGTTTGAAACGCTTGAGCGCAGCAATGGTGTCAGCGTGGCTGCGGCGTACGTGGAGCAGGACGGGAAGATGGAAGTCGGCTGCCATCTGCAGCTGTTGGTCCAGGAGGGTCTTTTGCGGTGGGCGGGCCAGCGATTCGACGTAGTAATCCAGCCCGATCTCGCCCACGGCGCACAGTTTTGGGTGCCCGGCCAGACGGGTCAGCCAATCGCGCAGCTGCTGCACGTGCTCGGGTTGATGCTGGTCGAGGAACACCGGGTGCAGCCCAAGCGCGGCGTACACCGAGGGTTCGCTGAGCGCCAGGTCCCACACCCGTTGCAGATTGCGCTGATAGACGCCCAACACCACCACGCGCTCGACACCGAGTTGCTGGCTGGCGGCGAGCACCTTGTCACGGTCGGCGTCGAAATCCTCGAAATCCAGGTGCGTGTGGGTGTCGATCAGTTCCACGTTTTTCAGGCCTCGTGAATCCGCTGTTTGAAGGTCCGCACGATGGCGTGCACACCGGGCTCGTACTGGTCCTGCTCAATGGCCGACAACGCAAGCGCCAGGGCTTTTTCTGCGATCAGATGGTGCTGCTGAGCCATGGCGTTGACCGGCAACGGCAGGAAGTCCAGCAATTGGGTGTCGCCGAACGTCCCCAAATGAAGTTGGTCCGGATTCAAGCGGCGCTGCTGCAGCAGGTCGAACACCCCTTGAAGCAGCACGTAGGAAGTGGTGATCAGCGCGTCGGGGAAATAACCCAGGCGGTCGAACATATCGCTGGCCAGTTGCTGGCCGCAATCACGGCTGAACGCGTCGCCGTGTTCGATGATGACCGAGCCGTCGAACCCCTCCAGGGCATCTTCAAAACCGCTGGCCCGGGCCTTACTGACGCTCAGTTCGGGGCGTGCGCCGATGAGGGCGATGTGCCGCGGCTTGACCTCCAGCAGGCTGCGGGTCAGCTGCTGGCTGGCGTCGTGGTCATCGCTGACCACCGAGCAGAAGTGCGCCGGGTCCATCTCCCGGTCGATCGCGATTACCGGAACCCCTTGCTGTTGCAGCGCGCGGTAGCTGTCGTCACTGGCCGGCAGGCAACTGGCGACAAACAGTGCGTCGCAGCGTCGCGCGCGAAACAGCTGTAACAACTGCAACTCGCTGATGGGATCGTCGTCTGAACTGGCGATCAGCAGTTGGTAGCCGCGAGCGCGAGCGCCCTGTTCCAGTTGTTTGGCGATGCGCGCATAACTGGGGTTTTCCAGGTCGGGCAAGATGAAGCCGAGGGTCCGCGTGTGGCGGCTGCGCAGCCCGGCTGCCTGCGGGTTGGGCCGGAAGCCGTGAGCCTCGACCACCGCGCGCACGCGCTCGACCGTTGCGGTGCTGATACGTTGCTGTTCGGCCTTTCCGTTGATCACGTAGCTGGCCGTGGTCACAGAAACACCGGCCAGACGCGCAATATCACTGAGTTTCAAGCCGGGCATCCTTTCGTGATGAGAAGCAAGAGTGAGAGCTGAACTACCGTGGCAGGGATTTTCACCGATTAACAGCCATCATGACAGCAGACCGTGTTCTTGTAGGAAGCGCGCGCTTCCACGAGGACGTTTCCTACACGATTCGACCGGATGAGCTTCAAACCGTCGAGATTATCGAGTAACGTGCGCGACACTTTAGATTAAACGATTCAGCAGGCCTGTTTATCGCGCTATCGCCGCTGAATGTAAGCATCAATGCGAATCTACGCATTCCAATATGCGCAACGGTACGTCATCGACGCGTATGACCGATCCTACAACAAGAATCTGGCGCGACCCCGCGCAGCACAGGAGAACGCAATGCTCGAGCTGACCATAGAGCAAATTTCCATGGACCAGTCGGCGGTGGACAAGCCCGCCGCGTTGCAACTGCTGGCTGACTTGCTCGTCGCCGATGGCTTGGTTGCTGCCGGCTACCTTGCAGGCTTGCAGGCGCGCGAGCAACAGGGTTCGACCTTTCTGGGGCAAGGCATCGCCATTCCCCACGGCACGCCACAGACCCGCGACCAAGTGTTCGCCACCGGTGTGCGCCTGATGCAATTTCCCCAAGGCGTTGACTGGGGCGACGGACAAATCGTTTACCTGGCCATCGGTATCGCGGCCAAGTCCGATGAACACCTGCGCTTGCTGCAACTGCTGACCCGCGCCCTCGGCGAGAATGATCTGGGCGAAGCACTGCGTCAGGCGAAGGACCCCGAATCGCTGCTCAAATTGCTGCAGGGCGCACCGCAAGAACTGGCCCTCGATGCGCAGATGATCAGCCTGGGCGTCACGGTCGATGATTTCGAAGAACTCGTCTGGCGTGGCGCGCGTCTGTTGCGCAAGGCCGAGTGCGTGAACAACGGTTTCGCCGCGGTGCTCCAGCAGGTCGAGCCGCTGCCATTGGGCGAAGGCCTCTGGTGGCTGCACAGCGAGCAGATGGTCAATAAGCCCGGGCTGGCGTTCGTCACCCCGGACAAACCCATGCGTCATTTGGGTCAGTCACTGACCGGTCTGTTTTGCCTGGCGAGCCTGGGCGAATCGCACCAGGCATTGCTTGAGCGCCTTTGCACCTTGCTGATCGAAGGCCGCGGTCACGAGTTGGGCCAGGCCACCAGCAGTCGCGCCGTGCTTCAGGCGTTGGGCGGCGAAGTACCGCCGGACTGGCCGAGCGAGCGCGTGACCCTCGCCAATGCCCACGGCCTGCATGCGCGACCGGCAAAAATCCTCGCGCAGTTGGCCAAAGGCTTCGACGGTGATGTCCGCGTGCGCATCGTCGACGGCACCGAGAATCCGGTGTCAGCCAAAAGCCTGAGCAAGTTGCTGAGCCTTGGCGTGCAGCGCGGTCAGTCCCTTGAGTTCATTGCCGAACCGACGATTGCCGCCGAGGCCTTGCCCGCGCTGATCGCTGCGGTGCTCGAAGGGCTGGGCGAAGAAATCGAGCCGTTGCCGACCCATACCGAAGTCACGCCAGCCCCGAAGGTTGTCGAGAAAACCCTCAGCGCGCCGGCCGCCGGTTCACAGATTCAGGCTGTGCCTGCCGCGCCCGGCATCGCCGTCGGCCCGGCCCATGTGCATGTCCTGCCGGTGTTCGATTATCCGTCGCAAGGCGAATCGCAAAGCGCCGAACATGAGCGTCTGCACAACGCACTGGCTCAGGTGCGCATCGACATCGAGCAATTGATTCAACGCAGCACGGCGAAGGCCATCCGGGAGATTTTCGTCACGCACCAGGAAATGCTCGCCGACCCCGAACTGGTGGACGAAGTGGCGCAGCGCCTGAAACAAGGCGAAAGCGCTGCAGCAGCGTGGGTGACGGTGATTGAAGCCGCCGCGCGTCAGCAGGAACAGCTCAAAGATGCGCTGCTGGCCGAGCGGGCCGCTGATTTGCGTGATGTAGGCCGCCGCGTGCTGGCGCAGATCTGTGGCGTCGAGGACTTGGTTGAGCCCGAAGAGCCGTACATTCTGGTGATGGACGAGGTCGGCCCGTCCGACGTCGCGCGCCTGGACCCTGCCCGTGTCGCTGGCATTCTTACGGCGCGCGGCGGCGCCACGGCCCACAGCGCTATCGTTGCCCGGGCCCTGGGCATTCCGGCGCTGGTGGGGGCAGGTGACGCGGTGCTGCTGATCAAGTCCGGCACGCAGTTGTTGATCGACGGCCAGCGAGGGCGTCTCGACGTCGCGCCGGACGAGGCGACCCTTCAACGCGCCTTGCAGGACCGCGATACCCGTGAGCAACGCCTCAAGGCCGCCGCCGCGCTGCGCATGGAGCCTGCCATTACTCAGGACGGCCATGCCGTTGAGGTGTTCGCCAACATCGGTGACAGCGCGGGCACGCCCGCCGCAGTGGAGCAGGGCGCCGAAGGCATTGGCCTGCTGCGCACCGAATTGTTGTTCATGGCGCACAGTTCTGCGCCTGATGAAGCGACTCAGGAAGCCGAATACCGCCGCGTCCTCGACGACCTCGACGGCCGCCCGCTGGTGGTTCGCACGTTGGACGTGGGCGGTGACAAACCGCTGCCTTACTGGCCCATCGACAAAGAAGAAAACCCGTTTCTGGGCGTGCGCGGCATTCGCCTGACCTTGCAGCGCCCGGACATCATGGAGAGCCAGCTGCGTGCATTACTGCGCGCTGCCGACAATCGTCCGCTGCGCATCATGTTTCCGATGGTGGGCACCGTTGAAGAATGGCGTCAGGCCCGTGATATGACTGAGCGCCTGCGTCTGGAGATTCCGGTTGCCGATTTGCAGCTGGGCATCATGATCGAAGTGCCGTCGGCGGCGCTGCTGGCGCCGGTACTGGCCCGGGAAGTGGACTTCTTCAGCGTCGGCACCAACGACTTGACCCAGTACACGATGGCAATCGACCGCGGTCACCCGACCCTGTCCGCCCAGGCCGATGGCCTGCACCCGGCGGTGTTGCAACTGATCGACATCACCGTGCGTGCGGCGCATGCCCAGGGCAAATGGGTGGGCGTCTGCGGCGAATTGGCTGCGGACCCGCTGGCGGTGCCGGTGCTGGTCGGCCTGGGTGTGGATGAATTGAGCGTCTCGGCGCGGAGCATCGGCGAAGTCAAAGCCTGCGTCCGCGAATTGAATCTGATCGAAGCCCGGAAACTCGCGCAGACGGCTCTGTCCGTTGGCAGCGCGGCTGACGTGCGAGCCTTGGTGGAGGGGCTGTAATGGCAAAAATTCTGACATTGACCATGAACCCGGCGTTGGACCTGACCGTGCAGTTGGGCCCATTGCAGGTCGGCCAGGTCAACCGCAGCGACGCCATGCTCAGCCACGCGGCCGGCAAGGGCATCAACGTTGCTCAGGTGCTGGCTGATCTGGGGCATGAGCTGACTGTCGCCGGCTTCCTCGGCGTCGATAACCAGCAGCCGTTCGAAACCTTGTTTGCCAAGCGCGGCTTTGTCGACGAGTTCGTGCGGGTGCCCGGCGAGACGCGCAGCAATATCAAGCTGGCCGAAAGCAGCGGGCGCATCACCGACCTCAATGGCCCGGGCCCCGAAGTCAGCGTGCAAGCGCAACAGGCGCTGGCCACTCGCGTTGAACAGATCGCGGCAGGCTTTGATGCGGTGGTCGTGGCCGGGAGTCTGCCCCGTGGGGTCAGCGCGCAGTGGCTCAAAACCCTGTTGCTGCGCTTGAACGCGATGGGCCTGAAGGTCGCGCTGGACACCAGCGGCGAAGCACTGCGCGCCGGGCTGGAAGCTTCGCCGTGGATGATCAAACCCAACACTGAGGAACTGGCCGACGCGCTCAATGCGCCGATCATTTCTATCGCCGCGCAAGCGCAAGCCGCGGCGGACCTGCGCCAACGCGGCATCGGGCATGTGGTGATTTCCCAAGGCTCGGAAGGCGTTCACTGGTTCAGTGCCGACGTCGCGTTGCAGGCGCTGCCGCCCAAGGTCACCGTCGCCAGCACGGTTGGCGCAGGGGACTCGCTGCTGGCGGGAATGGTTCACGGTTTGCTCTGCGGCCATACCCCCGAGCTCACCTTGCGCACCGCCACCGCCATCGCGGCCATGGCCGTCACCCAGATCGGCTTTGGCATCAATGATCCGGCGCAACTCAAACGTCTGGAAAGCGGCGTGAATGTCCGCGTCCTGACGGCATGACAAGAGAGGAAGTGTGATGAAGTTAGCCATCGTTACGGCCTGTCCGAACGGCAAAATCAGCAGCGTCCTCAGCGCCCGGCTGCTCGATGCCGCGGCGCAGCGTCAGGGTTGGAGCACCAGCGTCGAGATTCACGACCCGCGTCATCCGGAAAAGCAACTGTCGCCGGGCGATATCGAGGCCGCCGACTGGGTGCTGGTGGTCAACACCGGTGCGCTGGACCTGGCGCGGTTCGCCGGCAAGCGCCTGTATCAGGCCACACCCGCGCAAGCGCTGCAGGACGCCGATGGCTTTCTGCGTTCTGCGGCCGCGCTGGCGACCGAGCACACCGCGACCTCCGCTGTGGCCGCTGCGCCCAGTGCGCAGCCACGGCTGGTGGCGGTGACCGCGTGCCCGACCGGTGTTGCTCACACGTTCATGGCCGCCGAGGCGATTCAGCAGGCGGCAAAAAAGCTCGGGTATGACCTGCAGGTGGAAACCCAGGGCTCGGTGGGCGCGCGTAACCCGCTCAGCGCCCAGGCAATTGCCGACGCCGATGTGGTGCTGCTGGCGGCCGATATCGAAGTCGCCACCGAGCGTTTTGCCGGCAAGCGCATCTATCGCTGCGGCACGGGCGTGGCGCTCAAGCAAGCCGAAGCCACGCTGAACAAAGCGCTGGAGGAGGCGGAGGTCGAATCCACGGCGTCGGCCTCCAAGGCGTCCGTCAAAAAGGAAAAGACTGGCGTCTACAAACACCTGCTCACCGGTGTGTCGTTCATGCTGCCGATGGTGGTGGCGGGCGGTTTGCTGATTGCGTTGTCGTTCGTGTTCGGCATCCACGCGGCGGAAGAGCCGGGAACGCTGGCGGCCGCCTTGAAGCAGATCGGCGCTGGCGCAGCCTTCCAATTGATGGTGCCGCTGCTGGCGGGCTACATCGCTTATTCCATTGCCGACCGTCCGGGCCTTGCGCCGGGGATGATCGGTGGGCTGCTGGCAAGCACTTTGGGCGCCGGCTTCATTGGCGGGATCATCGCGGGCTTTCTGGCGGGGTACAGCGCGTGGGCGGTCAATCGCTACGCGAAGCTGCCAGCGAGTGTCGAAGCGCTGAAGCCGATCTTGATCATTCCGCTGCTGGCGAGCCTGTTCACCGGGTTGGTCATGATTTACGTGGTGGGCAAGCCGGTGGCCGGTATGCTCGAAGGCCTTACGCACTTCCTTGACACGATGGGCACCGCCAACGCCGTACTGCTCGGCGTGCTGTTGGGCGCGATGATGTGCGTGGATTTGGGTGGGCCGATCAATAAGGCGTCCTATGCCTTTTCGGTGGGCTTGCTGGCGTCGAGCAGCGGCGCGCCGATGGCGGCAACGATGGCTGCCGGCATGGTGCCGCCGATCGGCATGGGCATTGCCGCCCTGATCGCCCGTCGCAAGTTCGCTCAGAGCGAGCGTGAAGCGGGCAAGGCGGCGTTCGTACTGGGCCTGTGCTTCATCTCCGAAGGTGCGATTCCGTTTGCGGCGAAAGATCCGCTTCGGGTGATCCCGGCGAGCATCGTCGGTGGCGCGTTGACCGGTGCGCTGTCGATGTTCTTCGGCTGCAAACTGATGGCGCCGCACGGTGGGTTGTTTGTCCTGCTGATCCCGAATGCGATCAACCATGCGCTGCTCTACCTGCTGGCGATCGTTGCGGGCAGTGTCGTGACCGGCGTGCTCTATGCGATGCTGAAACGGCCCGAAACCGTGGAAATTGACGCCGTGCCAGCCGGGGCATAATCGCAGGCAGTACCGGCCTCTTCCCGGCTAAAGCCGGTCCCACAAGTTTGGGTTTCAACCGGTCCCACAGGTTGAGGTTCCAGCCGGCCCCGCTGGAGACGCAATGCTTTTAGTGGGACCGGCTTTAGCCGGGAAGGGGCCATTGGGCGCGCCCTCAAATGTGCGGTGTGATTCTTCACCAGCGGCTGTTCCGGTCCGCTGTCATCTCCTGCAAACAATCGGCTGCTAGTTTCCTCTTTTTGGCATTCGCCTAAGGAGGATAAGCATGTCCCGGTTCGACCTGACTCGCCGCCGTATCATCCAGGCCGCTGGCGCCGGATTGTTGTTGCCGGGGCTTGCGCCGGCGGTCATTGCGTCGGTCAAGGATCGCCCGAAGATGACCGATGGGGTGCAGTCCGGCGACCTGCTGGGCGACCGCGCCATGGTCTGGAGTCGCACCGATCGGCCGGCGCGCATGGTGGTTGAATGGGACACCCGCAGTATGTTCACCCAGCCCCGGCGCGCGGTCTCGCTGCTCGCCGACCACCGCACGGACTTCACCGCCCGCGTCGAGCTGACCGGCCTGCCGGCGGATCAAGCCATTTTCTACCGCGTGTTCTTCGAAGACGCACAAACCGGTGTCCCCAGCGAACCCTGGTTCGGGCATCTGCGCAGCGTGCCGGTCAACCGCCGCGACATTCGCTTCGTCTGGAGTGGCGACACCGTCGGCCAAGGGTTCGGCATCAACCCCGAGATCGGAGGTATGCGCATCTACGAAGCCATGCGCCTGCGCTTGCCGGACTTCTTCATTCACAGCGGTGACACGATTTACGCCGACGGCCCGGTGCCTGCCGAAGTGGTCACTGAGGGCGGGCGGGTCTGGCGCAACATCACCACCGAGGCGAAGAGCAAGGTCGCCGAGACCCTCGACGAATACCGCGGCGCTTACCGCTACAACCTGATGGATGAAAACCTGCGCCGCTTCAATGCCGAGGTCCCCCAGATCTGGCAATGGGACGACCACGAAGTGACCAACAATTGGTCGCCGAGCAAACAGCTCGACGACCGCTACAAGGTCAAGGATATCCAGCTGTTGGCGGCGCGCGGGCGTCAGGCGTTTCTCGAATACGCGCCCATGCGTTTGCAGAGCGCCGACAACGGCGGGCGGGTCTATCGCAAAATCAGCTACGGCCCGATGCTGGATGTATTCGTGCTCGACATGCGCAGTTACCGCGATGGCAACGACGCCAATCTGGCTTCCCAACCGGGGCCAACCACTGCGTTTCTCGGCCGTGAACAGCTCGATTGGCTCAAGCGCGAACTGCAAGCGTCCGGCGCCCAATGGAAAGTCATTGCCGCGGACATGCCCATCGGCCTCGGGGTGCCTGATGGCGAGATCAGCCCGGGCGTGATGCGTTGGGAGGCCATTGCCAACGGCGACGATGGCGCGGCAAAAGGCCGCGAACTGGAAGTCGCCGAACTGCTGGGCTTTCTGCGCCAGCAGAAGGTGCGCGACACCGTCTGGCTCACCGCCGATGTCCATTACTGCGCAGCTCATCACTACCACCCTGAGCAGGCGGTGTTTCAGGATTTCGATCCGTTTTGGGAGTTTGTTGCCGGGCCGTTGAACGCTGGCAGTTTCGGGCCCAACACCCTGGATAAAACGTTTGGGCCCGAACTGGTGTTCCAGAAGGCCCCGCCGGCGCAGAACACCTCGCCGTTCGCCGGATTCCAGTTTTTCGGCGAAGTGAACATTGATGGACAGAGCGCGGAGATGACCGTGACGCTGCGCGATCTGGACGGGGTTTCGGTGTTCGAGAAGAAGCTGCAGCCTGCCAACCAGGCTTGATCCGGAACGCGGTCACTGTAGGAGCCGGCTTGCTGGCGAACCCGGAGTGTCAGGCGACACCTCGTCCCGGATCCACCGCTTTCGCCAGCGAGCCGGCTCCTTGGATTTGTGCAGCGGCCGTTTATTTCGGTCTGACCCCGCGGCCCCGGAGTTGTACGACAACTGTGCAATTGCCGGTAACACTTCCCGCGCCGCTGGCCTATCATTAGCTACCTAACGACGGCTCAGGGTTTGGCGTGCATGCTGGCAATCTTTCTGGAAACCCTGAACATCACCGCGCCGGTTTTCGCGATGCTGTTTCTCGGCGTGTTGCTCAAGCGCGTTGGCTGGATCAACGACAGCTTTATCCACACCGCCTCATCGCTGGTGTTCAACTGCACGATGCCCGCACTGCTGTTTCTGGGGATCATTCACGCTGACCTTCATGCGGCGCTGCAGCCCGGCGTCCTGATCTATTTCATCGTCGCCACGCTGGCCGGTTTCGCCTTGTCATGGGGTTGGGCCATTTACCGCGTGCCGTTCGCCGAGCGTGGCACTTACACCCAAGGGGCGTTTCGCGGCAATAATGGCGTCATCGGCCTTGCCCTGGCCGCGAGCATGTATGGCGACTATGGCATTTCTCTCGGCGCGATCCTCGCCGCGCTGGTTATCCTTTTCTACAACACCCTGTCCACCGTCGTGCTGGCGGTCTACAGCCCGGTCATCAAGTCCGACCCGTGGAGCATTACCAAGAGCGTCATGGCCAATCCGCTGATTATCAGCATTGTCCTCGCTACGCCGTTCGCCTACTTCCAGATCCCTCTACCTAAATGGCTAGACACCTCCGGCAGCTATCTGGCGCAGATGACCTTGCCGCTGGCGTTGATGTGCATTGGCGGCACGCTGTCGTTGAAGTCGTTGCGAGAGAGCGGCACGCTGGCAATCAGCGCGAGCTTGATGAAAATGGTCTGGCTGCCGCTGATCTGCACGCTGGGTGCGTGGTTGCTGGGCTTTCGTCATGCGGAGCTGGGTATTCTGTTTCTGTACTTCGGCGCACCGACGGCGTCGGCCAGTTTCGTCATGGTCCGCGCGGCCAATGGCAATCACGAGCTGGCCGCGTCGATCATCGTCATGACCACCTTGGCGGCGGCCGTGACGACCAATATCGGCATCTTCATTCTGCAGTGGGGCGGCTGGATTTAGGCAATAAAGCCATGCTCTCACTGGCGACATTCCACGGCCTGGATCGCAATCCGTAGGCGCCGGCTGGCTGGCGAACCCGGTGCGTCAGGCGACATCCTCGTCACTGATCTGCCGCTCTCGCCAGCAAGCCGGCTTCTACAGTGGGTCGCGGTTCAACCGCAGTTGATCAATGCTGACGACGCCAGGCCCGCACCGTACCCACGACGACACATAGCGCAATCACCGGTAGCGCGTAATGAATCATCAGGCGCTCCAGCCGCTCGGCCAGGGGCATCCCTGTGGTGAATGAGACGATGTGCAGCCCGTACACCGCGTAAAGGCCGAGCAGCAACAGGCCTTCGAGTCGGCTGATGCGATAGCCCGAATAAAACAGCGGCACGCACAGCGCTGCGACCCCCAGCATCACCGGCAAATCGAAATCCAGCGCATTGGGCGAGATGGACAGCGGGCCTGTCGAAATCAACGCGGTAATGCCGAGTACACCCAGCAGGTTGAACAGGTTGCTGCCGATGATATTGCCCACGGCGATGTCCCGCTCGCCGCGCAATGCCGCGACCAGCGAGGTCATCAGCGCGGGCAGCGAGGTTGCCACGGCGATCACTGTCAGGCCGATGACGCGCTCCGACAGGCCCAGGTCCAGTGCAACCGAGACGGCCGCGCCGACCAACAGATGACTGCCAAACGTCAGCAGAGCCAGGCCACAGGCCATCAGGACCAGCCGGCCCAGCAAGGGCCCGATGCGCCGGCGCGGTGCAAGGTCCGTTCTCGGCACATGCCGGGCGCCGTGGGCAAACTGGCGCACCACGACGAACACATAGCCCGCCATGCCCAGTAACAGCACGATGCCATCCAGCGCGCTCAGCTCACCGTTCCACGCGAGTGCGGCGACCAGGGCGGTGGCCGCGATCATCAGCGGCAGATCAACGCGCACCAACTGCCGGGCCACGCGCAGCGGGATGATCAGCGCGGACAGCCCCAGCGTGACCAGCACATTGAAAATATTGCTGCCGATCACGCTGCCCACGGCGATGTCCGTGCTGTCCGTGAACGCCGCCTGCAGGCCGACGGCCAGCTGCGGGGCACTGCTGCCCAACGCGACGACGGTCAGGCCAAGGAATAACGGACGGGTCTTGAGCAGGGCGGCGAGGGCCACGGCAGCGCGCACCGACAGTTGCGCACCGATGATCATCAGCAGCAGGCCGCAGATCAACTCGATCACCGTGGGCAGGGGAAGATTCGTCAGGGCAAGAATTCAGGGCACCAGTCAGTCGTCGAGGGCTTGTACCCGCACTTGGGCGGTTCCGCTGCGCAGCATACCCAATTGCGCAGCCGCTGCACGTGACACATCGATCAGCCGCCCCCGGGTATGCGGGCCGCGATCGTTGATACGGACGATCACCTTGCGGTCATTGTCCAGATTGGTGACTTGCACGCGTGTGCCGAACGGCAGTTGGCGATGCGCCGCCGTCAGGGAATTGAGGTCGAAGCGTTCGCCGCTGGCGGTGCGCTGACCCTGGTGTTGGGAGCCGTAATACGAGGCGCTGCCGGTGGCGTTGTAACCGTGCGGGTCGATAATGCCGTCACTGGCACAGCCGGCGAGCAGAGAGAGCAGGGCGCAAGCGCCGAGGATTCGCCGCATGGGGCAGGGTCCTGATCCGGGAATTGATCGTTCCCACGCTCCGCGTGGGAATGCAAAGGGTGACGCTCTGCGTTACAAAACAGACGCAGAGCGTCCAGATAGGTGTTCCCACGCGGAGCGTGGGAACAATCATTGCGGGGAATGCCTTCAGCCTTCCAGCTTGCGCTTGAGCAGTTCGTTGACCTGACCCGGGTTGGCCTTGCCTTTCGACGCTTTCATCGCTTGCCCCACGAAGAAGCCAAACATTTTGCCGCGTTTGGCTTCATCGGCCGCGCGGTATTGTTCGACCTGTTCGGCGTTCGCGGCGAGCACGTCATCCAGCATTGACTCGATGGCGCCGCTGTCGGTGACCTGCTTCAGACCCAGACGCTCGATAATCTCGTCCGCACTACCAAGGCCTGTCACGACTGCTTCACTTTCAGCCATTGCGATAAAAACAGTCTTGGCGATCTTGCCGGAAATGGTGTTGTCCTTGATGCGCAGCAGCATGCCGCCCAGTTGCTCGGCGCTGACCGGCGATTCGTCAATCTCGACGCCTTGCTTGTTCAGCAACGAACCCAGCTCCACCATTACCCAGTTGGCCGCAAGCTTCGCGTCACCGGAAATACTGACGACCTTCTCGAAGAAGTCCGCCTGTTCGCGGCTGGACGCCAATACGCTGGCGTCGTACAGCGACAACCCGAACTGCGACTGGAACCGCTCGCGTTTTTGTGGCGGCAGCTCTGGCAGGGTGGCGCGGGTCTGCTCCAGAAATGCGTCTTCGATGATCACCGGCAACAGGTCAGGATCGGGGAAGTAACGGTAGTCGTTGGCTTCCTCTTTGCTGCGCATGGCGCGGGTTTCGTTGGTGTTCGGGTCGTACAGGCGGGTCTGCTGAATGACCTTGCCGCCGTCTTCGATCAAATCGATCTGGCGCTGGATCTCGCTGTTGATTGCCTTCTCGATGAAGCGGAACGAGTTGACGTTCTTGATCTCGCAGCGCGTTCCGAACTCGACCTGGCCTTTGGGGCGGATCGACACGTTGCAGTCGCAGCGCAGCGAGCCTTCAGCCATGTTGCCGTCGCAGATGCCGAGGTAGCGCACCAGCGCGTGCATCGCCTTGACGTAGGCGACTGCCTCTTTCGCCGAACGCATGTCCGGTTCGGACACGATTTCCAGCAACGGGGTGCCGGCACGGTTCAGGTCGATGCCGGTCATGCCGCTGTAGTCTTCGTGCAGGCTTTTGCCGGCATCTTCTTCAAGGTGGGCGCGGGTCACGCCGATGCGCTTGATGGTGCCGTCTTCCAGCGTGATGTCCAGGTGGCCTTTGCCAACGATCGGCAGCTCCATCTGGCTGATCTGATAGCCCTTGGGCAGGTCGGGGTAAAAGTAGTTCTTGCGGGCGAACACGTTGTGCTGGCCGATCTCGGCATCAATGGCCAGGCCGAACTTGACCGCCATCTGCACGGCTTCCTTGTTCAGCACCGGCAGTGTGCCGGGCATGCCCAGGTCGACGAGGCTGGCCTGGGTATTGGGCTCAGAGCCGAACGTGGTGGCGCTGCCGGAGAAAATCTTCGATTGGGTGGTGAGCTGGGTGTGAATCTCCAGCCCGATGACGACTTCCCATTGCATGTGTTTTCTCCTTAGAAGCCAGCCGGCGAGCGGGTGTGCCAATCGGTTACTTGCTGGTATTGATGGGCAACGTTCAGCAAGCGGCCTTCCTGGAAATACGGCGCCAGCAGTTGCACGCCCACCGGCAGGCCATCGGCGAAACCAGCGGGCATCGACAGGCCCGGCAGGCCCGCGAGGTTGGCGGTGATGGTGTAGAAGTCCTCCAGGTACTCGGCGATCGGGTCGGCATTCTTGGCGCCGATTTTCCAGGCCGGGTTCGGCGTGGTCGGGCCCAGGATCACGTCGACTTCGGCAAACGCGTTCATGAAGTCGTTCTTGATCAGGCGGCGAATCTTCTGCGCCTGCAAGTAGTAAGCGTCGTAGTAACCGGCCGACAGCGCGTAGGCGCCGACCAGAATCCGGCGCTGTACTTCAGGGCCGAAGCCTTCGCCACGGGAGCGCTTGTACAGATCGGTGAGGTCTTTGGGGTCCTCGCAGCGATAGCCGAAGCGCACGCCGTCGAAGCGCGACAGGTTGGAGGACGCCTCGGCCGGCGCGATCACGTAGTAAGCCGGGATCGCGTGTTGCAGGTTCGGCAGGCTGATTTCCTTGACCACCGCGCCGAGCTTTTTCAGCTCCTCGACGCTGGCCATGACCAGATCGGCGATGCGTGGGTCCAGACCGGCACTGAAATACTCTTTCGGTACGCCAATGCGCAGGCCTTGCAATGAGGCATTCAAGCCGGCGCTGTAATCCGGCACGGGTTCGTCGATGCTGGTGGAGTCATTGACGTCGAAACCAGCCATGCCTTGCAGCAACAACGCGCAGTCTTCCGCAGTGCGGGCCATCGGGCCGGCCTGATCGAGACTGGAGGCGTAGGCGATCATGCCCCAGCGCGACACGCGACCGTACGTCGGCTTCAGGCCGGTCAGGTTGGTCAGCGCGGCAGGCTGGCGAATGGAACCGCCGGTGTCGGTGCCGGTGGCGCCAGGCAGCAGACGCGCCGCCACCGCCGCCGCCGAACCACCGGACGACCCGCCAGGAACATGCTGCAGGTTCCACGGGTTTTTAACGGCGCCGTAGTGGCTGGATTCGTTGGCCGACCCCATGGCGAATTCGTCCATGTTGGTCTTGCCCAGGGTCACGGTGCCAGCGGCGCCGAGCTTGGCAACTACGGTGGCGTCGTACGGCGCCTTGAAGTTGTCGAGCATCTTCGACGCGCAGCTGGTGCGAATGCCCTTGGTGCAGAAGAGGTCCTTGTGCGCCAGGGGAGCCCCCAGCAGCGCGCCGGTTTCGCCTGCCGCACGACGGGCGTCGGCGGCCTGAGCCTGGGTGATCGCCAGGTCTTCGGTGACAGTAATGAAGCTATTGAGCTGCGGATCCAGCTGGGCGATGCGCGCCAGCAGAGTGCGGGTCAATTCTTCGGAAGAAAACTTTTTATCGGCGAGTCCGCGAGCGATCTCTGCCAGAGTCATTTGATGCATTGCAGGCACATTCCCTTAGTCGATGACCTTCGGAACCAGATAAAGGCCGTCTTGGACCGCTGGTGCGATGGCTTGATAGGTATCGCGATGATTGACCTCGGTAACCGCATCCACACGCAGGCGTTGCGAGGCCTCGAGGGGGTGCGCGAGGGGCTCGATGCCGGTGGTATCGACCGCCTGCATCTGGTCAATCAGCCCGAGAATGCTGTTCAGTGCTTCAGTAGTACGCGGGATATCGGCGTCATTGAGGCCCAGTCGGGCCAGATGAGCGATTTTTTCCACGTCGGAGCGATCAAGCGCCATGGGGTTCTCCAGTGGAATGCGCACGGGGTGAGCCGTACGTCAGATTGCGGAACACTACGCCCTTTAAACGGTCATAAGGCCGCGATCTTCCAGGGTAGTGCTCGGAAAAACCGCCAATTTAACATATTGGCTCCTTGCCCAAAATCCCTGTCGTTGTTAGAGTTTGCCGCACTTTTTTACCCACGCGTTGCCTAGGGTCCTTTCCCCATGTTCAAGAAACTGCGTGGCATGTTTTCCAGCGATCTTTCCATCGACCTGGGCACTGCCAACACCCTTATTTACGTGCGTGAGCGCGGCATTGTGCTGAATGAGCCATCAGTTGTGGCCATTCGGACCCACGGAAATCAGAAGAGCGTTGTTGCTGTCGGGATGGAAGCCAAGCGAATGCTGGGCCGTACCCCGGGCAACATCGCCGCCATTCGCCCCATGAAAGACGGCGTCATCGCCGACTTCAGCGTGTGCGAAAAAATGCTTCAGTACTTCATCAACAAAGTTCACGAGAACAGCTTCCTGCAGCCAAGCCCTCGCGTGCTGATCTGCGTGCCTTGCAAATCGACCCAGGTCGAGCGTCGCGCCATCCGCGAATCCGCTCTGGGTGCCGGCGCCCGTGAAGTATTCCTGATCGAAGAACCCATGGCAGCAGCCATCGGTGCCGGCCTGCCGGTTGAAGAAGCTCGCGGTTCAATGGTCGTCGACATCGGTGGCGGTACCACTGAGATCGCGCTGATCTCCCTGAACGGCGTTGTCTACGCCGAGTCCGTGCGTGTGGGTGGCGACCGTTTCGACGAAGCGATCATCACGTACGTGCGTCGCAACTACGGCAGCCTGATCGGCGAATCCACCGCCGAGCGCATCAAGCAGGAAATCGGTACCGCCTACCCGGGCGGGGAAGTGCGTGAAGTCGACGTACGCGGCCGTAACCTCGCTGAAGGCGTGCCACGTGCCTTCACCCTGAACTCCAACGAAGTGCTGGAAGCGTTGCAGGAATCCCTTGCAACCATCGTTCAGGCCGTGAAGAGCGCGCTGGAGCAATCCCCGCCAGAGCTGGCGTCGGACATCGCCGAGCGCGGTCTGGTGCTGACCGGTGGTGGCGCGCTGCTGCGTGACCTGGACAAACTGTTGGCTCAGGAAACCGGTCTGCCGGTCATCGTGGCCGAAGACCCGCTGACCTGCGTCGCGCGTGGCGGTGGTCGTGCGCTGGAAATGATGGACAAGCACACCATGGACCTGCTCTCCAGCGAATAAATCGCCGGAACGCAGCATGTTGCGCTTAACGGGCAGCACCTTACCGTGCTGCCTGTTCGTGTCCGACCTGTTGACGTCGCGCAGCGATGTTGCAAGTCTGGCACCCTGCATTTCCATCAACCCGCATCAGGCCGGTTTCATGTCGCATGAATAAGCACAGCCCCACTCACGCATCTCTGGAAGGAGCGGCCCATTAAACCGCTTTTCTCCAAGGGCCCGTCCCTGGGCGTCCGTCTACTGGTGCTGGTCGTGCTGTCTGTGGCCATCATGGTCGTGGACGCGCGTTTCACCCTGCTCAAGCCTGTCCGCAGTCAGATGTCGCTGGTGCTGATGCAGTCTTACTGGATTGCCGATCTGCCCGAGCGCCTGTATCAGGGCGTCGCCAGCCAGTTTGGCAGCCGCACCGAACTCGCCGCCGAAAACGAAAAACTCAAGACCGAAAACCTGCTGCTGCAAGGCCGCCTGCAAAAGCTGGCTGCCCTGACCGAGCAGAACGTGCGCCTGCGCGAGCTGCTGAACTCATCGGCGCTGGTCAACGAAAAGGTCGAAGTCGCCGAGCTGATCGGCATGGACCCCAACCCGTTCACTCACCGGATCATCATCAACAAGGGTGAGCGCGACGGCGTGGTTCTGGGCCAGCCAGTGTTAGACGCGCGCGGCTTGATGGGGCAGGTGGTCGAATTGATGCCGTACACCTCCCGTGTGCTGCTGCTGACTGACACCACCCACAGCATTCCGGTGCAAGTGAACCGCAACGGTCTGCGCGCGATTGCCAGCGGCACCGGTAACCCGGAACGTCTTGAGCTGCGCCACGTAGCGGACACCGCTGACATCAAGGAAGGCGACCTGCTGGTGAGTTCCGGCCTGGGTCAGCGTTTCCCGGCCGGTTATCCGGTGGCGACGGTCAAGGAAGTGATTCACGACTCCGGCCAGCCTTTTGCCATTGTGCGGGCAGTCCCCACCGCGGCATTGAACCGCAGTCGTTATCTGTTGCTGGTGTTCTCGGACGGCCGTTCCCCTGAGGAGCGCGCTGCCGACGCCGCGCAGCAGCAGGAATCCCTTGATCGTCAGGCGGCTGATCCGGCAGCGGTGCCATCGGCGACTGTGCCGGGCGCTGCCCCTGCGGCCACGCCGAACAAACCTGTCGTTCCGGCCACCGTGCCGAAACCTGCTGCGCGCAGTGCTTCGTCGACGCCGTCCAGTACCAACGCGTCGGCTCCGGCCACCACCGCCCCGGCGACAACAACGCCTGCCAAGCCCGCGACCAGCAAGCCGCCGGCCAAACCTGCGGCAAAACCTGCCGCCACCCGACCGGCGACACCCGCTGCGACCCCGGCCGCCCCACGCGAGAGGGAAGAATAATGGCGCGTCACGCTCCCGCACGAAACGGCTGGGTGGTCTGGCTGACCTTCGCCATCGGCCTGCTGCTCAGCGTTTCACCGCTGCCGCAGTTCATGGAGATTTTTCGCCCCTTGTGGCTCGCGCTGTTACTGGCCTTCTGGGCGTTGGCGCTGCCGCACAAGATCGGCATGGTCACGGCGTGGATGCTGGGGCTGGCCGAGGATGTGCTCTACGGCACGTTGCTGGGGCAGAACGCATTGATCCTCACGCTGATTACGTTTCTGGTGCTGTCGTTGCAGCAGCGCTTGCGGATGTTCCCGATGTGGCAGCAGTGTCTGGTGATCCTGGTGATATTCGGCCTCGCGCAGCTGGTGCAGTTGTGGCTCAGCGCCCTGACCGGCAATCGCCAGCCCACCCTCGCGTTGGTGTTGCCAGCCTTGGTCAGCGCTTTGCTCTGGCCGTGGGTCAGCTATGGTCTGCGTGGGTTGCGGCTGCGGTTGAAGATCAATTAGGTAAGTGGGAACGGCATCTGCCAGTTTTTGTAGGACCGGCTTCAGCCGGGAAGAGGCCAGTGCGAGCACCCTCAATTCTGCGGCGTGACACCCGACGCTTTCCCGGCTAAAGCCGGTCCCACAAGCACGCGACGCATCAGTGAGATTGGCATCAGATACGCGATCTGTTTTTAGTGGGACCGGCTTCAGCCGGGAAGAGGCCGGTGTGGTCACCATCACGTCTGCGGTGTGCACCAAGGCTACGCTTGTGATCAACGACACGGAGACGTCCCATGCCCCAACTGCTTCTTGCCTCCGGCTCCCCGCGCCGCCGTGAGCTGCTCACCCAGATCGGCGTGCCGTTTACGACCCTCAGCGCCGACATCGACGAAACCCCTCTGGCTGACGAAACCCCTGCCGCGTATGTCCTGCGACTGGCGCGTGGCAAGGCCGACGCCGGGCTGCTGCAGCTGGCCAATGATCCCGCCTACCCTACCGCCTGCGTCCTCGGCGCCGACACGGCGGTGGTCCTCGACGGGCGCATCCTCGGCAAACCGGCGGACGAAGCCGAAGCACTGGCCATGCTTGCGGCCCTCTCCGGTCGAGAGCACGAAGTCCTGACCGCCATCGCCGTGGTGCACGAAGAGCGCTGCGAAACCCGAACGGTCACCAGCCGAGTGCGTTTCCGGGCGATCCCGGAAGAAGAGGCGCGTCGTTACTGGTCCAGCGGCGAGCCCTGCGACAAGGCCGGCGGCTATGGCATTCAAGGCCTGGGCGCGGTGTTCGTGGAAAACCTCAGTGGCAGTTATTCCGCCGTGGTCGGTTTGCCCTTGTGCGAAACCGCAGAAATCCTTCAGCGTTTCGGCATACCCTGTTGGCAACGCCCGGAAGGTGACAAGTCATGAGTGAAGAGATACTGATCAACATCACGCCAATGGAATCGCGCGTGGCGGTCGTTGAGAACGGGGTGTTGCAAGAGGTGCACGTCGAACGCACCCAGCGTCGCGGAATCGTGGGCAACATTTACAAGGGCAAGGTCGTGCGCGTGCTGCCTGGCATGCAGGCGGCGTTCATCGACATCGGCCTGGACCGTGCGGCGTTCATTCACGCCTCGGAAATATCCATGCGCGAAGGCCCTGCCGTGGAGACCATCAGCTCGCTGGTCCACGACGGGCAGAGTCTGGTCGTGCAGGTCACCAAAGATCCGATCGGCAGCAAAGGTGCGCGGTTGACCACGCAGCTGTCGATACCGTCGCGCTACCTCGTCTACATGCCGCGCACGGCCCATGTCGGTATCTCCCTGAAAATCGAAGATGAGGCTGAGCGCGAACGCCTCAAGCAAGTGGTCAGCGATTGCGTCGCCAAAGAAGGCATCAAGGAAAAGGGCGGTTTCATCCTGCGCACGGCGGCCGAAGGCGCGGGCGCGGACGAGATCATGATGGACATCCGCTACCTGCGCAGGCTGTGGGATCAGATCGGTGAGCAGATCAAAACCATCAGCCCCGCCAGCGTGATCTACGAGGACCTGGGCCTGGCCCTGCGTACGTTGCGCGACCTGGTCAGCCCGCGCACCGAAAAAATCCGTATCGATTCCCGCGAAACCTTTCAGAAGACCACCCAGTTCGTCGCCGAGCTGATGCCGGAAATTGCCGACCGCCTGGAGCACTACCCCGGCGAGCGGCCGATTTTCGACCTGTATGGCGTCGAGGACGAGATTCAGCGGGCGCTGGACCGCAAGGTGCCGCTCAAGTCCGGCGGCTACCTGGTAATCGATCCCGCCGAAGCCATGACTACCATCGACGTGAACACCGGTGCGTTCGTGGGCCATCGCAATCTTGAAGAGACCATTTTCAAGACCAATCTGGAAGCGGCGATAGCGATCGCTCGCCAGCTGCGCCTGCGCAACATCGGCGGCATCATCATCATCGACTTCATCGACATGGAAGACGCCGAGCACCAGCGTCAGGTGCTGCGTACGCTTGAAAAACAGCTTGAACGCGATCATGCCAAAACCAACATCATCGGCATCACCGAACTGGGCTTGGTGCAGATGACGCGCAAGCGTACCCGGGAAAGCCTTGAGCAAGTGCTTTGCGAGCCGTGCAGCAGTTGCCAGGGCCGTGGCAAGCTGAAGACCCCGGAAACCATCTGCTACGAGATATTCCGGGAGATCCTGCGCGAAGCCCGTGCCTATCAGGCCGTGGGCTACCGAGTGCTGGCCAATCAGAAAGTGGTCGACCGGCTGCTCGACGAAGAATCCGGCAACGTGGCCGAGCTGGAAGTGTTCATTGGCAGGACCATTCGCTTCCAGGTCGAGACCATGTACTCCCAGGAACAATATGACGTCGTGTTGCTCTGAGTGTGCGTGATGCGCCGCGCTACTCGGTTGCGGTGCAGTTGAATACAGAAAACAGTGCCCTTGAGGCAGACGGAACGGATGCCGTCCAACGAGAACAACGCGTGGCGATTGAGCACAACCTGGACGTACCCGCACCTGCACCCTTGGGCCGGATGCCATTTGCAGGCAGTTTTTGCGGAGGCGCAGCGACATGGAGCGTCTGACCCGGTTTCTGGCTGCGCTGACCCGCTGGGGCCTGACGCTGTGCGCCCTCGTGGTGGTTCTGGTTGCGCTGTACGTGAGCGTTGGCCGTCAACTGGTGCCGATGGTGGCTGAATACCGCGCCGACGTTGAAGCCAAGGCGCAGACCGCGCTGGGCATGCCGGTCAGTATTGGTCGGCTGGAAGGCAGCTGGAGCGGCTTCGCCCCTGTCTTCGTCGCACGTGATGTGATGGTTGGCGAGGGCGGTAACGCCGTTCGACTTGATCACGTGCGGGCCATGCCTGACCTGCTTGCCAGCTTGACTCACCGCGAAGTGCGCCTTGAGCGTCTTGAGCTGGACGGCCTGCAGATTGGCCTGAAAGAAGACCAGACTGGCCACTGGGCGCTGCAAGGGCTTCCCGTGCAGCCTGAGCAGAGCGTGGACCCCGAGAAAATCCTCAATCAGATGCAGATGGTCTCGCACCTGTCGCTGTTCGACAGCCAGATCACCTTGCAGCCATACGAACAATCGCCTCTGACGCTGACGTATGTAAGCCTGACGCTGAAGACCGGCAGCCTGCATCAGCGTCTCGACGCTCGCCTGAACCTGCCCGACGGTCAGCCGCTGTCGCTGAACATCCGTTCCACGGTGCGCGCCCATGAATGGCGCGACGGCGAGGCACAGGCCTACCTGAGCGTGCCGCAAAGCGAGTGGTCGCACTGGCTGCCAAAGAGCCTGACCCGTGAATGGAAGATTCAGAAGCTCAAGGCCGGTGGCGAGTTCTGGCTGAACTGGGGCAAGGGCTCGCTGCAAAGCGCGGTCGCGCGCCTGAATGCGCCGACGTTCAAAGGCGCGTACGCGGACCGCAAGCCCGCGAGCATCAACAACCTGGCGCTTAACGCCTGGTTTCAGCGCGATGAAAAAGGCTTCAGCGCCACCCTTGATTCGCTGGCGATGGACCTGAACAGTAAGCGTTGGGAAAGCCGCATCCACTTGCAGCAGACCGCGGCGACGACCGACAGCCAGGCGCTGTGGCACGTCCAGGCGGATCGGCTTGATCTGACGCCCCTCACGCCGCTGCTTGACTCACTGGCGCCCTTGCCCGACCCGGCGATGGTGGCGCTCGACCGCTTGAAAGTCACCGGTGGATTGCGCAACGTGCTGGTCGATTACCGGCCACAGGCCGAGGCGCCGAAGCGACTGAGCTTCGCCGCCAATCTGGACAAGGTAGGCTTCGACGCTTACCACGGCGCGCCGGCGGCGGGGAACGTCAGCGGTGCCATCAGCGGTGACCTGGGCCAGGGCGAACTGCGCCTGGACACCGACGATTTCATGCTGCACCTGGACCCGATCTTCCGTAACGAGTGGAAGTACCGTCACGCCAACGCGCGTCTGACCTGGACGCTGGACGATCAAGGCTTCACGCTGATCGCGCCGTACATCAAGGTGGCGGCGGAGGAGGGCACTATCGCCAGCGATTTCCTCATCCGTCTGCACTTCGATCACAGCCAGGAAGACTACATGGACCTGCGCGTCGGGCTGGTCGACGGCGACGGTCGCTACACCTCCAAATACCTGCCTGCTGTCCTCAGCCCGGCCCTCGACCAGTGGCTGCGCACCGCGATCCTGGGCGGCAATGTCGATCAGGGTTTCTTCCAGTACCAAGGCTCGATCAACCACGACGCACCCGCCGTCGCACGGGTCATCAGCCTGTTCTTCAAAGTGCGCAATGCGAGCCTGGCCTTCCAGCCGGGCTGGCCGCAGCTGACCAACGTAGACGGCGACGTCTTCGTCGAAAACAGCGGCGTGCGCATCCGCGCCAACAAAGGTCAGCTGCTGAACACCCAGGTCAGCAATGTCGCGGTGGACATTCCCCACGTTGCGGCGGGTCAGTCCAGCCATCTGCTGGTTGATGGGAACCTGAAAGGCAGCCTTCAGGACGGCATGAAGATCCTTCAGGAAGCGCCGATCGGCACCGGCCAGATCTTCGCCGGCTGGCAGGCGGAAGGGCCGCTGCAGGGCCATATTAATCTGGATATTCCTCTGGTGAAGGGGCAGGACCCGAAGGTCGTGGTGGACTTCAGCACCGACAGCGCGCGGCTCAAGCTCGCCGACCCTGTGCTGGAGCTGACGCAGCTTCGCGGCGACTTCCGGTTCGATTACACCAAGGGCCTGAGCGGCAAGAACATTAAGGCTGTCGCCTTCGACAAGCCGGTGAACGCCGAGATTTTCGCCGAAGGCAAACCCGGCGCGCCGGTGACGCGTATCACCGCCAGCAGCCAGGTCGCTAGCAAGCGTCTGACCGACTGGCTGGGCGTCACGCAGCCGCTGCCGATTTCGGGTGACTTGCCCTACCAACTGCAGCTGACATTGAACGGCAACGCCAGCCAGCTGCAGATTAACTCGAACCTTAAAGGCCTCGCCGTCGATCTGCCGGCACCGTTCGGCAAAGCCGCTGATGAGACGCGCGACACCGATTTTCGTATGAACTTGCAGGGCCCGGAACGACGCATCGACGTCGGCTACGGCAATATGGCCAATCTGGCGTTCGCATCGCCGCCCGGCAAATTCGGAGAAGGGCGCGGCGAGCTGTTTTTGGGCGAAGGCGGGGCGATCGTGCCGGACAGCAAGGGCCTGCGTCTTCGCGGTTCACTGTCCGAGCTTGATATAGCGCCCTGGCAAGCCATGGCTGAGCGTTACGCCGGCAATGACCCGGGCGGCAGCGCCAAGCAGTTGCTCAACAGTGTCGACCTGCAGATCGGCAAGCTGACCGCGATGGGCACGACCCTGGAGCAGGCGGGCGTCCAGCTCGCGCGCAGTGCTGCTGCGTGGGCGCTGTCGCTGGACAGCGCTAAAGTGAAGGGCACGGCAACGCTGCCGGACAGCAAGACCGCGCCGATCGACATCAGCCTGCTGTATGTACGCCTGCCGGCGCCGGACCCGAATGCCGCTGTCGTGGAAAACGCCCCGGATCCGCTGGCGGATGTCGACCCGCGCAAGATCCCCGCGCTGAACATCAAAATCACCCAGTTGTTTCAGGGCGATCAGTTGATGGGCGCCTGGTCGCTCAAGGTCCGGCCGACGCCCAACGGGCTTCAACTGGCTGACCTCAATCTGGGCCTCAAAGGCATTGCGCTGCTGGGCAACGGTGGCTGGGAAGGCACCCCGGGGGCGACCAGCAGTTGGTTCAAGGGCCAGGTGAGCGGCAAGAATCTGGCCGATGTGCTTAAAGCCTGGGGTTTCGCGCCCACGGTGACCAGCCAGGAGTTCGAGCTGAACGCGGACGGCCGCTGGCCGGGCTCGCCCGCGTGGGTGGGCTTGAAACGCTATTCCGGCAGCCTGGACGCGACGCTGAAGAACGGCCAGTTCGTCGAAGTCGAGGGCGGAGCGCAGGCGTTGCGGGTGTTCGGCCTGCTTAACTTCAATTCCATTGGTCGGCGTCTGCGTCTGGACTTCTCCGACCTGCTGGGCAAGGGGCTGAGCTATGACAAGGTCAAAGGTCTGCTGGTCGCCAGCGACGGCGTCTACGTGACCCGCGACCCGATCACCATGACGGGGCCGTCCACCAACCTTGAGCTCAACGGCACACTGGACATGGTCCGTGACCGGGTTGATGCCAAGCTTCTGGTGACGTTGCCTGTTACCAACAACCTGCCGATTGCCGCCTTGATCGTCGGTGCGCCGGCGATTGGCGGCGCGCTGTTTCTGGTCGACAAACTGCTGGGTGACCGCGTATCGCGCTTCGCCAGCGTGCAGTACAAGGTGGAAGGTCCATGGAAAGAACCCAAGATCACCTTCGACAAGCCGTTCGAGAAGCCTCAGTGAGGTGTGCGCCCGGCGGACGAATGTGTGGCGTCACACTCGATGCGTTCCCGGCTAAAGCCAGTCCTACAGGGTGCGCGCCGTGCGTAGGACCGGCTTCAGCCGGGAAGAGGCCGGTTGGAACGCCGACAGTTTCGCGGTGTGACGCCTGACGCGTTCCCGGCTAAAGCCGGTCCACGATGTGCACGCGGTCAGTGGGACCGGCTTCAGCCGGGAAGAGGCCAGTCTGAACACCCTCGATTTCGCGGCGTGACGCCTGACGCTTTCCCGGCTGAAGCGTGTCCCACAGGGTACACGCGGTTTTAGTGGGACCGGCTTCAGCCGGGAAGAGGCCAGTCCGAGCACCCTCGATTTTGCGGTGTGACGCCTGACGCTTTCCCGGCTAAAGCAGGCCCCACAGGGTATACGCGGTGTCAGTGGGACCGGCTTCAGCCGGGAAGAGGCCAGTCAGAGCACCCTCGATTTTGCGGCGTGACGCCCGACGCTTTCCCGGCTAAAGCCGGTCCCACAGGGTATACGCAGTGTCAGCGGGACCGGCTTCAGCCGGGAAGAGGCCAGTCAGAGCACCCTCGATTTTGCGGCGTGACGCCTGACGCGTTCCCGGCTAAAGCCAGTCCTACAGGGTATACGCGGTTTTAGTGGGACCGGCTTCAGCCGGGAAGAGGCCGGCTGGAACACCGACAGTTTTGTGGTTTGGCTCCCGGCGCCTTCCCGGCTAAAGCCAGTCCTACAAGGTATACGCGGTTTTAGTGGGACCGGCTTCAGCCGGGAAGAAGCCAGTCTGAACACCCTCGATTTCGCGGTGTGACGCCTGACGCGTTCCCGGCTAAAGCCAGTCCAACAGGGTGTGCGCCGTGCGTAGGACCGGCTTCAGCCGGGAAGAGGCCGGTTGGAACGCCGACAGTTTTGCAGTGTGACGCCTGACGCCTTCCCGGCTCAAGCCGGTCCCACTAAGCTGAGATAGCGTGTGGGGCAAGCCCAATCACCGGTGCTTGGGGTAGAGTGCAGTTCTATCGATCAGGGAGCGTTTATGTCCTTCGCAGTCATTCAGATGGTCAGCCAGAGCGATATCGAGGGCAATCTGGCCCAGGCGCGGCGGTTGCTGGAACAGGCTGCTGCGTCGGGGGCGAAACTGGCCGTGCTCCCGGAAAACTTCGCTGCCATGGGCCGTCGTGATGTCGCCGCCATCGGCCGCGCCGAGGCCCTTGGCGAAGGATTGATCCTGCCATGGTTGAAACTTGCTGCCCGAGACCTCACGTTATGGATAGTGGCCGGGACACTGCCGCTGCCCCCCGAAGGTCAGCCCGATGGCAAGGTCACGGCGTGTTCACTGTTGATTGACGATCAGGGCCGGCAAGTCGCGCGTTACGACAAGCTTCATCTGTTCGACGTCGATGTCGCCGATGCACGAGGGCGATATCGCGAATCCGACGATTACGCCCACGGCAGCAATGTGGTGGTGGCTGACACGCCGGTGGGGCGTCTGGGGCTTTCGGTGTGTTACGACCTGCGCTTCCCAGAGCTGTATACCGCGCTGCGTGAAGCCGGCGCCGAGCTGATCACTGCGCCGTCAGCGTTCACGGCCGTGACCGGCGCGGCGCACTGGGAAATTCTGCTGCGCGCCCGGGCTATCGAAACCCAGTGCTACGTGCTGGCAGCCGCGCAGGGCGGAATTCATCCGGGACCGAGAGAAACATTTGGGCACGCGGCGATCATAGACCCATGGGGCCGCGTGTTGGCCGAGCAGGCACAGGGTGAAGCCGTGCTGCTGGCCGAAAGAGACAGCGTAGAACAAGCGTCCGTACGGGCGCGCATGCCGGTATCGAATCACCGGCGATTTTTTTCGCAGGCCGCCGTGCGACCTGCCAATACCCCGGAGTGAATATGAGCCACTTGTCCTCTGTCAGCGAACACCTTCTGGCGCCAGGCGGCCTGAGTATCGACAGCCTGCAATCGGTGCTCGGTGAGCTGGCCGGCCCAGGCATCGACGCTGCCGACCTGTATTTTCAAGGGCAGATTTCCGAGTCCTGGGCGCTGGAAGACGGCATCGTCAAGGAAGGCAGCTTTAACCTCGATCAGGGCGTTGGCGTGCGAGCGCAATCGGGCGAGAAAACCGGTTTCGCCTACAGCAACGCCATCACCCCTGAAGCCCTGACCCAGGCCGCCCGTGCCGCACGGTCGATTTCACGCGCGGGTCAGAACGGCCGGGTTCAGGCGTTTACCACCCAGGACGTCGCCCAGCTGTACGCCCCGGACAACCCGCTGGAAGTCATGACCCGCGCCGAGAAGGTCGAGCTGCTCAAGCGCGTCGACGCCGCCACACGTGCGCTGGACCCGCGCATCCAGCAAGTCACCGTGAGCATGGCCGGTGTCTGGGAGCGCATCCTTGTTGCTTCCACGGACGGCGGTCTTGCAGCCGACGTGCGTCCGCTGGTGCGCTTCAACGTCAGCGTTATCGTCGAGCAGAACGGCCGTCGTGAACGCGGCGGACACGGCGGCGGCGGTCGTACCGATTACCGCTATTTCCTCAGCGACGACCGCGCGATGGGCTATGCCCGTGAAGCGCTGCGTCAGGCGCTGGTCAACCTGGAGGCGATTCCGGCGCCGGCTGGCACGTTGCCGGTGGTGTTGGGCTCGGGCTGGTCCGGCGTGCTGCTGCACGAAGCGGTCGGCCACGGCCTTGAAGGCGACTTCAACCGCAAGGGCAGTTCGGCCTACAGCGGTCGCATGGGCGAGATGGTCGCGTCGAAACTCTGCACCATCGTCGATGACGGCACGCTGGCCGATCGCCGCGGTTCCCTGACCGTCGATGACGAAGGCACCCCGACCGAGTGCACAACGCTGATCGAAAACGGCGTGCTCAAGGGCTACATGCAAGACAAGCTCAATGCTCGGCTGATGGGTGTGGCGCGCACGGGTAACGGTCGTCGTGAGTCCTACGCGCACCTGCCGATGCCGCGCATGACCAACACCTACATGCTCGGCGGCGAGAGCGATCCGGCGGAAATCATCGCCTCGGTCAAACGCGGCATCTATTGCGCCAATCTAGGCGGCGGGCAGGTGGACATCACCAGCGGCAAGTTTGTCTTCTCCACCAGCGAGGCTTATCTGATCGAAGACGGCAAGATCACCGCCCCGGTCAAAGGCGCGACGCTGATTGGCAACGGGCCGGAATGCATGAGCCGTGTGTCGATGGTCGGCAACGATCTGTCCCTGGACAGCGGCGTCGGCACCTGCGGCAAAGACGGTCAATCGGTGCCGGTGGGCGTGGGTCAGCCGACGCTGAAAATCGATGCGATCACTGTTGGCGGCACAGGCGGGGCGTGAGAAGTAGAGGGGCGTGCGCCGTTTGAGTGATCAAACGGCGCAGCAGTTTCAGCGAAGTCCGCGTTTGGTTTCGTCCAGTTCGCGGATGTATTTGAAGATTTTGCGGGTTGCGGTGGGGGCTTTGTTCTGTGCCGCTTCGTGCTGAGCCTGACGGATCAGCGAGCGCAGTTGCTGACGATCGGCGTCCGGGTATTCGCTGACGAACTGCTCAAGCACGTCGTCAGTGCCGGTCACCAGGCGATCACGCCAGCGTTCCAGATTGTGGAAACGCTCGTTGTACTGGCGCGTGGAAGCGTCGAGCTGATCCAGTAGCACCAGGATCTCGTCCAGATCCTGATCGCGCATCAGCTTGCCGATGAATTGAATGTGGCGTTTGCGCGCAATGTGCGCGGTGTGCTTGGAAGCATCGGCCAATGCCCGACGCAGCGGGTCGGTCAGAGGCAGCTTGGCCAGCACATCGGGCTTGAATGTCGTCAAGCGTTCGCCCAGCTCCACCAGAGCGTGAAGCTCTCGTTTGACCTGGGTTTTGCTTTTCTCTCCGTCAAAGGAGTCGTCGTAAGAATCAACCATGGGGGCCGTCCGCAAATAAACGCCGCCATGATAACCAGTCGGGGCGTGATTGTCCGGCCCGGCTGCTGAAATCGGAATTTGATGGAGTACGTCATGAGTGCATCAGAAAGCGTCGGCCCGCAGGCTTTGCCGGCATTGCAGCAACAGGTCGAACAGATCGTCGCTGAAGCCAAACGTCAGGGCGCGACCGCGTGCGAAGTGGCCGTGTCACTGGAACAGGGCCTGTCCACGACGGTGCGCCAGCGCGAGGTTGAGACGGTCGAGTTCAACCGTGACCAGGGTTTTGGCATCACCTTGTACGTGGGCCACCGCAAAGGTTCGGCCAGCACCTCCGCCAGCGGCCCCGATGCCATTCGCGAGACCGTTGCAGCGGCGCTGGCCATCGCCAAACACACCTCGGAAGACGAAAGCTCGGGCCTCGCCGACGCCGCCCTGATGGCTAGGGATCAGCCGGATTTCGACCTGTTCCACCCGTGGGACATCACCCCTGAGCAGTCCATCGAGCGCGCCTTGATCTGCGAAGCCGCCGCCTTTGACGCCGACAGCCGGATCAAAAACGCCGACGGCACCACGCTGAACGTGCATCAGGGCTGCCGCGTGTATGGCAACAGTCACGGTTTCATTGGCGGTTATGCGTCGACCCGTCATAGCCTGAGTTGCGTGATGATCGCCGAGGGCGAAGGGCAGATGCAGCGCGACTATTGGTACGACGTCAATCGCCGTGGCGAGCTGCTGATGGACGCAAAACTGATCGGCCAGAAAGCCGCCGAGCGCGCAGCGAGCCGCCTGGGCGCCCGGCCGGTGCCGACCTGCGAAGTACCGGTGCTCTTCTCCGCAGAACTGGCGGGCGGTCTGTTTGGCAGTTTTATGGGCGCGATCTCCGGTGGCAATCTGTACCGTAAATCGTCGTTCCTGGAAGGCGCGATCGGCCAGCGGCTGTTCCCGGAATGGATGACCATCGACGAGCGCCCGCATTTAGTGGGCGCGATGGGCAGCTCCGCGTTCGACGGCGATGGCCTGGCGACCTACGCCAAGCCGTTCGTCGAAAATGGCGACCTGGTGTCCTACATCCTCAGCACGTATTCGGGTCGCAAACTGGGCCTGCCGAGCACGGCGAATGCGGGGGGCGTGCACAACCTGTTCGTCAGCCATGGCACCGAAGACCAGGCCGCGTTGATCCGCCGAATGGGGCGCGGTTTGCTGGTAACCGAGTTGATGGGCAGCGGCCTGAACATGGTCACCGGCGACTATTCCCGCGGTGCGGCGGGTTTCTGGGTGGAGAACGGCGAGATCCAGTTCCCGGTTCAGGAAGTGACCATCGCGGGCAACATGCGCGATATGTTCAAGCAGATCGTTGCGGTGGGCAGTGATCTGGAGCTGCGCAGCAACATACGCACAGGTTCGGTGCTGATCGAGAAGATGATGGTGGCGGGGAGCTGAGTTCGTCCTGCTTAACGCTTCATCCTGAAGGCCTGCCCCGATTGACGGCGCGGGCCTTTTTTTGGTCGTTGCGCGGCAAACTCTGAGGAAAGGAGTACGGGCAGGCTTTCACCTCTGGCGTTCTCTTGAGCTGCGTTCAGACCCAATGCACGGCATGGGCTTGTTTTGATTCTTAAACTCATTTAATAATGAATCTCATTCGTTAAGTGGGCCTCGGTCATGGGTACTGTTCTGCACGAGTCGCCGTACCTGGAAAACTGGCGCGCGTTAAGCCTGCGGATTCGTTGCGCGCTGGATCCGGACGAGCCGCGGGTCATCGAACATTACCTCGCCGAAGGCCGCTATCTGGCGCGCTTTACCGCCACGCCCAAATCCCTCATCTGCGAAAGCACCTTTCGCCTGCTCATCGACACCGCCAGCGATACCGCGCTGCCCTGGCATTGGCGTTGCCTCTGTCTGGACCAGGCGTGGCGCCCGTTGCGGGACATGCAGGCGCTTGCCGAGTCCGCCGCGCAACAGCAGCGGGTGCAGGCGTTCGCCCAGCGTCTGGCGAGCTGTGTCTTGTTGCCGTCGATTGTTCTGACCGACGCCGTGCCATCGAACCCGCAAAACGCCCTGCCGACGGCTTCTGATCGCCGGCGCCACTCGTGAGGACCTGCGCCATGGAGCAATGGAAACGTACCATCCTGAGCGGTAACGATTGCTTCAACCGAGGCGACCTGATCGATGCGCGTGAGCTGTACCTGCAAGCGCTCGCGCTGGCGCAGGTGCTTTTCGACCGCTGGAGCGTCGCCGATGAGGCGGTGGCAGCGTTGGTGATTTCGCACCACAACCTGGCGGATCTGCACTTGAGCCTGGGTCAGCCGGAGGAGAGCTCCGAATACCTTTGCGCCGTTCATGAGCGCCTCCTGAAGGTGATTAAACACCCGCAGATGGCACCCGCCTTGCGTCAGGCAGCGCTGCGACACAGTACAAAAACCTACAGCGAACTCTTGGGTTTCGTCGGTCAGTACGGCGAGTACCCACGCACCCAACGCCTGCTCAACAGCCACGGCGAACATTCCCGCTCGGCGCTTCAGCACACTGCCGTCCGCGCCGGCACCCTCTCGTTCGGAGTCCACTGATATGCCATTTACCTTGCCAGCCTTGCCTTATGCCTACGATGCGCTTGAGCCGCACATCGACGCGCAGACCATGGAAATTCACCACACCAAGCACCACCAGACCTACATCAACAACCTCAACGCGGCGGTCGAGGGCACTGAATACGCCCACTGGCCCATCGAAAAGCTGGTGGCCAGTGTTGCCGAGCTCCCGGAAAAACTGCGCCCGGCGGTCATCAACCAAGGCGGCGGCCATGCCAACCATTCACTGTTCTGGGACGTCATGAGCCCCCAGGGTGGCGGCTTGCCGAGCGGTGCGCTGGCGTCGGCGATTGACGAGCAAGTGGGCGGGTTCGAGGCGTTCAAGGACGCGTTCACCAAAGCGGCGCTGACCCGATTCGGCAGCGGCTGGGCCTGGCTGAGCGTCACGCCGGACAAAAAGCTCGTCGTGGAAAGCAGCGGCAACCAGGACAGCCCGCTCATGAACGGCAACACGCCGATCCTCGGTCTCGACGTTTGGGAACATGCCTATTACCTGCGCTACCAGAACCGTCGTCCGGAATACATCGCCGCGTTCTACAACGTCGTCAACTGGGATGAAGTCGCCAAGCGCTACGCAGCGGCGCTCGGCTGAAACCTCCCAGATCTGAGATAAGGCGATTTATGCGCTCGGACATACTGGCTCTCGGCAGCGGACGGTTATTGCGGCTGGCATTGGGCTCGATTCTGGTACTCGTCGGCACGGGATTGCTGGTCGCCCAGGGGCTTTCGTGGGTAGCGCTGGAACCCAGGATGTTGCGAGCCCTTGAAGGTGGCGCCATCTGCGCATTGGGCACCGCCCTGGGCGCCGTGCCGGTGTTGGTAATCCGCGGTATGCCCTTGGCCGTGTCCGACGGGCTGCTGGGCTTCGGCGCCGGCATCATGCTCGCGGCGACGGCGTTTTCATTGATCGTGCCGGGCCTGGGTGCCGCACACGATCTGGGCTTTAGTCCATGGGGCGCCGGCGCCTTGGTCAGCTTCGGGATACTGCTCGGTGCTGCCGGTTTGTTTGTAGTCGACACGCTGGTATCGAGCGGGCCGCAGTTGTCGGAGGTGGCCGAAAAACCAAAGATCCCCTCAAACATCTGGCTGTTTGTGATTGCCATCATCGCCCACAACATTCCCGAAGGCATGGCGGTGGGGGTGTCGGCAGGCGGCGGATTGGCCCATGCCGACAGCCTGGCGATGGGCATCGCCCTGCAGGACGTACCGGAAGGGCTGGTCATTGCGCTGGTGCTCGCGGCGGCCGGCATGTCACGGCTCAATGCGTTCCTGATCGGCGCGGCGTCCGGGCTGGTCGAGCCGGTGTTTGCGGTGCTCTGCGCCTGGCTGGTGGAAATTGCCGCGTTGCTGTTGCCGCTCGGGCTGGCGTTGGCCGCAGGGGCGATGCTGTTGGTGGTGACCCACGAAATCATCCCCGAATCCCGCCGTAACGGGCACGACAAAATCGCCAGCTTCGGATTGCTGGCCGGCTTCTGTTTGATGATGGTGATGGACACGGCGCTGGCGTAACCGCGGACATATAGTGCGGCTTGAGCACCATAGCGCGCACCGTTGGCGTGGCGTGCGTTAGGTCTTGCGGATGTCTCTGGTCCTGTAGGAGCCGGCTTGCTGGCGAACGCGGAGCATCAGATGCGTAGATATCGTTCACACAACGGGTTCGCCAGCAAGCCGGCTCCTACGGATTTGCGTCTGTCCCGGCGCGCTTCATAGGTAATCGACGGTCGTAAGTGCGACGGTTCAACCTAACTTCGACAGCGTCACGGCATCTGGCTTGCCGCCAAAAAACGCGTCAAGCACTTGCTGGAACACCGGTGTTTGCGGCGCCACCGCCGCGAACAGCGTCATGCTCGATCGCAGTTTCATGTCATCCGGCGAGCCCATGATCTGCATGGCGCTGCGGTCTTTCCACTCAAGCAGCGCCTCGCAACAGCGCGCCAACCGTTCGCCCAATACCGAATGCTGCAAGTAGGCAATCGCCTCTTCACGTCCGCTGATGCCGTACCGGCGCGCCATGTCGCTGTGGCCCAGGCCCGCCAGTTGCGGGAACACGAACCACATCCAGTGCGACTGCTTGCGCCCGGATTTCAGTTCAGCCAACGCGCGCTCATGGATGGATGCCTGGGCATCGACAAAGCGCTGCAGGTCAAATTGATCGTTCACTGTGAGCCTCCTGAGCCTGACCTCGGCATGACGCCGTCCTAGCGTGAGACTACAACAGCAGGCGATGTTTCAAGGTCTTTGAAGCGCCTGCTCCTCGGTTGGGTAAAAACCCTTATAATCCTGCGCCTATTCCCTCTGATGCGAGATCCGCCGTGAGCTTACCGCCGTGCCCGAAATGCAGTTCCGAGTACACCTATGAAGATGGCAGCCAGTTGGTGTGCCCGGAATGCGCCCACGAGTGGTCGGCTGATGGTGCCAGCGCCGACGCGGCAGATGACGCCAAGGTGATCAAAGACGCAGTGGGCAATACCCTGCAGGACGGCGACACCGTCACCGTGATCAAGGACCTGAAGGTCAAGGGTTCTTCACTGGTGGTCAAGGTCGGCACCAAGGTCAAAAACATCCGCCTGGTGGACGGCGATCACGACATCGACTGCAAAATCGACGGCATCGGCGCGATGAAGTTAAAGTCGGAGTTCGTCAAGAAGGGTTGATCACTGCCTGCCCTGATCGGCAGGTTCACCGTTCTCCGGGTCTACCTGCTGATCGTTCCGCACGCTCTGCGTGGGAATGCCGCTCATGACGCTCCGCATCGCCGGAATGCAGGCGCGAACATGGGTAAGAGCGCCGCAAATATGTAGGCCTGATCCTCCTGCCATTTCGGACACTTCCTACCGACAGAGTGGCATTGCTGCCCATCAATCCCGCCGTAGGTCCCATAACCTTTGCCACCTTGAAGTCGCTTATAACCGGATTGCGTCGGTGTCAGATTTCTACCGCTACTTCAAAGAAAATATGGAGAGCATGGGCCTGCCTGCGCCTCAATCGCTTTTTGGCTCTGTCACGAGCGCGGTTGCGACAGCGACGACGCTTCTCAGCCAGGTCGAGAAATTCGGTAAAAAAGTGACCATTAATGAGTTTTTGCGCGCGGGTACCAAATTAGAGCAACTGGCAATCGTCGGGGCATGCTCGGCGGCGTTCTATTTGGGTGCGGTGATTGGAAGCATTGCCGTCGCTACCGGAAGGGTGCTTGGTAACGGCGCGACTTTATCCGACGTGCTTCTCACTGCCCAAACACATAACCTGAGGACTGACTGGTTGGTCCATTGCTTACACATGTATCCAGGCATATACCAAGCCGCCACGCCGGGCAAAACCATTTATCGATTCTTGGGACATGTGGTGTGAAAGACTCAATCTTGCTACTGACAGTCGCGGTGATCGTCGCCTATGCCGCGTGGGTGTTTTGGCATTACGTGGGTCTGAAGGGCATTGAGCTGCTAAGCACGCTAATGATTGTGGCGCTTGCGGTGGACAATTCGCGCTTGAGGCGCGAGTTGAAAAAGCGCAGGACCTGATCCGTAGGTGCGGTCCATGCGGCCTCGCCACCGTGCGCTTGTGATCGTTCCTCACGCTCTGCGTGGGAATGCCGCTCATGATGCTCCGCGTCATTCAAACGTGGATTGGGACGCGGAGCATCCTGGGGCGGCGTTACTACGCAGAGCGTGGGAACGATCAGTCATCCACACGGCAGGGCGCCGACCTCAACTCGGCAAATTAATCCCGAACGTATTCACACCATGCTCGCTGCGCACGAACACGGTGCCGCCGTGCATCAATGCGATGGCTTTGACGATCGCCAGGCCAAGGCCGTGATTGGCGCCGCTGTTGCTGCGCGAAGC
>NZ_DASVUM010000165.1:0-19574 GCF_036387035.1 Pseudomonas sp. | reverse complement strand
GGGGTGATCAGCACGACCAGCTCGGTGCGCTTCTTGCTCTTGCTGGTGTTGCCAAACAACCAGCGCAGGCCCGGGACACGACCCAGATACGGCACGGCGGACACGGTGTCGCTGTTGTCCTGTTTGATCAGGCCGCCAAGCAATACGGTTTGCCCACTCTGCACCGCGACCTGGGTCGACACCGAACGGGTCGAGATTCGCGGATTGCCGTTGGCGTCGGTGGTCGTGTCGTTGGCGTCGCTGACCTGCTGCTGGATGTCCATGTACACCAGACCGCCCGGGTTGATGCGCGGCACGACGTCGAGGATGACCCCGGTCTGCACGTATTCGACGCTGCTCAGGGTGGCGGTGGTGGTTGTGGTGTTGACCGTGGTCTGGCTGATCGGGATGTTGTCGCCGACCTGGATCTGCGCCTGCTGGTTGTTCATCACCACCAGCGACGGGGCGGACAACACCTGCGTGCGTCCGCTGGTCTCCAGTGCGTGAAGGGCGACCTGCAGGTTATTGCTGACGAAGGAATAAAACAGCGAATCGGTGGCGCCAAGGCCGGCACCGCCGCCACCGAGGGCGCCCTGGCTTCCGGCGGTGTTGGCGACGGTGGTGCTGGCGGAATTGCCGGCCAGACGGCCCAGGTACCACTGCACACCCAGGTCCAGCTCACCGCTGAGGTTCACTTCAAGAATTCGCGTCTCGATCTGCACCTGCATCGGTGCGTTGTCCAGCCGCTTGATCGCCGATTCGATCTCTGCCCACTGGGCCGGGCGCGTGCGAATCAGCAACTGGTTACTGCTCTGCTGCGCGGTGATGCGCGTGCTGTCGTCCAGACGCTTGCTGGCACCCGCGCTGCTGGATGCCGTGTCTGAACCGTCGCTTTGGCTGCTGCTGTCGGCGCTGTCTTCGGACGTCTCGCCGTCCTGCTCCTCATCACCTTGCTGAGTGCCGTTCTGCAAACCTCCATTGGCGCCACCCATCCCCGAGCCCATGCCAGAGCCCACGCCGCCGCCCATCCCCGAGCTGCCGTTCAGGCCTTGGCCGCCGCCACTCAGCCCGCCGCTGCTGCCGGTGCCACTGCCGTTGAGCGATGACAGCGAACGCGTGCGCAGGCCCGGTGCAACCTTGGCCGCGCTGTCGTCCTTGATCTGTCCGTTGCCGTAGATCTGCCGCAGGTACTTGGCCAGGTCCGTGGCCTTCATATTGCGCACGTCGTAGACGTACATCTGCGGCTCGTTGCCGCCGCCTTCGTCGATGGTGTGAATCCAGTCACCGACCTCGCTGAGGTAGCGCGGCTGGGAAGAAATCGCTACCACCGAGTTGGTCCGTTCGATGGGCAGAAACTTGACCATGCCCGCCAACGGCATACCGCTGTCCGGACCGAACATTTTCTGCAGCTCGGGCATCAGCTCGCCGACGCTGGCGCGTTGCAGGCCATAGACAGCAATGGACATGCCCTTGAGCCAGTCGACGTCGAAGGTGTCGATGGTGTCCTGGTAGTTGGCCAGTTCATCCGGCGTGCCGGCGAGGCTCAAGACGTTGCGCGCCGGATCGACCAGCAAAAACGCGTTGTCACGGGCAAAGGGCTTGAGCAGCTTCTGCATCTCGGTGGCCGAAATAAAACGCAGCGGGAACAGCCGCGCCGACAGCCCGGTGGACGGCCGCGCTACCGGCATCTCCGGCACCAGCTTGCCGGCCACGGCCTGGTTGGCCGGCAGGATCACGTAACGGTCGCCCTGACGGATCATCGCGTTGTCAGTCCACGACAACAGCGTTTCCAGGATCGACAGCGCCTGCTGTTTGTTCACCGGCTGCGAGGTCGAGAAACTGACGTCGCCCTTGACGCCCTGGTTGATGCTGTAGTTCTCGTGCAGCAAGTCGCCCAGCACCGTATTGATGACCGCTTCGATGGGCTGATTGGCGAAGTTGAAGCTAATGTCGCCGGTGGCCGCCGCAGCGCCTTTCGGGCCGGCGCCGGCCTGGGTCGGTCCCGCACCGCGCACAAACGTCTGGTTGCCGCGAATGATCTGCTGGCGCGCAGGGGCAGGGCGGGCGCCGGGGTTGTTCGGGCTCGGTGCGTCGACCGGGTCGCTGACCGGACCTCGCTGCGAGCCGGTGCCATTGAGTGCTTCCTGCATCAGGGCCGGGTCGTTTTCGAAACGCTCCGGGGTGGACGCGCATCCGGCCAGGGCTACGGCGGTGGCCAGGCACAACAGGGGGCTGCGCAGACGGGAAAACTCAGGGGTGCGATTGTTCATGGTGTGGGTACGTTTGGAAGGGTAATAGGGGGGACTTTCGACGGCGGCGGAAGGCGCAGCATCGGCAGTCGCAGTACGCGCGTCTGGCCCTGATGGCTGAAAGTGGCTTGTTGCGGCGTGACCGAATCCAGCGTCCAGCCGTTGTCCAGCGTGCTGCCGACGGCCAGCTTCAGGCGGCGCTTCTGCGGCAGTTGCAGCAGCACCCAACGCGAATCACCGTCGATGATCACGCCGCTCAGGCTGATGCCGTCCAGCGACGAGGCCTGTGATTTGCCGGTGACCAGATCGGGTTTGCGGTCCGGGCTGAACATCGATTGCTGCCAGGTGAGCGCAAGGGCCTGCGCCGGCAGCGAAGGCAATGCGGCCGGTCCGGCGGTCGGGCTGGCTTCGCGCGCTTCGCCGGCCGGCAACCAGTCGATGTTCTGACCGGCGCCCATGCTCAAACTGAGGGCAACGGCGGCGAGGCCAACGGTGGCCGCGCCGAGCGCCAGGGTGAGGGCGTCGAACTTCATGCGTCAGGCTCCTCGGTGGACTGCTCAGAGGGATCGGGCTGCTGCCTTTCGGGCTGCGGTTCGACGTCCGGCGCTTTCGATGGCAACGCTTTGTGCGGCGCGGCCTGTTGCAGATAACCGCGCAACAGCAGGTGCACTTGCAAGCGCCCGGCGCCACCACTGGCCGGGGCCGAGGTGGCGCGGCGAATGCTCAGGCTGTCGATGAACAGGAACGGCTGGCCGTACTCCAGTTCGTGCAGCAACCCCACCAGCGGCTCCATGGCGCAGTCCAGGGTCAGGCTGACTTTCACCTGACGATAGGGCTCGGCGCTGTCGCGCTCGGGGGTGATCGGCATGCGCTGGGTGACCTGACAACCGGGGCCCTGATCGGCGTGGGACTTGACCAGATCCAGGCTGCGTTGCATCAGATCGGCGGCCACGGCGCTGGGGTCTTCGCCCGGCAACAGACTGCTGCGGCTTGACGGGTCGCGGCGGGCGGCCTGCAACTGCTGTTGGAGACTGTCGCGCTGGGCCAGCGCGCCGGCGTAGCGCTGCTGCTGGTGGCGCAGGCTGTCGGCCTGTTCCTGCAAATCGCTCAGCGGATCAAGAAACCAGCTTTGCACCAGCAGCCACCAGGCCGCCCACAGCACCAGAGCGAGGGCGATGAGCGCGGCGCCGCGACGTTCACGCGGGGTCAGTTCACGGCGCATCGGTCGCCTCCTTGCGCAGCTGAGTGCGCAGGGAGAAGCGCTCTTTGCCTGTCTGCGCGTCCGGTTGAATGATGCCCTGGAACTGCGCGTCGGTCAGGCTGCGGCAATCCTTCATGCGGCTGATCAAAGCGCTGGCCTTGGCGCTCTGGCCGGTGAGCGACACGCTGCCGCCGTCGGCCATCTCAAGCTGCTCGACCCACGTGTCGGCGCCCAGGCACCCGGTAAGGTCGGCGAGCACGCTGGAGACAGTCGGCTGCGCCGCCTTTTGCTGGGCCAGGTAGCGCGCGGCGCCCTGGGTGTTGATCAGTTCGCGGCGCAGGTCCTGCACCGCCTGCACTTGCGTGCGTTGTGCATCGACCTGCTGCTGCATTGCCTCGACCTGCGCCGTGCGCGCCTGCAGCCAGAGCACCATGCAGGTCAGCAGCAAGGCGCCACACACCACGGCCAGCACACGCGGCACGCGGGCCGAACCGGTCGCCGCCGGTTTGAGCTCGGCCGGCAGCAGGTCGACATGCAGTCGCTGCCCCTTGCCATCGCGGGCGTCCACGGCATGCAGCGACAGGCCGCGTTCTCTGCAGGTGTCGATGATCGGTTGCAAACGCTCACGCAGCACCGCCACCAGCAGCACCTGCGCGAAGGTTTTGCCCTTGGCGGTGACGCGCGCGACGTAGTGCATCTGCTCGCGGGGGTAGGGCGTGTACTTGTCCAACTCGAAACCGACCACGCTGTGCAGATCCCGCAACGCCGCCAACGGCAGTGGCAACGGCTGCGCCAGCACCCTGCCGGCGGGGAGCATCAGAATCAACCGCTCGCCAGCTTGCTGCGGGATGTCGTCAGGCAGCGGCCAGTCGATCAGCCGCTCGCGAACCTGAGGCATCAGCCGTGCGCGCACGCCCGCTGGCAGCATCGCCTGCAACTCGTCCCGCCAGGCCTGCCACAGCTGCTGCGCCGGGCTGTCGCGCCATTGACTGCGCACGCGGGCCTGCAAGGGCGCCAGCTGCTGTAAAAGTGATTGCTTCATTCTTGCCAACGCAGAACGCGATACGGTCGCGCTCCCTCCTTCGATGGGTTCAATAACAACGTGACGTTGAGCGTCGTGGTGTAACCGCCGGGCAACGTCGCCTGGCTTCGAATGCTGATGACCGGGCCTGCTTCCTCTGTCGCAGGGCCGGCCTGCGGCAGCCCCAGCGCCTGGCGCAACCACGGCGAGGCCATCCGTGGATCGGGCGTGCTCAGGCCGCTCCAGAGGGTCACATGCGGGCTGGCGCACTGGTACAGCGGCTGACCGATGCCCGGCAGTTCGCGTACTTCCTCGACCATCCGCAACGGCGCCCGCCCGCCGCCGCGACGCTGCTCCAGACCCTGCTCCACTTCACGGGCGAGGCCCGGCGTTGCCCCGCACGCCACCAGCAGGCGAGCGAACGACTGGGCCGGCGCCGCGTTGAGGTCCAGCTTGCCGGTCTCGCTGGCCAGACTGACCGCCAGCGCGGCGTCATCAAAACGCAATCCGTGGGGCTGACCGTCAGCTCTCCAGTGCCGCGCGAGGTCTCGGTCCAGTTGCGCCAGCACCGCCATGCCAATCCCGGCCTCTGCGGCGAACACGGCCTGGGTGTGCTGGCGTTGCCACAAAGCCTGACGATTCTGCAGGTGCACCCAGCCAAGCAAGCCGGCGAGCAGGGTGCTGAGCAGCGCCAGCACCCAGAGCACCAGCAGCAATGCAACGCCGCGCTGATGTTGCCGATTGCCGCTCATAACGTGTGCGCCTCGCCGGACAGGTCCAGACGCAGGTTGATGCTTTGCAGCGGCCACGGCACGGGACCCGCCAGTTGTGCTTCGATGCGCACGCTGATTGGCAATCGTGCGGGCCACGGCCAGTGGTCCAGCCATGCCGTGGACTCGCCCGTGGGCGACACGCCGCGGTAACTCAGTTGCAACGAGCGCACATCATGCAGCAGCACCTGGGGCTCTTCGGCTGGCAGCAACGCCTGACCGCGCAGCCGCTCCAGGCTGACCTGCAAGCGCTGACCGGCCGCCAGCGTCACGCTGTGCCGGTACAAACCGCCACCCAACGTGGCGGGCAGTGGCGCATAAAAGCGCATGGCCTGGGCATCGCCCTCGAACACCGGCGCCTGTCCGGGCTCGGACCCGCCAGCGGCGAGGGGCAACGCCTGACCGATGGCGCTGCGCAGAAAGTTCTGCGTCGAGCGCACTTCATCCAGCCGTGTGCTGTAGCGCTCGGCCTTGGCCATGGCGCGATTGGCACCGGTTATCGCGGCGCCGACCATGGTTAGCAGCACGCCGAGCAGACTCAGCACCACCAACACTTCGAGCAGCGTGAAACCCTGGCTTCGCCGCGTCATTGTCCTGCACCCGCGCCGGCGCTGCGCACTTGCAGGCTGCTGTAATGGGCTCGGCGCGTGCCGTCGCTGACGTTCAGGTCCAGCCGCCACGCCGTCGCCGGCGCATTACCGCGGGGCAGCGCGCTGACCTCCATCTGCCACTTCACGCCGCTCCAGTTGCCCTCGCTGCGGCCCGGCTGCAAGCGGCCGGCGCTGGCTTCATCGATCAGCGAACGCGCGGCCAGACTCAGCCGGTCGCTGCGTTGCGCCTGCTGCAAGGCGCGTGCGCTCTGCCCGAACGCCACCACCAGCACGCTGCTGCACACCGCCAGGACGGCGAGGGCGGCGAGCATCTCCAGCAGGGTGAACCCGCGCTGGCGCGTCAATTGAGCGTGCGCAACTGAACGTTGCCGGTCAGCCAGTTGATGTCCACGCGCCAGTTTCTGTCGCCGCGGGCCAGCAGCAGATGGCCGCCGCTGGAACCGCCGTCCGGGTAGAACTCGAACGCCGAACCCAGCCCGTCCGCGGTCTGCAATTGCACGCGCATGTCGGCGGGCAGTTGCACCGGCTTCAAATGCGGGCCTTGCAAGCGGCCGTTACGCAGGTCGAAGCGCGTCTGCGCCGGTTGCCCGGTGACGATGGCCTGGACCCGCGCTGCCCGCAGCGATTGCACCACTTCGCTCAACGCGCGACGTTCACTGGCGGACTGCAAGCCCCGGCCCACGCCAAAGCTCACCAGCCCGACGCTGATGCCGATCAGTACGATCACCACCAGCAATTCGAACAGCGTGAAGCCGCGGGCGCGGGGCAGGGCGCGCATGTTATTCCCAGTTACCGATGTCGGCCTTGTAGCCGTCACCGCCTGGCTGGCCGTCCTGACCGAAGAAGATCAGGTCGAAGCTGCCGTGCTCGCCCGGGTAGCGATAGCCGAACGCATGGCCGAACGGGTCTTTGAGGTCCGACGGCTTGGCGTACGGGCCAGCCCAGCCGGTGGCATTGGCCGGTTTGGTCACCAGTTGCTGCAGATTGGCGGGCGGGGTGCCGACATCCAGCCCGTAGCTCTCGACCTTCATGCCCAGGCTGGCGAGTTGCGCCTTGCCTGCGCCGTATTTGCCCTTGTCGACGTTGCCGCCGACCTGGCGCACGACGATGGTGGCAACGATGCCCAGCAGCACGATCACGGCGAGCATTTCCAGCAGGGTGAAACCGCCCTGGCGACGGCCTTGGGCAGCATTGAATCGGGACATGTGTATTTCCTCAAATGTTACTGGTAAGGCTCATCAGCGGCAGCATGATGGCGAGCATGATCACCGCCACCATCACTGCCATGACCACGGTCAGGCTGGGCACCAGCGCGGCGAGCAGACGGTCGATCCCGCGCTTGGCCTCGACGTCGAACACGTCGGCGACCTTGAGCAGCATGCCGTCCAGGTTGCCGGCCTGTTCACCGACCTCGATCATCTGCAAGGCCAGTTCCGGCAGCAGCGGTTGTTCACCAAAGGCCTGGGCCAGCGTGCCGCCGCCCTTGACCCACTCGGTGGCTTGTTCCACCTGGGCGCGCAGGGCGTAATTGCCGCACACCTGACGAACGATGGTCATCGCTTGCAACAGCGCGACGCCGTTGCTCAGCAGCGTGCCGAGGGTTCGCGCCAGGCGCGCGGCTTCGATCCGCTGCAGCAGCGGGCCAATGACCTTTATAAAGAGCAGCCGCCGGTCATGACGCTGACGCCGCTGCGGGTCGCGGCGCAGCACCACGACGGTCCAGATCAGGCCGACTATCGCGCCCAGCAACAGCAGGCCGTACGCGCTGAGAAATTCCCCCAGCCACAGAATTGCCTGGGTGATAAAAGGAATGGGCACGCCCAGATCGCGAAAAATCGGCACGAATTGCGGCACCACGTAGGCAAGCAGTAAGGCCAGGGAGCCGAGCACGCCGACCACCAGAAAGATCGGGTAGATCAGCGCATTGATGACTTCGCCGCGCAGCATCTGGCTGCGTTCCAGGTAATCGCTGAGCTGGCGCAGGGTGTTTTCCAGCGAGCCACCGGCTTCACCGGCGCGCACCATGCTGATGTACAGGCTGGAAAACTGGCCGTGCTCGTCTTCCAGCGCCTGGCTCAGGGGTTTACCGGCCTTGACCTGTTCACGAATGCGTTCGAGCAGCGCCTGACGCTTGGGCTCGTGGGTCTGCTTGAGCAGGATGGTCAGCGCGCGCTCCAGCGGCTGGCCCGCGCCGAGCAGGGTCGCCAGTTGCTGAGTGAAGCTCACCAGCGCCGCGCCATTCATAGCGCCACGGCGCATGGCCCCGCGCAAGCCGCTGCTGGCGCTGGCTTCGAGGCTGAGCAGCAACAGGCCGCGTTTGTGCAGCGCCGCGGTTGCTGCCTGTTGATCGGCGGCTTCCAGGGTGCCGTGTTGGGCGACGCCGTCGGCGTCCAGGGCGCGGTATTTGAAATGGGCCATGGTCAGTCGCCACGCGTAACGCGCAGCGCCTCTTCCAGCGACGTCACGCCGGCCACCGCCTGGCGCAAGCCTTCTTCATACAGCGTGCGCAGGCCACCACGGCGGGCGGCCTGTTCCAGTGTCGCGGCGTCGGCCTGACGCATCAGCAGGCCGCGCAGTTCTTCATTCATGACCAGCAACTCGGTAATCGCGCTGCGACCGTGATAACCGCCGCCGGGCAATTCGCTGGCGGGGCGATACAGGGTGATCGGGCGCTGATCGGTGAAGCGGTCCAGACCGTGCTCGGCAACCAGTTCTGGCGGTGCTTCGAAGGCGACGCGCGTGAGCGGATCGAGCCTGCGCACCAGCCGCTGGGCGAGGATGCCCTTGACCGTGGAAGCGATCAGGTAGCTTTCGACACCCATGTCCAGCAAGCGCGTGATACTCGCCGCAGCGCTGTTGGTGTGCAGGGTCGAGAGCACAAGGTGACCGGTCAGCGAGGACTGAATGGCGATGCGGCAGGTTTCCAGGTCACGCATCTCGCCGATCATGATCACGTCCGGGTCTTGCCGGACGATGGAGCGCAGGGCGCCGGCGAAGTCCAGGCCGATGGCCGGCTTGACCTGAATCTGGTTGATGCCTTCGAGTTGATACTCGACCGGGTCTTCAACGGTGATGATCTTGCGCTCGGCGGTATTGAGCCGCGACAGCGCGGTGTACAGCGTCGTGGTTTTGCCGGAACCAGTGGGGCCAGTCACCAGCAGGATGCCGTGGGGATTTTCCAGCACGTCGAGGAAGTTCTGCAGGCGCTCGCCGTCCATCCCAAGGCTCGGAAAATCGAAACTGACGGTCTGCCGGTCCAGCAGACGCATGACCACCGACTCGCCGAAACTGGTCGGCACCGTGCTCACCCGCAGGTCCAGCTCCTTGCCCTGAATGCGCAGCATGATGCGGCCGTCCTGGGGCAAACGACGTTCGGCGATGTCCAGCCGCGCCATGATCTTCAACCGCGAAATGATCGCCGCCGACGAGCTGGACGGTGGCGCCTCGGCTTCGTGGAGCACACCGTCGATGCGATAACGCACTTTCAGCTGGCTCTCGAACGGTTCGATATGGATGTCGGAGGCGCGTTGCTCCACGGCCCGTTGCAGAATCAGGTTGACCAGCCGGATCACCGGCGCCTCGGATGCCAGGTCCTTGAGGTGCTCGATGTCTTCTTCAGCGCCAGCGTGTTCGTCGAGGGTTTCGATCAGCGAACCCATGGCCGAGCGGCCCTGGCCGTAATAGCGTTCGATCAGCCCGTCGACCTCGCTGGCGGCACCGACCGAGACGTATACCGGCGCCTGGCAGGCGTAGGCGACGGCGTCCAGCCCGTAGGCATTGCCTGGGTTGGCGGCCAGCACGTGGACGCCGTCGGCATGGGTGCCGATGGGCAGCAGGCGATAGTGGCGCAAGAAGCGTTCGCTGAGCTCCGGCAAGGGCTCGCCCGACAGGGTCACGTTTTCCGCCAGCAGCAGCGGTGCGTGCAGCGTCGCCGACCACGCCCGGGCCAGATCCAGTTCGGAGACCAGCCCCAGGCGCGTCAGCAGTTCAGTCAGCGAACTGCCTTCGGACTCCTGAGCCAGGCGCTGTGCCCGCTCCAGATCACCTGTCTTGAGCCCGGCGTTGGCCAACAGCCAGGCACACAGCGCTTCAACCGAATGCGCGGTGAATTGTTGGCTATTAAGGGGGGACAGATAAAGGGACACAGCACCGATTCAAATAAGAGAGGCCTCTGACGAGACCTCGGGTGTTCAATTAAGTGACGCTGACTAACGGCAACTTTATAACTGTGCGTTAGTTTGTCGCAGACGAGGCTTTATCCGTTGGACGGCCGCGCTTATTTTCATCGGACTGGTTCTGCTGGGTGGACTTCTTCACCGCTTTGGCATTTTCAGTCTGGGTCATAACAGTGGAATCTGTTGCGCCGGAAACGGTTTCCTGAGTATCGGAATTCGCAGCCAGGGTGACGGTTGCAAATGACAGGGTCAGTGCGGCGATGGCGCCCAGTACTGGCAGTTTCATATGATGTTTCTCCAATGTTTGTCAGGTGTTTGAAATGATCGTGCCACGGCTTTCACCGCAGGATCGCCGGCTTCCGTAGGGTGGATCGCCCGTATTTACGGGCTTTCAGGCGTCGAATCGTGAAAATTGCTAAACCTACAGACCTGTAGGTTTAGCAAGAGTTCAGGGGATGTATCAAAAAATGTCGAGTTTGTTCGAGTGTGATTATTTTGTTTGACATCACTTGAAAACAATTGCCTTAATTTAAACGTCTCGGGCAGTGCTCGTGCAGTTCGGTGGCTCATCGCCATTAACGTTAGTTACAGAAGATCATATCGCCCGCACTTTACGTCCTGTTGTTTCGCCACTTCCCGTCTGCCGAAGTTCATTTATGAAATTCAGGTATAGGCCGTGCAACGCCTGTAATAAAGGCGTGTGGCGTGTCAACTGCGACAAATGAGCGCGGGTGATACCTGGAGAGCGTCCCCTATGCGAAACCGTAAGACTTTCGGTGCCCACTCGGCACTGGCTTTGTTGAGCCTGGCCATCGGCCACGCCAACGCAGCCGACACCACCAGCCAAGAGCAACTGGCGGCCAAGGAACTGCGTGCGGACAAAGCGGCAGAGAAAACCCTGGCGAAAATGACCCAGGAAGAAAAGCTGGCCTACATCGGCGGCATCGGCGGTTGGGACGTCAAACCCCTTAGCCAGTACGGCGTGCCACAGATCCACGGCGCTGACGGCGGCGCCGGCATCCGTTACACCAGCGAAGGCAACGATCCGGGCGTGGTTTATCCGTCCGGCCCGAACCTGGCAGCCACTTTCAACCCGCGCCGCGCCATCGATTTTGGCCGCGCCCTGGGCTACGACACGGCCAGCGGCGGCTACCAGTTCGTGACCGGCCCCGGCATGAACCTGTACCGCATGCCGTGGAGCGGCCGTGCGTTCGAATACCTCTCCGGTGAAGACCCGTTCCTGGGTGCCAGCCTTGGCCCTGCGGTCATCAACGGTATCCAGCAGCGTCGCGTCTGGGCGGAAGCCAAGCACTACGCCGGCAACGACCAGGAAACCAACCGCTTCATCCTCAACCAGGTCATGCCTGAGCGCGTGCTGCGCGAGATGACCCTGCCGCCGTTCGAATCCGCGACCAAGAACGGCACCGTGGCGATGATGATGTGCTCGTTCCAGAAAGTGAACGGCGAATACGCCTGCGAGAACAAGCACCTGATCGCCGACATTCTGAAGAAGGAATGGGGTTTCAAGGGGCTGGTACAGAGTGACTACAACGCCGTGGTCCACGGTCTGCCAGCGGCACAAGCCGGCACCGACCTGGACATGATGGGCGGTCAGATGAACAGCTCGGTGCTCAAGCCGTACCTGGACAGTGGCGAGCTGGACATGGCGACCATCGACGACAAGGTCCGCCGTATCCTCAAGAACATCTACCTGTACCAGTTCGACAAGTTCGCACCGCTGACTACGCACAACATGAACAGCGCCACCAGCAACAAGGTCGCCCTGAACATCGCCCGCGAAGGCATCGTGCTGCTGAAAAACCAGGGCGACGTGCTGCCGCTGGACAAGAACAAGGTCAAGCGCATCGCCGTCGTTGGCGACCTGGCCAAGTACGCGCCGCCGACCGGTTTCGGCAGTGCCCACGTTGACGCCACCCGTTACATCAGCGAGCTGAGCGGTCTTCGCCAGATCGCCCCGGGCGCTCAGGTCGAGTTCCTCGACAGCCTGTCCCTTGATCCAGCGGCCATGCACTGGACCACCACCGACAGCAAAGGCAACAGCGTCGCCGGCATGAAGACTGAGTACTTCAACAATGCCACCTGGTCCGGCGACCCGTCGGCCACCCAGATCGACACCTACGTCAATCTGGACTGGTCCACCGACACCGTGCCGAGCAACGGCGACACCGCCAACACCTCGATTCGCTGGAGCGGTCAGGTCACCCCGACCATCAGCGGCGATCAGGTCTTCAAAGTGCGTGCCGACGGCGCCGTGCGCCTGTGGGTCAACGGCGAGAAGATCATCGACAACGGCGACGGTGAGAACATCACCAACAAGAGCATTCCGCCGACCATCCCTGTTTCCGGCAAGATCAAGCTGGAAGCCGGCAAGGCTTACGACGTGAAGCTTGAGTACTCGCGCCGCGACGGTTACCTGTCGACCATGGGCGGCCTGGTGGGCGTGCAAATGTCGACGGCTTCGCTGACCGCACCGCAAGACCTGTCGCAATACGACGCGGTCGTGGTGGCCGTGGGTAACAGCGCTGAATACGAAGGTGAAGGTTTCGACCACAGCTTCGATCTGCCTGAGTACCAGAACGAGCTGATCCAGAACATCGCCAAGGCCAACCCGAACACCGTGGTGACCATGCACGGCGGTACCGCGCTGAAAATGGGCGACTGGATCGACCAGGTTCCGGCTGCGCTGCACGCGTTCTACCCGGGTCAGAACGGGGGTCAGGCCCTGGCCGAGATCCTGTTCGGCAAGGTCAACCCGTCGGGCAAACTGCCGATCAGCATCGAGCGCAACATCGAAGACAACCCGCTGTACGCGGATTTCCCGAACTTCGATAACACCCGCACGCTGAAAGAAATCAGCTACAAAAACGACCTGACCATGCTCGGCTATCGCGGTTACGACAAAACCGGCACCAAACCGCTGTTCGCGTTTGGTCACGGCCTGTCGTACACCCAGTTCACTTACAACAACATCTCGGTCACCCCGGGCGTTGCAGTGGGCAACACGCCGATCAAGGTCTCGTTCGACCTGACCAACAGCGGCAAGCGGGCCGGTTCCGAAGTCGCCGAGCTGTACGTCGGCCAGCAGAACCCGAAAGTCGAACGCGCCGTCAAGGAGCTCAAGGGCTACAAGAAGGTCTTCCTGCAGCCGGGCGAAACCCGTCGCGTCACCATCGAACTCAACGATCGTTCGCTGGCGTACTTCGACGAGGCGAGCAAGCAGTGGGTGGTCGATGCCGACACCTTCAACATCAGCCTGGGCGCGGCTTCGGACGACATCCGTCTGAACGCCAAACTGGTCAACTCCTTCCGTCAGGAACTGTCGACCACCACCAGCAACCCGCTGCCGCGTTCGGCGCTGAACTCGGTCAAAGTGACCCTGCCAGCCGTGAAGACCGGCGGTGTGCTTGATCAGGATGAAGACGCTGGCGCAGCCGATGGCAACTCGGACTACAACGGCAACACTGAGTACTGAGTGATCGCAACAGGCGAGGGCTGAACCCTTGGCGGGCGTCGGGAGCGAGTCCCGGCGCTGGCTGAGGGTTGAGCTTGAGTGACAACCTGCGCTTGGCCACCACTGAGCGAGAGCGTCACCCATCCGCTGATGAGCGATAGAGAATGAGGCGATCCGGCCAGCCCGGATCGCCTCATTTTTTTATGGGCGGATATCGCGCTCGACCTGGGCCATGTAACTGTCGAAGCGCTGCACCAGATCCACCTTCTCGGGGAAGCGCAGCCATTGCAGCTGCAGCCCGTCCATCATCGCCAGTATCTGGTGAATGATCGCGTCCAGATCCACGTCCCCACGCACTTCGCCGACCACCACCAGATGGTCGAGCCGCGCGCGCATACGCCCATGAATCGTCACGTAGCGTGACTGAAACCATTCCCATCCGGGATGACTGTCCACCAGGCTTTCGGCATTGAGCATGCTGAAGGCGCGAATGACGCCGGGCGCCGTGGCATTGGAACGGTTGATCTGCCGCAGGCCATTGACGAAGCCCTCCAGCGTCGGCTCGCTTTGCAAGCCGTTGACCACCTTGTGGTTGACCTCGTCGCGGCGCGCAAGCACGCCCATCAGCAGGGCCACCTTGTTCGGGAAGTGGTGCAGCACGCCCGCCACCGAGATGCCGACGATGTCAGCGATGCGGGCAATGGAGGCTCCGGTGTAGCCCTCCAGCGAAAACAATTGCAGCGCGGCGTCGAGCAGTTCTTCGCGGCGCTTTTCACCCTTGGGTGCTCGACGGGTGCGAGGCAGCGGATCTGATGTCTGTCCTGTCATCGGGTTACCTGGCGTCTCCATGATTTGCAGGTGTTGGGGCATTTCAGCGAGGCCCGTCACGACGCCGGATGGCGTGTACGCAAAGGGCGCGGTGGCGCGGCAAGAAGTCGCGGCGGCTGAAACGGCACGCCCTGTTTAAGGGGGCAACCGGGTTTTGGCAAGCGAAAACTGATAGTCGTCCGTGGTGACGGGGCTCTATCGCCGTCCGGCTGCGCACCGTTCAGAAAATGGGAACTCCCGTCTCGCGTACCTTTCCCTTGAAGTAACTGACATGCAAGGAGATCCACCGTGAACGAACAAGCCAGTCCTGGAATTGCCTATCTGATTGAATGCGCCGAGGAGGCGACGATTGAATCGAGGCTGTTTGCCATCTATGAGGCGCTGGCCGAAGCGGGCGGGCTCATTGCGCAGGAGTATTTGATCAAGGCCGCACGCGAAACCGCGGCGGGGCCCAAGCAGCAGCTGTTGATCAGGTTGATCGGCAGGGCCAGCCGCGCTCAGGTTGAATAATCAGTGGCCACACCATGGGCGGTCACGCCTGTCGACTGAACGCACTCATGGCCCGGAGCGCTTGCCTCGCCGGCAACGCTGCGAGCAATAACGCACATCGTCCCAGCAGCGCGCCCATTTTTTCCGCCAGGTGAAGGGTAGTCCGCAGACCACGCAGGTCTTGACCGGCAGCTCGCTTTTCTTCACAGCGCCTCTCCGGCGTCCAGTCTGCCGAGCAGCGTCTCGCCCCGTTGCCACAGCGCATCCTGCCTGGCCTCGGTCATGCGGTCGAGGTTCTTGTAGACCATGCCCATGCGTTGATTGGCTCGCAGCACGTTGGAGTGGCGCATCACGAAATGCCAGTAAAGCGCATTGAACGGGCAGGCGTCCTCGGTGGTGGTTTCCTTGACGTTGTACGCGCAGTTGCCGCAGTAGTCGGACATGCGCTTGATGTATTGCCCGCTGGCGCAATACGGCTTGGAACCGAGGTAGCCGCCGTCGGCGTGCATGACCATGCCCAAGGTGTTGGGCAGTTCAACCCAGTCGAAGGCGTCCATGTAGATCGCCAGGTACCACTCGCAGATCTGCTTTGGCGCGATGCCGGCCAGCAAGGCGAAGTTGCCGGTGACCATCAAGCGCTGAATATGATGAGCGTAAGCGTGTTTCAGGCTTTGGCCGATGGCTTGGCGCATGCAGTTCATTTGCGTCTGCCCGGTCCAGTAGAACGCCGGCAGCGCGCGGGTATTGCCGAATGAATTGCCCTCGGCGTAGTCCGGCATCTTCAGCCAGTAGACGCCCCGCACGTACTCCCGCCAGCCGATCAGTTGGCGGATGAAGCCCTCCGCGGCGTTGAGTGCGACGCCGCCCGACCAGTAAGCCGATTCCACGTCGCTGCATAACTGACGCAGGTCGAGCAGGCCGATGTTCAGCGCCGCACTGATGCGCGCATGGAACAGGTAGGGCTCGTCCATGGCCATGGCGTCCTGGTAGTCGCCGAAGGCTGCCAGCCCGAAATCGAGAAAATACTGCCACAAGGCCTGGGCATCGGCGTGGGTCACCGGGTAGTCGAAGTCGTCGAGCGAGCCGTAGTGGCCGGAAAAGCGATCACGCACCAGTCCCAGCACCTCGCGGGTCATGGCGTCCGGGGCAAAGCGCATGGGGTAGGGCGCGGTGACCTTCTTGGGCAGCGCCTTGCGGTTGTCCGCGTCGAAGTTCCAGGCGCCGCCCACCGGCGTGCCGTCGTTGTTGAGCAGCAGCCGTTGCTTGCGGCGCATCTCGCGGTAGAAGAACTCCATGCGCAGCTGGACCTTGCCGCTGGCCCACGAGGCGAACGCTTCGCGTGAGCAGAGGAAGCGCGTGTCGCTGTGCCAGACCAGCGGCAGCTCGCTCTCGCGGATCGACTGCTCCAGACGCCAGTCGCCGCACTCCGTCGCATGGACCTCCTCGGCCTGCAACGCGGTGTGCCAGCGTTGCAACTCCGCCAGCACAGAGCCCGTGTTCAGCGGGTCGTCAAGCGTCACGTACTGGACGATGACGCCGCGCGCCCGCAGCGCCTGGGCAAAATGGCGCATGGCGCTGAAGATCAGGGCGATTTTCTGCGGATGATGGGGAACGTGGGTGGCCTCTTCGAGGACCTCGACCATCAGCACCGCGTCGCGCTCGGCGTCCAGTTCGGTGAGGGAGGCCAGGTCGAACGACAGCTGGTCGCCGAGGACCAGGCACAGGCGGCGGACGGGCATCATCGCTCGGCTCCGTGTGACGGCCAGAGCGTGGCAGTCATCGACGTGGATCGACGCAAGCGGGTGAGAGGAGGTCGGGCACGAAATTCCTGAGGGGCGCGGGGTGATGACGCCGAGCATAGCGGTTTGAACGGCGTCAGGGCATGGATTTAGCCGGACACGTGGCGCCTGACGCACTGCATCAGGCCCTGCAGCGGCCCGGACTCGACCGGGGCCGGCACGCAAACGGTGCGTTCCCGGTCGCCTTCGCTGATGGTCAAGGTGTAAAGCTGCATACCGCGCAGGGCACGGGCCGGGCGTCGACCTTCCGGCAGCGCAAAAAACTCGGAGGCCGCGACCAGCTGACGCAACTCGCGCTGGTCGGGTTCGGGCAGCGCGTCCACTTCAATGGTATTGGGCTTGTTCAGGCCCGGGAAATAAGCGACGCCGCCGCTTTCACTGAATGAGATACGCATGTTCGTGCCTCCTCGTCATGACTGATCATTGCGCGTCGATGCCGACCGCCGCCCAGCCTTCTTTTACCGCGATTTGCGCCTCTGCGCCTACACCGTACAGCCGACCGGCCACGTCATGGGTCAGGCGCGCGAACCGCACGAAGCCGGTGTTGGGGCGCAGGCGCGAATCACGCAGCGTGTCATACCAGATGCGCCCGGCCTTTTCCCAGGCGTGACCGCCTATGCGCGTGGCGACCTGGTAAAAGGCATGGTTGGGAATGCCGGAGTTGATGTGCACCCCGCCGTTGTCGTCGTAGGTGTGGACGAAGTCGTCCATGTGGCCGGGCTGCGGGTCCTTGCCGAGCACTTTGTCGTCGAAGGCGGTACCGGGCGCTTTCATCGAGCGCAGGGCGCTGCCAGCGACCTTGTCGGTGAACAGGCCTTCACCGATCAGCCAATTGGCCTGCTCGGCGGTTTCGCCCTTTGCGTATTGCTTGATGAGCGAGCCAAACACATCCGACATCGATTCGTTCAGCGCGCCGGCCTGGTTGAAGTACACCAGCCCGGCTTCATCTTCTGTGACGCCGTGGGCCAGTTCATGGCCGATCACGTCCAGGGCGATGGTGAAGCGATTGAACAGTGACTGGTCGCCGTCGCCAAAGACCATCTGCGCGGAATTCCAGAATGCGTTGTTGTAGCCTTTGCCGAAGTGCACCGTGGCGTCGAGGGCCATCCCGGCATCGTCGATGGAATTGCGCTCAAAGACCTCGGAGAAGAAGTCGAAGGTGGCGCCCAGGCCGTCATAGGCTTCGTCCACGGCAACATCGCCGCTGACCGGCTGGCCTTCGCCGCGCACCAGCGTGCCGGGGAGGGTTTCGCCGCCATTGGCGGTGTAGATCGAGCGGCGCTTGCCGGTCAGGGCCACGGCGGCCAGACGGACAAGGCGCCGGTCAGGTTGTGCGCTCAGGCGCAGCGAGCGAAACGTGGTGTCCTTGGCCCGCGTGCGCAGCGCCGCTTCACGCTGTGCCTTGCTGCCGTTGCGCGCAATCTGGTCCAGCAGGTATGGCGGGATGAGGCAAAGGATAGGGTTACGTGTGTGGTTCCTGCACATGGCTGATACTCCTGGATGACCTCAATCGATTTTGAGCGACACGTCGCGGTCTCGCTTCAATCGACCATCGCGGCCCGTGCGGTGTTCCCGAACTGAAACACTCAATGCACCTGATGGGATTGCTCAAAGCTGGCGCGTGCCTTTAGTGGGACCGGCTTTAGCCGGGAAGGCGTCATGCATCACACCTCAGATGGTCGTACGTTGGCTAAATTTGCGTGGCTTATGGAGGTCAAGAGCGTCTGCCTAACGGCAGACATTTCGCCTTCGGCGAGTTACTTGATAAAGCCCCAAGTAACCAAGGGCTTGTGCTCCCGGTTGGGCCCTTCCTTCGTCAGGGTTCCCTCACTCCGGTCTCGCTCCGTGGGCCCGCCGCCATCCGCCATCCATGGCGGGGGGCGGCTCTCGCGGCATCCATGCCGCTCGGCCCACTGCGCGAGACCTGCGTTCAGCCTGCACCCAAGTCGCGATTGGCGGTGACTGGACCTATTGCGTTCGAGGAGCAAGGCAGATCAAAAGCTTCCCGGCTGAAGCCGGTCCCACAGTGTGAACGCGGTGCTTTTGGTGGGACCGGCTTTAGCCGGGAAGGCGTCGGGCGTTACACCGCCAGTAGTCATTGTGCACACCCTCTTATTGATCGTGCCCACGCTCTGCGTGGGTATGTAGCCCAGGACGCTCTGCGTCGTCTGGTGTCAGGGGTCAGGGGTCAGGGGTCAGGGCTCATGAGGCGGCCAGGCAGGACGCGGAGCGTCCGGGCCGGCATTCCCACGCAGAGCGTGGGAACGATCACATCAAAAGCTTCCCGGCTGAAGCCGGTCCCACAGTGTGTACGCGGTGCCTTTAGTGGGACCGGCTTTAGCCGGGAAGGCGTCATGCGTCACACCTCAGATGGTCGTACGTTGGCTAAATCTGCGGCGTGGCTTATGGAGGCCAAGAGCGTCTGCCTAACGGCAGACATTCGCCTTCGGCGAGTTACTTGGAAAAGCCCCAAGTAACCAAGGGCTTGTGCTCCCGGCTGGGCCCTTCCTTCGTCAGGGTTCCCTCACTCCGGTCCCGCTCCGTGGGCCCGCCGCCATCCGCCATCCATGGCGGGGGGCGGCTCTCGCGGCATCCATGCCGCTCGGCCCACTGCGCGAGACCTGCGTTCAGCCTGCACCCAAGTCGCGATTTGCGTCGTTTGGGCCTGTTGCGTTCGAGGAGCAAGGCAGATCAAAAGCTTCCCGGCTGAAGCCGGTCCCACAGTGTGTACGTGGTGCTTTTGGTGGGACCGGCTTTAGCCGGGAAGGCGTCGTGTGTCTCTCCGCGCCTTTAAACCGAGGAACGTGGGTGCGTCGGGTTTTTCAGCCACAGTTGCAGCTCGGCTTCGGCCTGTTCCAGCGCGGTGCGGTTGAGCAGGCGGCGCAGCAGGGCGACGTTGACGGCGCGGGCGCGCAGGTTGAACGCGGTGCTGCGCTCGCCGGCGTCGTCGGGTTGGTAGACGCCGAGCTTTTCGTACAGC
>NZ_DASVUM010000164.1:0-23001 GCF_036387035.1 Pseudomonas sp. | reverse complement strand
TACGTTGTACCTCAACACCCAGCCGCGCTCGGCGTCCTCGACCAGCAACCGCTTGGGCCCCGCCAGCGCGACCACTTTGCAGCCGCTGTGCACACGAATCCCGCTGAAGGCCTGCAACTGCTCGCGCATGTCCCGGGCCTGTTTCGGCACCTGAGCATTCGGGCCGTCGCGCCAGATCTGCCCACCCGGCAACGGGTTGTCATCGAGAACGGCGATGCTCAAACCACGCGGCGCCGCAGCCGAGGCCGCAGACAATGCCGCCGCCATACCGGCCGGACCTGCGCCGATGATCAGCAGATCGGCATGCTCAGTTGTTCCCATGGTCATGGCCGCGTCTCCACCTGCATGCCATCGCGGCAAATCGTCTGGCAGGCCAGCCGGCGCAGGCCGTCGATGCTCACCCGGCATTCCTGACAGATGCCCATCCCACACAGCGGCGCGCGCCGCTGGCCGCTGACCGAGGTGCGGCTGCAGCGATCCCCGCTCGACATCAGCGCGGCGGCCACCGTAGTGCCCTGAGCGAAGCGAAAAGGCTGACCATCGATGCTCAATTCAGGCATGGGCGCGGGCTCCGATAAAGCGTTGCGGCAGATACGGTTCAAGGTCGAGGGGCGGTGGAGTGCGCAGCATTTGGGCGGCGAGCAAGCGGGCAGTGCCCGGCGCGGTTGTCACGCCAAGGCCTTCATGCCCGACCGCCAGCCACAGACCGGGTTGATGCGGATGCTCGCCGATCAGCGGCTGACCGTCAGGGCTGGCGGAACGAAACCCGGTCCAGCTGCGAATCCCGTTCAGCTCGCCAAGGCCTGGGAGAAAATCCATCGCCCGGCGCAGCATCCGCCCGAGCATGGCGGCGTCGACCTCCGGGTCGTGATTGTCGAACTGCCGCGATGACCCGACAAACAGCTGGCCCGTCGGGCGCTGCTGCACATTGAACGCCACCGAAGGGCCGTTGCCTTTGTGGGCGCTGGTGACGTAGCCCAGTTCAACCAGCGTGTGGGTGATCTGCGCGGGGTAACGGTCGGTGATCAGCAGGTGGCCTTTCTTCGCTTGCAGGGGCAGGTCGGGGCACAGCTCGCGTGCATAAATACCGCTGGCCAGCACAACAGCCGGTGCCTGCAGGTATTCGCCGCTTGCCAGCCGGACTCGGTTGCCCTCAACGTGGGTGACTTCGGCCTGACGCTGGACAACCCGCGCCGCCTGACGCTGCAGCAGCCAGCGCGCGGCGTTGGGCGCGTACAGAATGCCGTCGCCGCTGACCTTTAACGCACCCATCAGGCCCCGGCGCAGGGACGGCTCGGCGCGTGCCAGCTCGGCATCGGACAACAACTCGCACGCCAGGCCGTAGTCGCTCAGCGCGGTGTGTTTGCGCTCGGCTTCGGCCATTTCTTCCTCGTTGCAGGCCAGCCACAGCGTGCCGTTGGTGCGCATCGCGCAGTCATCCGGCATGTGCGGCGCCAGTTCGCGCCAGGCCCTGACGGAGTATTCACCCAGCGCCAGTTCGGCCGCGCTGTGGTCCAGCACCACAAGATGGCCCATGCCGGCAGCGGTTGCGGCGGGGCGCCTGGAATCGAGCACCAGCACGTGCAGACCTTGGGATGCCAATTCATCCGCGCAGGCAGCCCCGACGATGCCGCCGCCCACCACGATCACATCAGCGGCGTTGCCTTGCAGCGTGGCCCCGTCGGTCACGAGCGAATGCCCCAGGCGAAGGGGTCTTCGTCGTCCAGCAGCAAGGTGGCCTCGGCGCTGATGTACGCGCGGCCACGAATGCTCGGCACGATGCGATCGCCTTCCTGTCGTTCGCCGTGCTCCCAGACGAAGCTGCCTTCGAACTGACTGCCGATGACGCTGGCCTGCCGCCAGAGGGTGCCAGGCTCAAGCTTACCGTCCGCAGCCAGGCAGGCCAGCTTGGCGCTGGTGCCGGTGCCGCACGGGGAGCGGTCGTAGGCTTTGCCGGGGCAGAGCACGAAGTTGCGGCTGTCGGCGAGGTCGTCGTCGGCGAACAGCTCGATGTGATCGATGACGCCGCCGTCTTCGCCGCGAATGCCCTGGCTTTCCAGCGCCTGACGGACCTTCCAGGTGTAATCGGTGAGCGCGTCGAGGTTGTCGGCAGCCACATTGAGGCCATGCGTAGAGATGAGGAAAAACCAGTTGCCGCCCCAGGCAATATCACCGGTCACGCTGCCCAGTCCAGGCACGTCGATCACGAACTGCTTGCGGTAGCGGTAGGAGGGGACGTTGTCGACACTGACGGAGCGGTCCTCGTGCAGCGTGGCCTGCACCGTGCCGACCGGGGTTTCGATGCGGTGCACGCCTGGGCCGATTTTGCCCAGATGCGCCAGCGACACCACCAGCCCGATGGTGCCGTGGCCGCACATGCCGAGGTAGCCGGTGTTGTTGAAAAAGATCACCCCGGCGCACGCCTCAGGGTCGACCGGCTCGCACAACAGCGCGCCCACCAATACATCGCTGCCACGCGGTTCGAGCACGGTAGCTGCGCGCCAGTCGTCGAACTCGTCCCCCAACCGCCGACGCCGCTCCGCCATGCTGCCCGGCCCAAGGTCGGGAAACCCGTCAAGCACCAGCCGCGTAGGCTCGCCGCCGGTGTGCGAGTCGAGGATCTGGATGCGTTTCATGTATTCACCTCAAACGGTAGGTAATGGTTTGCTCTCAACCGAAACAGCGCATAACCCTGTGTGACCGGCTTCAGCCGGGAAAGCGTCGTCGTCACGCTGCAAAATCTGTGGTGTTAACGCTGGCCTCTTCCCGGCTAAAGCCGGTCCTACTAAAAGCAAGCGGCGCGTACACCCGAAAGCCGGTCCTACTAAAAGCCCTGCGTCCACCCAGTGGAGCTGGCTACCACGATCCCTTGTGGGACCGGCTTCAGCCGGGAGAGCGTCAGTCGTCACGCTGCAAAATCTGTGGTGTTAACGCTGGCCTCTTCCCGGCTAAAGCCGGTCCTACTAAAAGCCCTGCGTCCACCCAATGGGGCTGGCTACCACGATCCTTGTGGGACCGGCTTCAGCCGGGAAAGCGTCCGTCGTCACGCTGCAGGATGTGTGGTGTTAACGCTGGCCTCTTCCCGGCTAAAGCCGGTCCTACTAAAAGCCCTGCGTCCACCCAGTGGAGCTGGCTACCACGATCCCTTGTGGGACCGGCTTCAGCCGGGAGAGCGTCCGTCGTCACGCTGCAAAATCTGTGGTGTTAACGCTGGCCTCTTCCCGGCTAAAGCCGGTCCTACTAAAAGCCCTGCGTCCACCCAGTGGGGCTGGCTACCACGATCCTTGTGGGACCGGCTTCAGCCGGGAAGGCGTCCGTCGTCACGCTGCAAAATCTGTGGTGTTAACGCTGTCCTCTTCCCGGCTAAAGCCGGTCCCACTAAAAGCCCTGCGTTCACCCAGTGGGGCTGGCTACCGCGATCCTTTTGGGACCGGCTTCAGCCGGGAAAGCGTCCGTCGTCACGCTGCAAAATCTGCGGTGTTAACGCTGGCCTCTTCCCGGCTAAAGCCGGTCCTACTAAAAGCCCTGCGTCCACCCAGTGGAGCTGGCTACCACGATCCCTTGTGGGACCGGCTTCAGCCGGGAAAGCGTCGGTGGTCACGCTGCAGGATCTGTAGTGTTAACGCTGGCCTCTTACCGGCTAAAGCCGGTCCCACTAAAAGCAAGCGGCGCGTACACCCGGAAGCCGGTCCCACTAAAAGCAAGCGGCGCGTACACCCGAAAGCCGGTCCCACTAAAAGCCCTGCGTCCACCCGGTGGGGCTGGCTACCACGATCCCTTGTGGGACCGGCTTCAGCCGGGAAAGCGTCGGTGGTCACACCGCAGAAGTTGGGCGTTCATAGTGGACCCAGCGTGACGCCAATCCGGTCCTGGGTCTTGACCGATTTCGCCTGCGTCGATGACGAAATCGGCACAGCCCGTCGCGGATCAGATTTCGCTGAGCACCGCGTGGGGCAGGTGGGCGTAGAGCGCTCGGCAGACGCCGATGATGTGGTGTTCGATCAGCTCGGCGGCTTTGTCCACGTCACGATCGGCACAGGCGTTGAGGATCTCGCGGTGTTCCAGATCGGCGCGCTCCTTGCCTTCGTCGAAGCTCATTTGCACGCGCAGGTAGCGTTCGACCTTGTCGTGGATCGAGCGAATCATGTTCAGCAGGAACGGCCGCTGCGCCGCCTCATACAAGCACGTATGAAACGCCCAGTTCAGCTCGGCCCAGCGCCCGATGTCGTCGTCGCGCATGAACTCGTCACAGATCGCCCGCGCCCGATCCAGCTGCGCGGCGGTCATCCTCGGCACGGCCAGGCGAATGGCCTGGACTTCCAGCAGCACCCGCACTTCAAAAATCTGCGCCAGTTCCGGCTCGGAAATCCGCGTGACCACGGCGCCCTTGTTGCGCTGGAACTGCACCAGCCCCTCGGCTTCCAGACGCTTGAGCGCTTCACGGACCGGGATCTTGCTGACGTTGAACGCGCGGGCGATGTCGTCCTGGCGAATCGGCTCGTCCTCGGCGAACTGGCCGGAGATGATCGACTCGCGCAGATACCTGGAAATGACCTCGGACGCAGAGGGCGCGACGCCGAGGTTGGGGGCGTCAGAAAGAAGGAAAGGCACGCGAATGACTCGAAAGGGGCGAATGGCGGATATTGTATACGACGTCCGATTTGTTACGCGCTGTGTCTTTTCAGCCGGCCGATAACAGGATCAATGGTTGGCGGTGTACGCCAGCATCATCGACAGCTGACACATCGGCCGGCCGCTTTCCGCATGCCACTGGTTGAACGCCGCCTGCACCGCGGCCTGATCGCGCTGGCTGCTGGGCACGCGGTCAACGATCTTCTGTGCATTGAGCGCGGCGACCACGTCATGGCTGGGAATAAACGTGTCCTTGCCGACCATGCGCAGAAACCGCGGTGATGACAGCCCGCCCATTTGATTGCCGTGTTTGAACAGGTAGCGCCACAACCCGACTATGTCAGTCACCGGCCATTCAGCGATGAAGTTGCCGAAGCTGCCGTGTTCGTGAGCGATGTCCAGGATCAACTGTGCGTTGCGCGGCACGCTCTTGAGCTTGCCCAGATGACGGATGATCCGCGCATCCTGCATCAGGCGCTCCAGATGATCGCCGCCCATCAGCGTGACTTTCTCCGGATCAAAACCGAAGAAGGCTTGTTCGAAGGCCGGCCATTTGGCGTCCACCAGGCTGTGCTTGAGGCCGGCACGAAACACCCGCAGCGCCATGGTCGACAGGTAACGGTCGTCGCTGAGGGCCTTGAGCTTTTTAGGCGAAGAGGGGGACGGCAGATGCGCCTCGAGGGCGGCGGCGGAACCAAAACGATTGAGACAGTATTCATTGAGCCATTTGTAGTCTTGCATGCCCTCTCCAAAACAAAATTCATGAGCGCGATCGCTGAAGTAGCGCATTTCCCTGTATTGATGCAGAGCCCCGAAATGGGGCCCTGTGTTTGACCGGGTTTGAGCGAGGGGTTCCAGCCAGATCGAGCGCGATCAACGCCTTGGGCTGTCTAGCCCTGCGCCGGGTCGAGCAACCGAGCGGTTTTCGCCAGACGCTGCCCCAGCGCGCGGCACAAGGCGGTTTCGTGCTCGTCCAGCGCACGCTTGCCATCGGCGCCGGCGTGATGACTGGCGCCATACGGCGTGCCGCCGCCACGTGTGTCGATCAACGCCGCTTCGCTGTACGGCAAACCGCTGATGAGCATGCCGTGGTGCAGCAAGGGCAGCAGCATCGACAGCAACGTGGTTTCCTGGCCGCCGTGCAGGCTGGCGGTGGAGGTGAACACGCTGGCCGGTTTGCCCACCAGCGCGCCGGTCAGCCACAGGTTGCTGGTGCCGTCGAGAAAGTACTTCAACGGCGCGGCCATGTTGCCAAAGCGGGTCGGGCTGCCCAGCGCCAGGCCGGCGCAGTTTTTCAGGTCGTCGAGGGAGGCGTACAGCGCGCCGGCGTCCGGAATGCTCGGCGCCACGGCTTCGCAGTCAGTGGACACCGCCGGCACGGTGCGCAGTCGCGCTTCCATGCCGGTCATCTCGACGCCACGGGCGATCTGCCGGGCCATCTCGGCTGTCGCGCCGTTGCGGCTGTAAAACAGAACCAGAATATACGGCGCACTCATGGCAGGATCTCCAGGATGTTTTCCGGCGGACGGCCGATCACGGCCTTGTCGCCAGCAACCAGGATGGGGCGTTCGATCAACGCGGGGTGCGCCGCCATGGCGGCAATCAGTTGCTCGTCGCTCAGGCCGGTGTCGGCCAGATTCAGGGTGGTGTAGGCGTCTTCCCCGGTGCGCAGCAGCCCGCGCGCGCCGATGTTCAGCTGGCGCAGCACCTCGCGCAGTTGCGCGGCGTCGGGCGGGGTTTCGAGATAACGGATGATGGTCGGCGTCAGGCCGCGGGCTTCAAGCAATGCCAGCGCGCCACGGGATTTGGTGCAACGCGGGTTGTGATAAAGCGTGAGATCGGTCATTTGCGGGTCGCATCTTGCCTGAGGTGGCGGCTATTCTACCGTCGTCACGGCAATGACCGGTATCAGGCGTGAGCGATGCGCGGTCGGCGTCGCGCAGATCCGGCAGAAAACAGCATCTAGAAGGAAACGGCATCATGGCAAGGCGATTGGCAGCGGCGGCAGCCCTCATCGGGAGTCTGCTGCTCAGCGGGTGCGGCGTGGACCTGGGCACTGATCAGAACGGCGAGAAAGTGGCCAGCAACCGCGTCGACAAACACTGGCTGGTGGTCAACTACTGGGCCGAATGGTGCGGCCCGTGCCGGACCGAAATTCCCGAGCTGAACAGGCTGTCCGAGCAGGTCAAAGGGCAGAACGTCAGCGTGTTCGGCGTCAATTTCGACAACCTCCAGGGCGAAGACCTCAAGAGCGCCAGCAAAGCGCTCGGCATCACCTTCACCGTGCTGGCGCAAGACCCCGCCGACCATTACGACCTGCCGAAAAGCGAGGCCCTGCCGGTGACGTACATCATCGACGACAAGGGCAAAGTGCGCGAGCAGCTGATGGGTGAACAGACTGCGGCCGGCGTGATGCAAAAGCTGGCGGAGTTGAAAGGGAAGGGCTGAGGCAGATCAAGTCACTTGGTTGCACAATGGGGTTGATCGCTGATCAACGCTCATCGGCCAGAAGCGCCCAGCGCTCGTGATCGCACCAGACCCCGGCGATCTGAAGGTATTTCGGAGAAAACCCCTCTTTCCGAAATCCGAGGCGTTGCACAAGCGCTATTGAACGCATGTTTTCAGGTTGAATATTGGCCTCAATACGGTGAAGACCCAGCTCTTCAAAGGCATACCGCGTCGTCAGTTCTACGGCTTGGGACATTCTTCCCGTTCCGGCAAACGAGACCATGCCCCAGTAGCTGAGATAGGCGTTCTGAAATCCTTTGTAGACAATCTGGCTCAGGTTGGTCACTCCAACAATCTGGCCAGATGCTCTATCGCGAGCCAGTAGCCCAACGCTTGCGCCTGTGATTTGGGCCGCATACCACTCCTCAAACCCCGCAGCGGTTGTAAACGGCTGTACCCAGCGACCGTGGTACTCCCGGCTTTCACGATTCGCGTGTAGAAGCTCATCGAGATCTGCGCGCGTCACCCGGGCGAGCTTAAGGTTTGACATGTCCATCTTATCTTCTCGTTTCTCTCACCGGTGGCAGCGGCCTTGATGACTTCATCTATTGTAGGCATCAATCCAGCCGAGCCAGCGCCTTTGTAACCTGTCCACACCACCTTTGCCCTCGCGCAGCTTTAAAGCGCTGCCGAAGGCTGCGAAAGCATGCAATGGCGCCCTCCGCTTGGCCCGTCAGACGCAACGCCACAGGCCCGCGGGCTCACTGTCGATTGATTGCCAAGACCAAAGCGCGCCGACAAATTGTCCCTATATCCTGTGAGTGCCAAGGCTTGGGGATGAAAAGTGGAGCATACCCAGACTCAAGGATTTGTTGCCCTCGCCCCCCGGAGGACAAGATCACAGGTATGCGGGGCCAATGGGCTTGCACCCGATTTGCCAGGCCGATACCGCTCAGCCCACCCGGCATATGGATGTCGGACAATATGAGATCTGCCCCTCCTGATGTCTCGCACAACCAGTCCCAAGCATCGTCGCCTGTTTCTGCTGTCACTACCTCAAAGCCTTCCGTCTCTAAAATTTCATGGATCAAACTTCGGATGAGCCAGTCGTCTTCCACCACTAAAACGGTTGATAACACTGTCATATGCCCATGCTGGTTTGTCATGCGGTTGGACTGGGTCACCGTCTGTGGGTTCCCACTTCCATACTGCCTCGACTCAGGTTCCTGAAGGGCGCTTTCAATGCAGCGAGCGCTGCTGCGCGGGCAGTCGGGGCAGAAGGTCAGCGTGCTGATTGTGGCGCTCGGCACGCTTCCTGGTTTTGTGCTGCTTCGCCTCTGAAGACGGGGTGCTGCTATGTCGAACCCGGAGGGCAGGCGCTGGCAGGCACTTGGTGCGACGCAAGGTCGTGATGCCTGTCGGCTAATCGTCAATATTTTTAAATGTATCAAGCACATAGTCAGAACTCATTCAGCGTCCGCGGGCTCTAGCCGTAGGCTTTCACTCTCACAACAACCAGAAAACAGAGAGAGTCCAAGATGTATTTACCCCGCTCCCCAATCGCTGCCAGCCTGATTGGCGCAAGCCTGATGGTCACGTCGGCAGCGTACGCAGACACCCTGACCCGTGACAACGGCGCGGCCGTCGGTGATAACCAGAACTCCCAGACCGCCGGCCCGAACGGTCCGGTCCTTTTGCAAGACGTGCAATTGCTGCAGAAACTCCAGCGCTTCGACCGTGAACGCATTCCGGAGCGTGTCGTGCATGCGCGCGGTACGGGTGTGCATGGCGAATTTGTCGCGTCCGACGACGCCTCGGATCTGAGCAAAGCCAGGGTCTTCCGCAAAGGCGAGCACACCCCGGTCTTCGTGCGGTTCTCCGCCGTTGTCCACGGCAACCACTCCCCTGAAACCCTGCGTGACCCGCGTGGTTTTGCCACCAAGTTCTACACGGCCGACGGCAATTGGGACCTGGTCGGCAATAACTTCCCGACGTTCTTCATCCGCGACGCGATCAAGTTCCCGGACATGGTCCACGCCTTCAAGCCTGACCCGCGCACCAACCTGGATGACGACTCGCGGCGTTTCGACTTCTTCTCCCACGTCCCGGAAGCCACGCGCACGTTGACCTTGCTGTACTCCAACGAAGGCACACCCGCCAGCTATCGCACCATGGACGGCAACGGCGTGCACGCCTACAAACTGGTGAATGCCAAGGGCGAAGTCCACTATGTGAAGTTTCACTGGAAGAGCCTGCAAGGCCTGAAAAACCTCGATCCCAAGCAAGTCGCTGAAGTGCAGTCCAAGGACTACAGCCACCTGACCAACGATCTGGTTGCCGCCATCAACAAGGGCGACTTTCCGAAGTGGGACCTGTACGTCCAGGTGGTCAAGCCTGAAGACCTGGCGAAGTTTGAATTCGACCCGCTGGACGCCACCAAAATCTGGCCAGCCATTCCCGAGCGCAAAATCGGCCAGATGGTCCTGAACAAGAACGTGGATAACTTCTTCCAGGAAACCGAGCAGGTCGCCATGGCGCCAGCCAACGTCGTGCCGGGTATCGAGCCTTCCGAAGACCGTCTGCTGCAAGGCCGGGTCTTTTCCTACGCTGACACGCAGCTCTATCGTGTGGGCGCCAACGTGTTGAGCCTCCCCATCAACGCGCCACGGGTCAAGGTCAACAACGGCAACCAGGACGGCGCGCTCAATACCGGGCACACCACGACCGGCGTGAACTACGAGCCGAGCCGACTCAATCCGCGTCCAGCGGATGAACAGGCGCGCTACAGCCAACTGCCTCTGTCCGGCAGCACGCAACAGGCCAAGATCCAGAAAGAGCAAAACTTCAAGCAGGCGGGCGATTTGTATCGCTCCTACAGCAAGAAGGACCGCGAGGACCTGATCCAGAGCTTCGGTGAATCGCTGGCGACCACCGACACCGAAAGCAAGAACATCATGCTGTCGTTCCTCTACAAGGCTGATCCGGAATACGGCACGGGCGTCGCCAAGGTTGCCAACGGCGATCTGGCCAAGGTCAAGCAATTGGCCGCCGCACTGAAAGACTGATCGACCGCCTCGGCCCGCTTGCAGGCGGGTCGGGGCTTGCGGAGGACATCACATGCGCACAACTCTTTACGCCTTGCTGCTCTGTATAACGGCGGGGGTGGCACACGCCAGCCCGTCAGACACCCAAGCCGGCCCCGCCGCCGACACTCAGGCGCAACTTCGGGAGCTGTTTTTCCAGGCCGCCCGAGACGGCCGCCAAGACATGCTCAACGAGTTCATCACGGCCAGGTTCGATCTGAACGTACAGGACGAAAAAGGCTACACCGCCCTGATTCTCGCCGCGTACCACGGCCAGCAACCTACCGTCACGCTGCTACTCAACGCTGGCGCCGATCCCTGCACCAAGGATTTGAGAGGCAACACGGCCTTGATGGGGGCGATCTTCAAAGGCGAACTGAGCATTGCCCGGCAACTGGTCGACGCTGACTGCGCGCCCGATGAACGCAATAACGCGGGTCAGACGGCGGCGATGTACGCGGCGCTGTTCCATCGCAAGGATGTTCTCGATGCATTGGCCGCCAAAGGCGCGGATCTCGATGCAACCGACGCCATGGGCAACCGGGTGCAGAACCTGGAGCGCGGTGAATTCCAGCCGTTGCCTGCAATCCGTTAAACGTGGGAGCCCGCCTCGGTTTTTCCAAGAACACAGGAAGCCGGATCAGGCATTCAGCGCCTGCGCTGTGTTCAGGTCGGTGATGAGAATGTCCAGGTAACCGCCCTTGAGCGCGCCGCGGATTGCCTGCACTTTGCTTGCGCCGCCAGCCAGGCCGAGCACACGCGGGATCGCAAGAAGTTTGGGCAGGGCCACGGACACGACGAACTCTTCATCTTCATCCAGCACCGCGTTGCCGTCGGCGTCGAAGTAACGCAGGCAGATGTCGCCCACGGCACCGCGTTCGGCCAACAGGCGAAGCATGTCTTCGGTGTAATAGTTGCCACTGTTGCGCAGCAGTTGTGAGGGTTCCAGTTCGCCGATGCCGACGATCGCCAACGTGATGCTGTCGAAGCGGTTTAATACTTCCTTGACCTCTTCCATCTCGATGATTCGCTGCTTGCTTTGCACCGATTGCTCGATGCTTTGCGAGGGCAGGAGGAACGCCGGGCAATTGAGCAGGTTGGCCAGGCGCTGGGTCAGTAACGTCGCCTCGAACGCGCCCTTGTTGCCGACGCCTCCGAGCAGCTGCACGACTTCCTGCGCGCCCTGTTTGCCCGGCTGGGCATGCAGATGGCCAACCGCGGCGCGGATGGTGCTGCTCCACGAGGAGATGCCGATGATGTCTTGCGGCGAGAGGCTGGTTTCCAGGTAGTGTGCAGCAGCCGTGCCGATAGCTTGTTTGATGCTTTCGTCGTCGCCGGGCTGGGTGGCTTCGACCACAATCACGCGGCGCACGCCGTAGCGGCGTTGCAGCTGGCTTTCCAGTTCCAGGTGCATGCCTTGCAGGCGCATGACGCTGATTTTGACCACGCCTTCCTGTAACGCCCGGCGCAGTGCACGGCTGATGAAGGATTGCGACAAGTCGAGCTGTTTGGAAATGTCGGACTGTTTGAGTCCTTCTTCGTAATACAGGCTGGCGATCTTGGTGATCAGGCGCCGTTCTTCCATTTGGCTCATGAAGGCCTCAGTCAATGCATCAATAGCCGGTGAGGATACCAAACCGGCACCGCGCGTTACGACATGATCAGGCCGCCGTCGATATTGATCGCCTGGCCGGTGAGGTAGGCCGCGTCATCCGAGGCCAGAAACGCCACCAGGCCGGCGACATCCGACGGCTTGCCGGCGCGACGCAAAGGGATATTTTTTACCCATTCGGCCATCAGTTCGCCTTTGCCATAACGCTTTTCGTCGGTGCTGAGGATCTCGCCCCACACCCGGTCGTTGTAGTCCCACATTTCGCTTTCGATGATCCCGGGGCAGAACGCGTTGACGGTGATGTTGTGCCTGGCCAGTTCGAGCGACAGGCTTTGGGTGATGCCGATCACGCCCATTTTGCTGGCAGCGTAGTGCGGGGTGTAAATGAAGCCCTGGCGGCCTTGGCCCGATGACGTGTTGATCAAACGGCCGCTGCCTTGTCTGACCATGTACTTGGCGGCTTCACGGCAACCGAGCCAGACGCCGGTGGTGTTGACCTGCAAGACTTTGTCGAAGTCAGCGCGGGGCATCTTGTCGTAGTGGTCGATGGTGATGATGCCAGCGTTCTGCACCGAGACATCGATACTGCCAAAGCGCTCATGGGCCTCGCGGTAAAGCTGCTCGATGTCGCCTTCGCTCGTGACGTCAATCGCCAGGGGCAGGACGTTGACCGAATACTCGTTGGCCAGTTGTTCGGCGGTGAAGGTCACACGCTCCAGGTCGTTGGACGCCATCACCAGGTTGGCGCCCTCCTGTGCGAAGCGCTCGGCAATGCCCGCGCCGATGCCACGGCAAGCGCCGGTAATGACCACGGTTTTACCGCTAAAACGGTTTGAAGAAACAGTCGACATGATTGGGGCTCCAGTCAAAAACGCGCTACCAGCAAACGAAACCGCCATCGACCAGCAGGTCGACGCCGGTGCAGAACGACGATGCGCGGCTGGCCAGAAAAATCGCCGGGCCGACCATTTCTTCGACGCTGGCCATGCGGCCCATCGGCGTGGTCTGTTCGAAAATCTTCACCTGATCCGCCACTTCGGGGCGTGAGTTCATCGGCGTCGCGGTGTAGCCAGGGCTGATGCAATTCACGCGCAGACCCTTGTCGGCCCATTCCATGGCCAGGCTTTTGCTCAAGTGAATCACCCCGGCCTTGGACGTGTTGTAGTGGGCCTGTAACAAACCCCGATTGACGATGCTGCCGGACATGGACGCGATGTTGACGATGGCGCCTTTGCCGCGTGGCAGCATGACGGCGGCCTGGGCCTGACAGCTGAGGAAGATACCCGTCAGGTTGATGTCCAGCGTGGTTTGCCAGCGTTGCAGCTCCAGGTCCTCGGCCGCCTGAGCGTTGGCGATGCCAGCGCAGTTCACCGCGACACTCAGTTCACCCAGCTCACGCTCGGTACGGGCGACAGCGGCATCCAGCGCGGCGCGCTCGGTGACCGTGCCAGCCAGCGCCAGTGCCTTGCGGCCCACTGTTTGAATCCGTTCAACCGTGGTGTGGATGCCGGGACTGTTCGGCAGGTCGAAACAGGCCACATCGGCGCCGGCTTCTGCCAGACCTACCGCGATGGCCTGGCCAATGCCGCTGCCTGCACCGGTGACAAAGGCCACTTGGCCTTCAAGACTGAAGAGTTGCATGGGGTACTCCGTGTCAGTTGTTGTGTGTTGTCACACGAAATGTTGTCGCTAAACCAGGGTGCTCACGCAGACAGAGCGTTCATGCCGTGGCCATCTCCATCACCGAAACCGGCGTCGCTTCGTCACGCTGCAGAATGCCCATCTGCCGGCCGCGGCTCATGACCATCACCCGGTGAGACAGCCCCAGCACCTCGTCGAGGTCCGAGCTGACGACAATGACCGCCATGCCGTTGGCGGCCAGGTCTGCGATGACTTCATAGATCGCTGCTCGGGCGCCGACGTCGATGCCTCGGGTGGGCTCATCGAGGATGAACACCTTCGGGTTGCGGGCCAGCCACTTGGCAATGATCACCTTCTGCTGGTTACCCCCTGACAGGCTGGAGATCCGTTGCTGCGGCGCGCCTTTGACGCCCAGGCGGGTGGCCGCTGTCTGTGCGAATTCCCGCAGGCGTCCGGGGAATACCCAGCCATGCTTGTCCAGCAGATCGGTGTTGCCATACATGATGTTGTCTTCTATCCGGTGCTCGACCACGACGCCTTGTTGCTTGCGGTCTTCCGGCACCAGTACCACACCGGCCTGGATCGCTTCGCAAGGCGAGCGCAGGTGCCGAACTTCCCCGTCCAGCAGCATGTGGCCCTTGATATCCCGGGCGGCGCCGGCCAGTACGCGGACCAGCTCGGTCCGTCCGGCACCGACGACGCCGGCGATCCCGAACACCTCGCCGGCACGCACGCTGAAGTCGATGTCGTGCAGGGCAAATTCACGACAGCTCAACCCTTTGACCTGCAACATCACCTGTTCCTTGGGAGGTTGCAGCGCGGGGAATATCCGCTCAAGGCTACGCCCGACCATTTGCTCCACCAACTCACGCACCGGCACTTGTGCAGTGTCGTGCAGGGCGATCTGCCGACCATCGCGCAGCACCAGAATGCGGTCAGCAATGCGCGCGATTTCTTCCAGGCGATGGCTGATGTAAATGAATGACACGCCTTCGGCCTTGAGTCGCTCGACCTGCTGGAACAGCAGTTCGGTTTCCTCACCACCCAGTGCGGCCGTAGGCTCGTCGAGAATCAGAAGCCGCGCGTTGAGGGTCAGCGCCTTGGCGATCTCCACCAGTTGCTGGGCGGCCACGCTCAACCCTCCGACCTTGCGTGACGCGGGCACCTTCAGCCCCAAACGTTCGAGCTGTTTTTGCGCCTGGGCTTCGATGTAGTCACGGTCGACTCTTCCGCGGCGCATGGGCAGGCGGCCGACGAAGATGTTTTCCGCAATCGACAGCTGCGACAGCAGGCGGATTTCCTGATGGATCAGCCCGATGCCGACGTCCAGCGCAGCACCGGGCGAGGAGGGCGCATACGTCTGCCCCAGCCATGACATGCTGCCACCCGCCTCAGGCGGGATCAGGCCGGCGATAAGCGACGACAACGTGGACTTGCCGGCGCCGTTCTCGCCCAGAAGGGCCAGCACTTCGCCGGGTCGCACGTCGACGTTGATCTGCGACAGCACCTGAACCGGGCCATAGGCTTTGCCGATATTGTGCAGACACAGCACGGCGTCCGACGGTGTCTCGCGGTTATCCAGAGCAGCGTGCATAGCGGCCTCCGGGCTTACGGGTGTTGTTGCAGGAAAGGCGCGACGTTGTCTTTGGTGGTCAACACCGTTTCGAGCAACTGCTCTTTGGGCACGGCTTTGCCGGCCTTCATGTCAATCGCTGAGGCGACGGCCAAGCGGCCCATTTTCTGCGTCTGCTGGGTCATGGTTGCGTTCAGCACGCCGCTTTGCACGGCCTTGAGGCCGGCGACGTCACCATCGAACCCGACCACCACCACCTTGTGATCGAGGTTGCCGACTTTGACTGCCTGGGCCGCGCCCAACGCCATGGCATCGGCACGGCCGAAAAATACGCTGATGTCCGGGTCACGCTGGAGCATGTCCTGCGCCACGGCGAACCCTTTGTCCTGCGCCCATTCGGCCGGTTGTTCGGCCACCACCTTGAGGCCCGGAAAGGCGCTCAAGCCTTGCTGGAACCCTTTGGCACGGTCGTTTTCCGGGGTCGTGCCCAGCTGGCCCTGAAGGATTGCCACGCGACCTTTGCCGTCAGTGATCTTGCCGACGTATTCGGCCAGCGCTTTGGCCCCGGCTACGCTGTCGCTGGCGATAAACGTGTCGCCTGGGGCGTCCGGTGCGTTGCGGTCAACGGCAATCACCGGAATCCCGGCTGCTTTGGCGGCCTTCACGGGGACGCCGGCGGCGGTGGCACCGGCAGGGATGTAGATGAGCACATCGATTTGCCGGGTGATCAAATCTTCAATCTGGCTGACTTGAGTGGAAGAGTTTCCCTGAGCATCCACGGTGATCACTTTGATGCCCTTGGCCTTGCCTTCAGCTTCAACCGACTGTTTGATCTGGTTGAAGAAGTCGGCCTGCAGGTTGGCCACGGCCAGGCCGATGGTCAGATCCTTGGCCCAGGTGGTGCCGGCCGTGGTGAGGGTCGCGGCGGCGAGTGCGGTGGCCAGTAGCAATTTCTTGGTGCTGAACATGGGGTGACTCCTGATTTTATTGTTGGAGGGTGTCAACGTTCGATCAAGCGCGAAGCAAGGTTAACGGGCAGTGCTGGAGCGGCGACGCAGGGTGTCGATGGTCACGGCGAGGGCGATGACCACGCCGATCACCACTTGCTGAATGAAGGGCGAGACGCCGAGCAGGTTCAGCCCGTTGCGCAGCACCCCGATGATGAGTACGCCCACGAGGGTGCCGCCGATGCTGCCGACGCCGCCACTCAGGCTGGCGCCCCCGATCACGACGGCGGCGATGGCGTCCAGTTCGAGGCTGAGCCCCGCACTGGGTTGCGAGGAGTCGAGGCGGGCGGCCAGGGTCACCGCGGCAATCCCGGCCAGTGCGCCGCTGATGGCATACACCCAAAGCGTCACCGCACGGACTTTGATGCCGGACAGGCGCGCCACTTCAGGGCTGCCGCCGATGGCGTAGAGATTGCGTCCGCTTGCACGAAAACGCAGGAACACCCAGGCCACGGCCAGCATGACCAGGAAAAACCCGACGGTGGCCGACAGAAAGCCGAAGTGGCGGACCGTGGCCAGGCTTGTGAACCAGTCCGGGAAACCGACGATCTGCCGGCCTTCAGTGAGGATATTCGCCAGGCCCCGTGCGACCGACATCATGGTCAGGGTGGCAATGAACGGCGGAAGTTTGGCGTAAGTGATCAGGGCGCCCGACACCAGGCCTGCGAGCATGCCGGTGGCGATCGAGATTGCAATGGCCCAGCCCAGCGGCACCGCGTGATCCTGATACAGCCACCCCAGCATCATCATCGAGAACGCCAAGACCGAACCGACCGACAGATCAATGCCGCCGATGACGATCACCGCGGTCATGCCAATGGCGAGAATACCCAGCACCGTGACTTGATCAATGATGTTAAGGCCATTGCGCAGGGAGAAAAAATATTCGGAGCTGAAAGAGAACACCAACACCAGCAAGACAAGTCCGATCAGCGGACCGCCGATATTGCTCGGCAGTATTTTCACGATGCGTGGGCGGCGAGTCGGGCTTAGATCCGCCGGGCGATGGACAGAGGCTTTGACGTCCACGTTCTTCTCCTGAGTTATTTTTGTTGGAGTGCTGCAGGCGTCTTGAATAAATATGCATGCCTGACTGTTAATTCAGATTCTAGCGCTGCCGGGTCAAAGTCAAGCGCTTTAATTTTCTCCTTCCTTCTCGGATCGCTGTGTGTGCCTGCTGGAAAGTGGCGAGACAAAGCCTTCCGCCGCTGTTTTAGGCCGTTTGTCCGGCTGCATTTTTTCGGCCAGGGCGAGTTTTTCCGCTGCCAAGGCGCTTGACCCACACCCGGAATGGCGTCTAAATAGAAATATATTGTCAGTGCTGAATAAATATTCAAACAGCCTGGACATTTCGCCACGCGTGGTCAGCCTCAAAGGAGCCGCTGCATGAATGCCTTCCAGTACGACGCCGTTCAGATCAAAGAACAGGCCCGCCTCATCCGCCGCCACGTCATCCGCTTGAACGCTGATTCGCCTGCCGGTGGCCACACGGGGGCCGACCTGTCGCAAACCGACATCCTCGCCACGTTGTACTTCCGCATCCTTGATACCGGCCCCGAGCGCGTCGAGGACCCTGACCGCGATATCTATATTCAGAGCAAAGGGCACGGGGTTGGCGGTTTGTATTGCTGCCTCGCCCAGGCCGGGTACATCCCGACTGACTGGCTGGCGACGTATCAGCATTTCAATTCCCACCTGCCGGGCCACCCGGTGCGGCAGAAAACCCCCGGCATCGAGCTCAACACAGGCGCCCTCGGCCACGGTTTGCCTGTTGCAGTCGGCATCGCGCTGGCAGCGAAGATGTCGGGCCACAAGAAGCGCATTTACGTGCTGACGGGGGACGGTGAATTGGCCGAAGGCTCCAACTGGGAAGCAGCCATGGCCGCCGCCAAGTACGGCCTGGACAACCTGTTCGTGATCGTCGACAAGAACAAGCTGCAACTGGCCGGTTTGACCGCTGACATCATGCCGCTCGACCCGCTGGACGTTAAATGGTCCGCCTTCGGTTTCGGCGTGAGCGAATGCGACGGTAATGATGTCGGTCAGTTGATCGCAGCCCTGGAAACCATGCAAACCAAGGCGGGCCGCCCTCAGGTGCTGATCGCCCACACCGTCAAAGGCAAGGGCGTGTCATTTATCGAAGCCCGTCCCGAATGGCACCATCGCGTGCCCAAGGGTGACGAAGTCACCGCGGCATTGGAGGAGTTGAGTCATGGCGAGTGAACATTTGGCAAGCGTCATGGTTGACGCCTTTATTGCGGCTGTCGACGCAGGGCTGGACGTGGTGCCGGTGGTGAGCGACTCCACGTCCACTGCCAAGATTGGCCCTTTCATGGCGAAATTCCCCGAGCGACTCATCAACGTCGGCATCGCCGAACAGTCATTGGTCAGTGTCGCTGCAGGGCTGGCATTGGGTGGCAAGATCGCGGCGACGTGCAACGCTGCGCCGTTTTTGATTTCCCGCGCCAATGAGCAGATCAAAGTCGACGTCTGCTACAACCAGGCCAACGTGAAAATGTTCGGGCTTAATGCCGGCACCAGCTACGGCCCGCTGGCCAGCACTCACCACAGCCTGGACGACATCTCGGTGATGCGCGGTTTTGGCAACGTGCAGATATTTGCCCCGGCCGATGCCATTGAATGCCGGCAGATTGTCGATTACGCCTTGCGCTATCAGGGGCCGGTGTACATCCGCCTGGATGGCAAAGCCTTGCCTGATGTGCACGGCGCCGAATACCGCTTTGCGCCTGGCCAAGTCGATATTTTGCGTCAGGGCGCTGATGTCAGCATTGTTGCGCTTGGGTCGGTGGTGCATGAAGCAGTGGACGCCGCCGAGCTGCTCGCCCGGCAGGGCATTCACGCGCAAGTCATCAACCTGTCTTCCATCAGGCCCTTGCAGCGTGACGTGCTGCTCGATGCGCTGCGCAAGGCGCGCGGCGTGATCACCGTCGAAGAACACAACATCAATGGGGGCGTTGGCAGTCTGGTGGCCGAAGTGATTGCTGAGGCCGGGCTGGGAATCGTCTTGATCCGGTTGGGCATCGGTGATGGTGAATACGCGGCTGCGGGTGGTCGTGAACCTACCCGCGCCTTGCATCACATCGACGCGGCCGGGATTGTGGCCGCTGCCACGCGTTTGCGGTGAACCCCTATGAATGAAGCGAAGCCACTGATTCTGGCGATTGATGAAGGCACCAGCAACGCCAAGGCGGTGCTGGTCAATGAACTGGGGCAAGTGATCGCCCGGGCCTCGCGGCCTTTGACCATCAGCCATCCCCAGCCGGGGTTTTCAGAGCAGGATCCGCAGTCGATCTGGCTCAATACGTTGGCTGCGATTGACGAATGCCTGGCCCAGGTCAATCGGCCGGTGACGGCGGTGGCGATCAGCAACCAGCGTGAATCCGTGGTGGCCTGGGACCGGCACACCGGTGAGCCGTTGTCGCCGTGTATCAGCTGGCAATGTCGGCGCTCCACATCCCTGTGCGCGCAGCTGCATGAACAAGGGCACGAGGCGACCATTCTGGCGAAAACAGGGCTAGCGCTGGATCCGATGTTTTCGGGGGGAAAATTCCGCTGGATTCTCGACCACCTGGAAGATGGGCATGCGCGCGCTGCGGCGGGTGACATCTGCCTGGGCACGGTCGACAGCTGGTTGTTGTGGAAGCTCAGCGGCCACCAGGTGTTCGCGACGGATTACTCTAATGCGGCCCGCACTCAACTCTTCAACCTGCACACCTGCGCCTGGGATACAGAGCTGTTGGCACTGTTCGGCATCCCGGCGGCCAGTCTGGCGCCGATTCAACCCAGCGCGGGATTCTTCGCCGAGACAGCCCGTTTCGATCGACTGGCTGCGGGGATACCCGTCATGTCGGTTATCGGCGACTCCCATGCCGCGCTTTACGGGCAGGGCGGTTTTGCGCCGGGGCTGGTCAAGGCTACGCTCGGCACGGGCTCCTCATTGATGACGCCGATGGGCGGGCCCATTGCATCTACCCATGGCCTGTCGACCACCCTGGCCTGGCACGACGGTTCGACGCCGACCTACGCCATGGAAGGCAACATCGTCCATACGGGAGCCGCCGTGCAGTGGGCGTCGCGGCTGATGGCCGGAGAATCTCTCGATGCGATGGCCGAACAGGCCGCGCAGCTGCAGAACAACGGCGGCGTCTACTTCGTCCCTGCACTGTCCGGGCTGGGCGCACCGCATTGGAAAGCGGACGCCCGTGGCTTGATCTGCGGCTTGACCGAAGCGACTTCCGGCGCCCACATATTACGTGCTTCGCTGGAGTCCATCGGCTATCAGATTCGCGATGTGTTCGAAGCGATGCAGCAGGACATTGGCAGCCCGCTGAAAGAACTCTGGGTCGACGGCGGCGCTACGCGCAATCGCTGGCTGATGCACTTTCTGGCCGATCTCTTACAACGCCCAGTGGTGCGCAGCCTGTCGCCGGAAGTCTCCGCCCTCGGCGCGGCACACTTGGCGGGCAGGGCGTTGGGCATCTGGAACAGTGATGAGGCATTGGCGGGTCTTGAGCGTCAGCGGGAGCGCTTTGAACCGGTGACGAGTGCGGCCGCGGAGGCGTGTTATGGCGAGTGGAAATACGCGTTGAAGCGTACGCTTTGCTGAGAATAGCGAGCTTTGGCTGAGGTGAGGACCACCTCCATTTTTCCGGCCTGAAACCCCACTGTCAGAAGAATCGGCGCAGAGGGGCGCAGCGATGAGGCAGGCATCAGCGAAGTTCGAACAGCATATCCAGAAAGGCGCGCACCGCAGGATTGCTGCGGCGGCTCTCGGGCCAGATGGCGGTGATGTTGTGCCTCTGCACTGCGAACCCGGAGAGTATCGGGATCAGCTCTTTACGCTTCACCCTCGGAGCTGCCATGAAGCTTGCGGCTATGCCTATCCCCGCGCCAGCAGCCATGGCTGCCAGAACAGCCTCGCTTGCATCCACGACGACAGGCGATGACGGCAGCATTTCGATCTCCTTATCGGCGATCCGAAAAGGCCAGCGCAAGGTTTGACCGGTGTTCTGATAACGCAGGTTGACCGTTTCATGCTGCGCCAGCTCATCAGGATGCTCAGGCGTTCCACGCCTCGCCAGGTAGTCAGGAGAGGCGTAGCAACCGAGCGTGTACGGCAAGAGCCGACGCGACAAAAGCGACGAGTCTGAAAGCTCACCGATCCTTACCGCCAGATCAATGCCTTCCTCGACCAAGTCGACGATCTGATCGCTCAAGCGCAGATCGATCAAGACCTTCGGGTAGCGCTGACGAAACTCGGCGATGGCGGGCGCGATGATGTGCAGCCCGATGGGCAGTGACGCCGCAATCCGTAACGTGCCAGCAGGCTCGGAGCGAGCCGACTTGGCCACCTGCTCGATCTCTTCTGCCTGACGCAACAGCTGCAACACCCGCTCATGGATATCGCGTCCTTCTACGGTGAGGGTTAGCGAGCGTGTGGTACGGGTGAACAGCGACACCCCGAAATGACGCTCCAGGCGCTGGATACTCTTACTGATCGCCGAAGGCGAAATCGACAGCGAGCGGGCCGCAGCCCGGTAGCTCCCCAGAGAGCCAGCGCGGGCGAATGCGATCAAGCCGCTTAGTCGTTCAAATCCGATTGGTTCCTTCATGGCACCATTGAAACGAATTCAGGCCTTATTATCAACGTGCGTGCCAACGGTTACCTTAAGTCATCCCCCGTTGATGACGAGGTCATGATGAACCACATGATGAAAGCCGTGCGCCTGCACGCATTCGGCGGCCCTGATGTACTGCGTTACGAGGACGCGCCCAAACCCGTCGCACAACCTGGTGAAGTGCTTGTGCGCGTCCATGCGGCAAGCCTTAACCCGCCGGACCTTTTTCTGCGAGACGGCTATCGCGCCTTGCCCCCTGAGTGGCGGCCAGACGCACGCTTTCCGCTAACGTTAGGCACGGATGTATCGGGAGAGGTGGTCGCGTTGGGCGACGGAGCTTCCAGATTCAGCGTCGGTGACGACGTCTATGCGATGGTGCGTTTTCCGAAGGATCTGATGACCGGCAGCGGCGCTTACGCAGAATACATAAGCATTGATGAGACGGAGTTGGCGTTAAAGCCCGAGGGGATAGACCACGTCCAGGCCGCAGGTGCGCCTATGTCCTTGCTCACGGTCTGGCAGTTTCTGATTGACTTGGGCCACGAAGAGCCGAATCCCTTTCAGTCATTTCGGCATCAGCCAGTCCCGCTGCGAGGCAAGACCGTGCTGGTAAACGGTGCGGGAGGTGGAGTGGGGCATCTGGCGGTGCAGGTTGCCAAATGGAAAGGCGCGCGCGTCATCGCGGTCGCCTCCGGTAAGCATGAGGGGATGCTTCGCGAGCTGGGCGCTGACCAATTTATCGATCACACACTGACGGCCGCTGAAGACGTCGCAAAGCACGTGGATCTGGTCATTGACGCCGTCGGCGGCGCGAATATGGAACGCTTTCTGAGCGTCATAACGCGGGGCGGTGCTCTTTTCCTGGTCAACCCGATGAGCTTCTCCGGGCATAAAGAAGCAGCCGATCTGGGCATCATCGTTTCCTCAACGCAGGTGCGCTCCAACGGTACCCAACTGGCAGAGGCTGGCCGCTTGTTGGAGGACGGAACTGTCCGCGTGGTCATTGACAGTACCTTCACGCTGGCCCAGGCATCAGAGGCGCACCAGCGGGCTTCACGGGGAAGTATTCAAGGCAAGATCGTGCTTATCGCCTGAGTTTTCAATGCTTCCGATTTCAGAGCTTTGATCTGAAATCGGGATAGCTAGCGAAAAGGACGGCAAATATGTGAACGGGATTTTATGGGGCAATAGCAGTGAAGCCTCCTTTAACACCCTCTGAAGATCGTCAGTCCTGCGCAAGCCGCTGTGCAAGGCTGTCGATGAAAGCGTGCTCGGCGCGGCTCATTTTCTGGTCGCGATTCCACAATAAATGGATATCGACATCGGCAATGCCGCCACTGGGCGGCAGGCGCCAGAGCAGGCCATT
>NZ_DASVUM010000163.1:0-1880 GCF_036387035.1 Pseudomonas sp. | reverse complement strand
AGACTGTTTGGCCGCGGGAGAGGCTGGAGCGGCGCAGGATCATGCGAGAGCGCATGAAGCATAGATCATAGTCTCACGTAATTGCTCACCTACCCCCTCATGGAAAAATCCATGTTTATCAATGTGATTCGTGCAGGTGGCATTTTGGATGCCATGCAATAAATGTCCAACCCATTGAATTTGCTTGCTTTCTATCAAAGAATAGGCATGTAAAATTTATCGTAGTCAAAAATCATGGAAAATCATGAGTGATTTTCAACGGGGTATATCCTGTGGGGATGGGGTGAGCAATTACCGGCTACGAGGTGAAGCTGATCGCCCCGGAGGCGGTCAAGCCTTTCGTCAAGCGGGGCAAGAAGAACGACGCGGCTGAGCCGCGGCGATCTGCGCCGCCGCGTCCCGACCCGACGCGAAGTTCGTGGCCGTGAAGAGCTTGGAGCAGCAGGGCGCCCTTGCCTTGCATTCGGCGCGTGCCCTGCTGGTCAAGCAACAGACCATGCTGGCGAACGCCATGCGTGGCCTGGCGACCGCGTTCGGCTTCGTTGTGCCGAAGGGCATGGACAAGCGCGAAGCGCTAGAGCATTAGCCATCTATGTTGGCGCGGCGTATCCAGCGGCCATGATGTAGTTCTGGCATTCTCTGACGGAGAACTCGTTGAGCAGTCCGCCGATGCTCTTGCAGAGAGCCTCGCGGGTTCTCGGCGCGGCGCGACGGAGCAGGGCCTTCAGCTTGGCGAAGACCTGCTTGATCGGGTTGAGGTCCGGCGAGTAGGGCGGCAGGAAACGCAGTTCGGCCCCGGCTCGCTCGATGGCGGCCCGCACCGTCTGGCCCTTATGACTGCCGAGATTGTCGAACACGACGATGTCACCCGGCTTCAGGATGGGAACAAGGAACTGCTCGACATAAGCGGTGAAGCTTCGGGCGTTGATCGGCCCGTCAATGACCGCCGGCGCGGCGATGCCGTCCCAGCGCAGAGCGGCCAGAAAGGTGGACGTCATCCAATGGCCGAACGGGGCATGAGCGTATAGACGCTCGCCGCGTGGGCAGCGCCCATGAGACGGCGTCATGTTGGTCTTGGTCCAGGTCTCATCAATGAAGACGAGACGCTGCGGCGCAAGCGTCGAACGCTGCGCCAGCCAATCCGATCGACGAGCCTGCACATCCGGCCGCTCGGTTTCCGCCGCCGTCAGGGTCTTTTTTTTCGCGTGATGCGCTCGCGCTGGAAGAAGCGCCGGATCGAGCCGTAGCCCACCACGACCCCCTTCTCGCTCAGTGCATGACGCAACGCCTCGGTTGTGATGTCTGGCTGCTGCTTGAGCAGCACCAGGACCGTGTCGCGGTGCGCCGTCAGCTTGGGCAGACTTGGGTTGCCCATCTTCCGTGGCCCGAAGCTGCCGCTCGCACGGAATTCGCTCACCCACCGCACCGCCGTGCGGATGCCGATGCCAAACCGCACGGCAGCAGCCCGGCGGCTCATCCCGTGCGTCTCAACCGCATCAACCACTCGAGATCGCAGATCCAGCGACAAAGGTGCTGCCATGCATGCTGGCCTCCTCACACCAGCACACAGCTTGAATCACAACCCGCTTAGCAAGGGAATCCCGCCGAATCAGGCTTGGCGGCTACTGCTCTAGCGCACCGCAGCCACGTCACAGGCTCCCAGCGACACCGTGGCGGCGACCGCCGTGCGCAGCCGGTTGTGGCCAAACTCCTGGCCCAGCGCCAGCACAGCCACCATGGCGCGGGTGCCGTTCTGCTTGCCGTGTCGGCGTTGCAGCCGGGTCCAGAGTTCGTCATAGCAACCAGGCCAACGACCCGCCTCGCGCCATTGCGCCAACGGTTTCGATCCCGCGAACGCGCCGGGCTTGTGGCTCAGCACG
>NZ_DASVUM010000162.1:0-4105 GCF_036387035.1 Pseudomonas sp. | reverse complement strand
GAAGTTTGCGCCTGATTTCGGCTTGCCAGTGTTGAAACTGTTGGGTAACATCTGCGCCCACTTTGACCGACGAGGTACAGCATGCGTCGCCCTATGGTAGCTGGTAACTGGAAGATGCACGGTACCCGCGCCAGCGTCGCTGAGCTGATCGAGGGTCTTGCTAATCTCGCCCTTCCGGGTGGCGTGGATGTGGCGGTCTTCCCGCCGAGCCTGCATGTCAGTCTTGTGATTGATTGTCTGGAAGGACAGCCAATCCATGTTGGCGCGCAGAACTGCGCCCACGAAGCGGGGCAGGGTGCTTTGACTGGCGAAGTTTCATCGAGCCAGCTGGCGGATGCAGGTTGTAAGTACGTGCTCGTGGGTCACTCAGAGCGTCGCCAGGTAATGGGCGAAAGCAACGAGGTCCTGAGTCGCAAGTTCGAGGCTGCCCAGGCAGCGGGCTTAACGCCGATACTTTGTGTCGGTGAGACGCTCGAGCAGCGAGAGGCCGGTAAAACGCTTGAAGTGGTTGGGCATCAGCTCGACAGCATCATCGAAGAACTTGGCATCGGTGCTTTCGTTAACGCGATTATTGCTTATGAGCCAGTTTGGGCTATCGGTACTGGCCTGACGGCTTCGCCGCAACAGGCGCAGGACGTGCACGCAGCGATTCGTGCGCAGTTGGATAAAGAGAATTCTGAAGTCGCACAAGGTGTGCGTCTTCTATATGGCGGCAGCGTGAAGGCGGCCAATGCGGTCGAACTGTTCGGCATGCCGGATATCGATGGAGGCCTCATTGGTGGCGCCTCCCTGAATGCAGATGAGTTCGGTGCGATCATTCGCGCCGCGGGAAACTGAAAAAATGCTGGAAACAGTCGTAGTCGTTCTTCATCTGCTGGGTGCTCTGGGCGTTGTTGCTCTGGTTTTGCTGCAGCAGGGTAAAGGTGCCGACGCTGGCGCGTCATTCGGGGCAGGTGCATCAAATACTGTGTTCGGTGGCCAAGGTTCCTCTACCTTTCTGAGTAAACTTACTGCTATACTTGCCGCCTGTTTCTTCATGACCAGCTTAGGGTTAGGTTACTTTGCTAAAGAGAAAGCTCACCAGCTGACTCAGGTAGGTTTGCCAAACCCAGCGGTACTGGAAGTGAAGCAAAAGCCGGCAGCAGATGATGTTCCGGTTCTGGAAGGGCAACAGAAGCCAGCTGCAATACCTGCTGATGTTCCTGCAACTCCAGAGCAGAAGTAACACCGGATTCGCAGTCGTTTTTGGGGCTGCAAAGAGTTGTAATGCCGAGGTGGTGGAATTGGTAGACACGCAACCTTGAGGTGGTTGTGCCCATAGGGTGTAGGGGTTCGAGTCCCCTTCTCGGTACCAATTAACAAGAAAGCCCGCAGTAGCGGGCTTTCTTGTAGGTGGATGTGTCGGATTGACCCAAATTTGGATCAGTCGTATACTTCCGCCCCAGCTTTGTCGCGGGGTGGAGCAGTCTGGTAGCTCGTCGGGCTCATAACCCGAAGGTCGTTGGTTCAAATCCAGCCCCCGCAACCAGTTTTAGCGGAGCCCCTTTTCAGGGGCTTTTTGTTAGCTGGACACTTTATGACGCCGCTTTTCGCTGGCGTTTTCATGATTGGGCTTTTGCCCATTTTTTATTTGCAGCATGCACGAGGGGGTTCAGGTGTCGAGCAAGCTAGAAGAGTTGCAGGCCTTGTTGGCCCCGGTGATCGTGGCCCTAGGCTATGAATGCTGGGGTATCGAGTATTCGTCCCAGGGACGTCACTCGATGTTGCGCGTCTATATCGATAAAGAAGGCGGCGTGTTGGTGGACGATTGCGCGATCGTCAGCCGTCAGATCAGCGGTATTCTGGATGTCGAAGATCCTATCAGTTCCGAATACACGCTCGAAGTTTCCTCTCCAGGCATGGAACGCCCGCTGTTCACTATTGAGCAGTTTGCCGAGTTTGCCGGGGCACAAGTGAAGATAAAGCTGCGTTCCCCTTTTGAAGGTCGACGCAACTTTCAAGGCCTTCTCCGCGGGGTGGAGGAGCAGGATGTCGTGGTTCAGGTAGAAGATCACGAATTCCTGTTGCCGATCGATCTGATCGACAAAGCCAACATTATTCCCACGTTTGACTAAGACGTGCCAGATACAGCGGATCCCGCGGATCCAATGGCTTGCGAAAGGCGAGGCGTACGATGAGCAAAGAAGTACTGCTGGTTGTTGAATCGGTATCCAATGAAAAAGGCGTACCGGCCGATGTGATTTTTGAAGCGCTTGAGATAGCTCTGGCTACGGCCACCAAAAAGCGTTTTGAAGACGAAGTAGACCTGCGTGTCGAGATCAATCGTCAAACAGGTGCCTATGAGACTTTCCGTCGTTGGACCGTCGTCGAAGAAGACGACCTCGACGATCCGGCCATCGAAACATGGCCGAGCAAAGTTGCCCTGACGCACCCTGGTGCAAAAGTGGGTGACGTTGTAGAAGAAAAGATCGATTCCATCGAATTCGGCCGCATCGCTGCACAGACCGCCAAGCAGGTTATCGTGCAGAAAGTTCGCGAAGCCGAGCGAGCTCAAGTCGTGGACGCCTACCGTGAGCGTCTGGGCGAAATCATTTCCGGCACTGTTAAAAAAGTTACACGTGACAATGTCATCGTCGACCTTGGTAACAACGCCGAAGCTCTGCTGGCACGTGAAGACATCATTTCGCGGGAGACTTTCCGCGTCGGTGTCCGTGTTCGTGCATTGCTCAAAGAGATCCGCACTGAAAACCGCGGTCCTCAGCTGATCCTGTCGCGTACTGCGCCGGAAATGCTGATCGAGCTGTTCCGGATCGAAGTTCCGGAAATCGCTGAAGGACTCATCGAGGTGATGGCTGCCTCTCGTGATCCGGGTTCGCGTGCAAAGATCGCAGTTCGCTCCAAGGACAAACGCATTGACCCGCAAGGCGCGTGCATCGGCATGCGTGGTTCGCGCGTGCAGGCTGTTTCCGGCGAGTTGGGCGGCGAGCGTGTGGATATCGTGCTTTGGGACGATAACCCGGCGCAGTTCGTCATCAATGCCATGTCGCCTGCCGAAGTGGCAGCGATCATCGTTGATGAAGATGCCCACGCCATGGACATCGCTGTAGGCGCAGACAACCTCGCCCAGGCGATTGGCCGCGGTGGCCAGAACGTGCGGTTGGCCAGTCAGTTGACTGGCTGGACCCTTAACGTGATGACCGAATCGGACATCCAGGCCAAGCAGCAAGCGGAAACCGGTGACATCCTGCGCAACTTTATCGACGAGCTGGAAGTCGATGAGGACCTCGCTCAGGTTCTGGTAGACGAAGGCTTCACCAGCCTGGAAGAGATTGCCTACGTACCGTTGGAAGAAATGCTCAACATCGACGGCTTTGACGAAGACACTGTCAACGAGCTTCGCGCTCGTGCCAAGGATCGTTTGTTGACTAAAGCCATCGCTACTGAGGAAAAGCTGGCAGACGCCCATCCGGCCGAAGACCTGCTCTCGCTTGAGGGTATGGACAAGGATTTGGCGATGGAACTGGCGGTGCGCGGCGTAGTTACCCGCGAAGACCTGGCCGAGCAGTCTATTGACGATCTGCTCGACATCGACGGCATTGACGATGATCGTGCCGGCAAGTTGATCATGGCCGCCCGAGCCCATTGGTTCGAGTAAGTAGATGCGGCCTGAGGAGAGAAGTGCATGACGCAAGTCACGGTGAAAGAACTGGCCAAGACGGTCGACACACCGGTAGAGCGCCTGTTACAGCAGATGCGTGAGGCAGGTTTGCCTCACAACGCCGCCGAGCAAGTTGTGACCGATATTGAAAAGCAAGCCCTGTTGGCCCACTTGAAAAGCGGTCACAAGGCCAAGGTGGAAGAGCCGCGCAAGATTACCTTGCAGCGCAAGACCACCAGTACCCTTCGCGTTGCTGGCAGCAAAAGCATCAGCGTTGAAGTACGCAAAAAGAAAGTTTTCGTTCAGCGCAGCCCGGAAGAAATCGAAGCCGAACGCAAGCGCGAGCTGGACGAACGTCGTGCGGTAGAAAATGCCGCTCGTCAAAAGGCTGAAGAAGAATCCCGTCAGCGTGCCGAAGAAGAAGCGCGCCGTCAGCCTTCGTCCGGG
>NZ_DASVUM010000161.1:0-27923 GCF_036387035.1 Pseudomonas sp. | reverse complement strand
GCGCGAGTGCCTTGGGACGTGATGCTGAAACCCAGAATGCTGCGAAAGTTGGTGAAGCCGTTATTGCCGCCAAAACCGGTTTCGTTGCGAAAGAACAGCAGCATGCCGGCGAACGTCAGGGCTTGCGTCATGATCGAGAAGTACACGCCCTTGATTCGCGAGCGAAAGGCGAAGAAACCAAACACCAACGCCAGCAGGCCCGGCGCCAGTACCACCAAGCACATGGCCCAGAGGAAATGTTCAGTGCCCACCCAATACCAGGGCAGCTCGGTCCAGGACAGAAAGGTCATGAACGCCGGCAGGCTGTCGCCCGACGCCTCGCGCATCAGGTACATACCCATCGCGTAACCGCCCAGTGCGAAGAACAGCCCGTGGCCCAGCGACAACAGGCCGGCATAACCCCAAACCAGATCCAGTGCCAACGCGACGATGGCGTAACAGAGAATCTTGCCGACCAGGGTCAGCGTGTAAGCCGACACCTGCAGGCTGTTGCTTTCGGGCAGCAGGGACAGCAACGGCAGGGCGATCAGCAGGGCAAGGATCACCACGCCGACCGAGACCGTGATTTTGGTGCCGGCGCGTTGCGCGGCAGTGACCATCATTGGCTGATTCATCAGTCGATCACCCGTCCTTTGAGTGCGAAGAGGCCTTGCGGACGTTTCTGAATGAACAGAATGATTAGCGCCAGGATCAGGATTTTGCCCAGTACGGCGCCAATCTGCGGTTCGAGAATCTTGTTGGCGATCCCCAGCCCGAAGGCCGCCGTCACGCTGCCGGCCAGTTGCCCGACGCCGCCGAGCACGACCACGAGGAAGGAGTCGATGATGTAGCTCTGGCCCAGGTCAGGCCCGACGTTGCCAATCTGACTCAGCGCCACGCCGCCCAGGCCGGCGATGCCGGAGCCGAGCCCGAAGGCCATCATGTCGACGCGTCCGGTAGGCACCCCGCAGCAGGCGGCCATGTTGCGGTTCTGAGTGACGGCGCGCACGTTCAGGCCCAGGCGCGTCTTGTTCAGCAGCAACCAAGTCAGCACGACCACAAACAGTGCGAAGGCAATGATGACGATGCGGTTGTAGGGCAACACAAGGTTGGGCAGCACTTGAATGCCGCCGGAAAGCCATTCCGGGTTGGCCACTTCCACGTTCTGCGCGCCGAACACCACGCGGATCAGTTGAATCAGCATCAGGCTGATGCCCCATGTCGCCAGCAGTGTTTCCAGCGGGCGGCCGTACAAGTGGCGAATGACCGTACGCTCCAGTGCCATGCCGATGCAGGCGGTGACGAAAAACGCGATCGGCAGCGCCACCAGCGGATAAAACTCAAGAGCACCGGGCGCGTAACGCTGGAACATCATCTGCACAACGTAGGTGGCGTAGGCGCCGAGCATCAGCATCTCGCCATGGGCCATGTTGATCACGCCCAGCAGCCCGAAGGTGATTGCCAGGCCCAGCGCCGCCAGCAGCAGAATCGAACCCAGTGACAGGCCGGCAAAAGCCTGCCCGAGTATTTCGCCGATCATCAATTTGCGCTTGACCTGAGCCAGGCTGGTCTCGGCCGCCAGGCGCACGCTGGGGTCGGTTTCGACGTTGGGTTCGAGCAAAGTTTCCAGCCGGGTACGGGCCAGCGGGTCGCCGGTTTCACCCAGCAGACGCACAGCGGCGAGCCGCACAGTGGGGCTGACGTCGACCAGTTGCAGGTTGGCCAGCGCCAAGGTCAGGGCCGAATGGACGTTGTCGTCCTGTTCGCTCGCCACCTGTTGCATCAGCAAGGGCAACTGCGCTGGACGAGCGCTTTTTTGCAGGACTTGCGCCGCGGTCAGGCGAACCTTGGGATCGGCGGCCAGCAATTGATGGCTGGCCAGCGCGGTGTTGATCAGGCCGCGCAGCCGGTTGTTTAAACTGATGGCCTGGGGCGCATTGGGGGTCGGTGCATCAGCTATCGCCGGAGCGTTTGGGTCGACGGCGATGAAGCTGTCGCCGTTCTGAATGAACGCACGATTGCTGCTGTCGGCGGCGACACGGCCATCCTGCAGGGCAATCAGCAATTCCACGCGCGCCGGGTCCGGCCTGGCGGCCCAGGTTTCCAGCAATTGGGCGCGCTCGGAGGATTGGGCCGCGACAAAGTCGCTGGCATCGCTAGCCTTGGCGGCGAATGGCAGCCACAGGCACAGCGCGAGAAGGAGGTGGAGGTATCTGGGCATATCGGTGTCCTGGGGGCACCCGCATGACGCAACGTCATGCGAGGAACTGTAGGAGTGAGGCTTGTCCCGCGATCGGCGGGGGACCCGTGGTAAAACCTGCAAATGTGGTGTGACAGGTACACCGCATGTGATGGATTTACTGCCGCTTCGCGCCAGATCGCGGGACAAGCCACGCTCCTACAGGGGACGTCGGGCGCTATGCCCGACAATGTGTCAGTTGCTCTTCACGGCATAGTCAGGCTTTTTGTCGTTGCCCGGAATGAACGGACTCCACGGCTGGGCACGGATGGGCTCCTTGGTTTGCCAGACCACGTTGAACTGACCGTCGGCCTTGATCTCGCCGATCATCACCGGCTTGTGCAGGTGGTGGTTGGTCTTGTCCATCGTCAGGGTGAAGCCCGACGGCGCGGCGAAGGTCTGGCCTGCCATGGCTTCGCGGACTTTGTCCACGTCGGTGGACTTGGCTTTCTCGACCGCTTGCGCCCACATGTGGATACCCACGTAAGTAGCTTCCATTGGGTCGTTGGTCACGGCTTTGTCCGCGTTCGGCAGGTTGTGTGCCTTGGCGTAGGCCTTCCAGTCGGCGACGAACTTGGTGTTGACCGGGTTCTTCACCGATTCGAAGTAGTTCCATGCGGCAAGGTTGCCCACCAGCGGTTTGGTGTCGACGCCGCGCAGTTCTTCTTCGCCAACCGAGAACGCCACCACCGGTACGTCGGTGGCCTTCAGGCCCTGATTGCCCAGCTCTTTATAGAACGGCACGTTGGAGTCGCCATTGACCGTGGAGATCACTGCCGTCTTGCCACCGGCAGCGAACTTCTTGATGTTGCCGACGATGGTCTGGTAATCGCTATGACCGAACGGGGTATAGACCTCTTCGATGTCCTTGTCCGCGACACCTTTGGAATGCAGGAACGAGCGCAGGATCTTGTTGGTGGTGCGCGGGTACACGTAGTCGGTGCCCAGCAGGAAGAAGCGCTTGGCCCCGCCGCCGTCTTCGCTCATCAGGTATTCAACCGCAGGAATTGCCTGCTGGTTAGGCGCCGCGCCGGTATAGAAGACGTTCGGTGACATTTCTTCACCTTCGTATTGCACCGGGTAGAACAGCAAGCCGTTCAACTCTTCAAACACCGGCAAAACCGACTTGCGCGACACCGAGGTCCAGCAGCCGAAGACCACGGCGACCTTGTCCTGCGTCAGCAACTGGCGGCCCTTTTCGGCAAACAAAGGCCAGTTCGACGCAGGGTCTACGACCACTGGTTCGAGCATCTTGCCGTTGACGCCGCCCTTGGTGTTGATTTCATCGATGGTCATCAGCGCCATGTCCTTGAGCGAGGTCTCGGAGATGGCCATGGTGCCGGACAAAGAATGCAGAATGCCGACCTTGATGGTTTCGGCCGCCTGCGCGGTCCAGGTCAAACCCATCGCTGCGATCGATGCAGACAAAGTGAACGCTTTCAGCAAACTACGACGCTTCATTGGCTAGCTCCATTCTTTGATTTTTTTTGATGACGGCTGTTGGCGGTGCAGAGTTGAGTCTGCTTAGGCTTTAGCAAACGCTGGGCCAAGGCTGAGCGCGTCGCAAAATGGAATGAAAACGTCGCGTGCCGGGGGCGGGTCGCACCAATCTGGGATGCGGCGGGCTGCGTGGTGCGTCAAGCGCGCCTATCTGGTGCGGGGTATGGCGAGGAAGAAATGGAAGTGATGAGGATCAGGAGAAAGGAAAAGACAGGTGCGGAGCCTGAAACCCGAAATGAGGAGGAATTCATCACTAAACCACCCAAAGAAGGTTCCAGGCTCCGCGAGACGCAATCTAAGCTGTTGCCACCGTTTTGGCAAAGCGCGAACGCACTATTCGATCGAGCAGCCACACCGCCAGCATCGAAATGCCCACCAGCGGGAACGCCACGCCCAACGCGATCATCACCACGGTCGCAGTTTTCCAGCGCGGCAGGTCGTGGCGCAGGGGTGGAACACCGAAGCAGTGTTGCGGGCGGCGCTTCCACCAGATCACAATGCCGCTCACTGAACTCAGCAACACCATCAGGCAGATGAACAGAATCAGCAGCTGGTTCACCCAGCCGTACATCTTGCCCTCATGCAGCATCACGCCCAATTCCGTGGCTTTGGACACCGGGCTGTAATCGCCGTAGCGCACGTCCGCCAGCACCTTGCCGCTGTACTGATCGACATGAAGTGTGGCGTCGTTGCGCGGGTCGTCGGCGAACACGGAAACGGTAAACACGCCATCAGCGGTTTTCGGTTGAGTGATGCTGTAGCCCGGCTCGATATGGCTCGCCCTGGCGATGTCGACTACCTGCTGCAGAGAGATGCCAGGCGCCGCGGGTGCGGTGGACATGTGAGCATGGTTCATGTGCTCGGCATGATCTCCGGAAGACACCGGCATCGGCGTGTTTTCCATCGCCCAGGGCACGGTCTGCACGCTTGCGCTGTTCAATGTCCCCGCTTGCTTATCCGACTTGGGCACGTCATTCCACATGGCCGCCGGGAAGGTATTCCAGACGTCCGCGTAGACCTTTCCCCACATGCCGGTCCAGGTCATGCCGCTCAGCAGCATGAACAGCAGCGCCACCGAACCCCAGAATCCGGTCACCGCGTGCAGGTCGCGCCAGAGAATGCGGCCTCGCGCGCCGATCCGGGGCCAGAGCACGCCGGCCGGCGATCGCCCTCGTGGCCACCACAGATACACGCCCGACACTACCAACACGATGCCCCACCCGGCTGCCAGTTCCACCAGCCGATCGCCGACCGTGCCAATCATCAGCTCGCCGTGCAATTCGCGCGCGATGGCTTGCAGGTTTTGCTTCGCGTCTTGGGTGCCGAGCACCGTGCCGCTGTAGGGATCGATGAATACGTTGACCTCGCGGCCGTCGTTCTTGACCACGAATTGCGCGCTGCCCTCGGCATTCAGGGGCGGCAGGTATTTGCTTACCTGCGCCTGTGGATAAGCCGTCAGCACGCGCGTCTGCAGATCATCGGCACTGAGTGAGTGGTGAGCGGGCGTCACCGTCAGCAAGTCGCTGTACATCAGCGCGTCAAGCTGCGGCTTGAACAGATAAATGATCCCGGTGACCGCCAGCAGGATCATGAACGGTGCGACGAACAGGCCGGCGTAGAAATGCCATCGCCAGGCCAGGTTGTAGAAAGACACATTGGGTTTGGACATGGTGCAACGCTCCCGTCAGGGAAAACACGGCGCAACGCGCTGATGGCGAGAAAGGCCATCAGCGGATACGAGTCAATTTTGGGTGTTCAAGCGACGGACGAGAGGGGTGGCGCGCGACTGCGGGCGTTGGGAAAGACGTTGCGCTGGGCGTGGCCGTGTTGCGGCGCCTCGTTGTAGAAGTCGGCGGGTCTGGGCGGGACGGGCGCCAGGACGGCAACGGTTTTGGTCAACGCCGGGCAGCTGAACAGCAGCGTGCAATACCCGCACTTGGCCCAGAGGACGTGATCGACGCCGGCGTTGCGCTCGGCCTCGGCATGGGCATCGGGCTCGCCCATGTCCATCGTCGCCGACATGTCCATCTCGCCATGCATTGACATCGACATCGACGTCGGCGCAGGCATCGCCATGCCGTTGTGATGCTCCATGGGCATGGACTGCGAGATCAGCGGGCCGATGAAGATCATCAGCATGGCAAACAGGCTCAGCCAGGCGCCCTGCAAAAGGCGAGGGGCGGGGGCAGATCTGTCGCGGATCGCGGGCAGGCGGTTCAAGGGTGGCGGCGTCGGCAGTCAGCGGGTCAGTGGGCGTGGGCCGGAGCGGCCTGGTCGGGTGGCTGTTTGAGTACCACGACGTCAACGTTCATGTCGCCCGCTTTTTGAAAATGCAGGGTCAGCGGGAAAGTCTGGCCGTCGACCAGTCGGGTGCGGTCTTTCAGGTCCAGCAACATCACGTGGTACGCCATGGGCGCGAAGGTCACGATCCCGCCGGCAGGTATATCAACAGTTTCGACGTGCTGCATTTTCATCAGGCCGTCCTGGTTGACGTGCGCATGCAACTGAACGGCACCTGCGATGGGGCTGTTGACGGCTTCGAGCCGGTCGGCGTCAGGGCCGCTGTTGTTGATCACGAAATAGGCAGCGACGGTGGGCGCATTGGGCGGCAGGGCCATGGACCAAGGCTGCGCGACGGTCAGTTGGCCGAGGGTGTAGTCGTGGGCTTCAACGAAACAGGCTGGCAGCGTCATCGCAACCCACAAGAGGATTTTGTGCAGCATCAAGCGGGTCTCCGATTCATTCAGTTTTGCGACGGCAGGACCACCATCAGACCCTTGGGGATGCGTGCGGGTTTCGGTTCGGCCATTGCGGACGGGGCGGTGTGCGCAACACCAACACCGCGACAGGGAAACGCACCGGTTCGACGAGGGCGAACAATCCAAAACCGAGGCTGGTCGGCACTGCAACCAGCGGCATCGCATAGGTGCAACAGGCGCAGCGCTGCATCAAGGCGATGTCAGGGCGACGGGAAGACTGTTTATCGATGACTTCAACGGGCGTCATGGCCAGCCGTGACGAAGCGCCGGTACAGGCGCTTCCCCATACCAGCCGCTCGCCCTCGGGGCGGGGCATGGTGGGCGTCATCGGCACCGCCAACACGCCGAACAGCAACGCGAAACACGCTACCCAGGCAAACGCCCGGCGCCGCTTCTGCGTGGTGATTTGATCTTTTTGTTTTTTCATAGGGGCCATTTAGCCTGATCAGCCGCCCTATGTACAAACCCCGCCCGCGACCTGGTGTCGCGCGGCAGGTTTGGTTCAGTCGGGGTTCAGGCAGATGCCCCTGTAGGAGCTGGCTTGCTGGCGAACACGATGGATCGGATATCAAGTTGTCGACTGACACATCGCATTCGCCAGCAAGCCGGCTCCTACAGCGGATTTGAGTGCCCAGAATTCCGCAATGCATCCAGCACTTCGCCCACACTCCAGAACGTCCGATCCACCTCTGGCAGCACGGGCCGTTTCAGCACCAGCACCGGCAGCCCGCGTTCACGCGCCACGTCCAGCTTGGGCTCGGTGGCCGTGCTGCCGCTGTTTTTGCTGATAAGGACGTCGATGTTCCGCGTCTCGAATAGCTCCCGCTCATCCTGCAGCCGGAACGGTCCGCGCGCGCCGATCACTTCGCAGCGTTCGTTGCCGGGGTAGACATCAAGTGCCCTCAGCGTCCAGAACTGGTGGGCGGGAATCTCGTGCAAGTGCTGTAAAGGCTCGCGCCCCAAGGTAAAGAGGGGTCGTTGAAAGGGGGCGAGGGCGGTGATCAGTTCTGGCCAGTCCGCGACTTCGCGCCAGTCATCGTCCGGCCCCGCCTGCCAGGCGGGTCGCCGCAACGCCCAGCACGGCACGCCGGCCATCTTGGCCGCGGTAACGGCGTTGTGGCTGATTTGCGCGGCGTAAGGGTGCGTTGCGTCCAGGATTAGATCGATGCCCGCTTGCTGTACGAATGTCGCCAGCCCCTCGGCGCCGCCAAACCCGCCGACCCGGACTTCACAGCCCAGATCGGTCGGTACGCGGCCCACGCCTGCCAGGCTGTAAATGTGTTGAGGCCCGAGCCTGCGGGCAATCGCCAGCGCTTCGGTGACGCCGCCGAGCAACAGCACGCGTTTCATTTGTTTCATACGAAGTCTCCTGCGTGACCGACAATCCCGCCCTGGCGGTCGATGGCAAAGACCTCCACCTGAACCTGCGTCGGCACCACGCTGCGGGCGAAATTCAGTGCGTGCTGACAGACCGCATCGCCCAGCGCGATGCCGACGGCCGAAGCCATGACCAGTGCTTGCTGACTGGTATTGGCCTCGCGAATGCATTGTTGCAGCTCGGCATCCCCGCCCACATCGGCAGCCCATCGCGCGAGTTGATCAAGGTCGATGCTCGAATGGCGGCTGTGCAGGTCCATGTGGCCGGCCGCCAGTTTGCTGATTTTGCCGAAGCCGCCGCACACACTGAGGCGCTCTACCGGAGTTTTGCGCAGGTGCTTGAGCACGGCGCCGACAAAATCGCCCATCTCGATCAGCGCGATGTCCGGGAATGCATACACCCGCCGCATGGTGTCTTCGCTGGCGTTGCCGGTGCACGCGGCGATGTGCTGGTAACCGTTGGTACGGGCGACATCGATGCCTTGGTGGATGGAGGCGATGTACGCCGCGCAGGAGAAAGGCCGGACGATGCCGCTGGTGCCCAGGATCGACAGCCCGCCGAGAATGCCCAGCCGCGGGTTCATGGTTTTCAACGCCAGTTCGCCGCCGTTTTCGACGCAGACAGTCACTTCGAATCCGCCGTCATAGCCGACGTCCTGCGCCAGTTGCGTGAGGTGTTCGGCCATCATCCTGCGTGGCACCGGATTGATCGCCGGTTCGCCGACACCCAGCACCAGGCCCGGGCGTGTCACGGTGCCCACGCCCTCTCCTGCGACGAAACGCACGCCGGGCACCGGGATCAGCCTGACTTGGGCATACACCAGCGCGCCGTGGGTGACGTCCGGATCGTCTCCGGCATCTTTCAGCGTGCCGGCCTCGGCGCCGTCCCCGATCAGGCGGCAGAATTCCAGGCGCATCTGTACGCACTTGCCTTTAGGCAACGTGATGTCGATCGCATCGTTGAATTCGCCGGCCAGCAACAGGCGCGCGGCGGCGAGGGAGGTCGCCGTTGCGCAGCTGCCAGTGGTCAAGCCGCTGCGCAACGGAGCGGGTTGTTCGGCGGTTTCGTCACGCATCAGGGTTTGATCGCTTCGAGCAGAGTGATTGGCAACGCTTGACGCCACGTGTCGAATTCGCCGAGTGGCTTGGCGTGGGCCAGGTGGATGCGGGTCAGTTCGCCGCCATGTTGCTCACGCCAGTTCACCAGCGTTGCCTCGCTCTGCAGGGTGACGGCGTTGGCGATCAGCCGACCGCCCGAGCGCAGGCGCTGCCAGCAGGCCTGCAGCACCCCCTCGCGCGTCACGCCGCCGCCAATGAAGATGGCGTCTGGTTGTTCAAGACCCTCAAGCGCTGCAGGCGCACGTCCGCGGATCAGTTGAAGAGCAGGGACACCCAGCGCATCCCGATTGAATTCAATCAGGTGTTGCCGGCCCTCATCGGCCTCGACGGCGATGGCGCGGCAGGTCGGGTGCGCGCGCATCCACTCGATGCCGATGGAGCCGCAGCCTGCCCCGACATCCCACAGCAGTTCGCCGGGCACGGGCGCAAGACGGGCGAGGCTGATCGCGCGCACGTCGCGCTTGGTGAGCTGACCGTCGTGCCGAAACGCTGCGTCTGGCAGACCGCCCAGTGGCGAAAGACGCAGCGTGCCTGGCTCTGCGCGACAGTCGATGGCCACCAGATTCAGTGCAGCGATGTCAGAGGCATTCCATTCGCCGGCGGTGCCCTCGATCTGTCGCTCGGCGCTGCCGCCCAAGTGTTCGAGCACGGTCATGCGGCTCGGTCCAAACCCGCGTTCGCAAAGCTGCGCCGCGATGGCCGCCGGGCTCGAACCGTCATTGCTCAACACCAACAGGCGCAGGCCGTGTTGCCAGTGGGCATTCAGTGCAGCGAGCGGGCGGGCAACCACCGACAGCGTGACCACGTCCTGCAATGCCCAACCCAGGCGCGCCGCGGCCAGCGAATATGAGGATGGGGCGGGAATCACCCGCATTTCATCGATGGCGACCTGTTTCGACAGGCTCGCGCCGACGCCGAACAACATGGGATCGCCGCTGGCCAAGACGCATACCGGGCTTCCGCGTTGTTCCAGCACCGGGGCGAGGGAGAACGGGCTGGGCCATTGGCGCTGCTCGGCCTGAATGCACGGCGGCAGCAAGCCAAGTTGCCGCGCGCCGCCGAACACCTGCCGCGCTTGCAACAGCGCGTGCCGAGCGTTGCGGCCCAGCCCTTTATAGCCGTCCTCACCGATTCCCACGACTGTCAGCCACGGTGACATGTATTGCCCTCAACCCGATTGCATGCAACAGGCCCGCCCGCTCGGCCTGTGAAAGTGGTCGGCATGATAACGCGCTGGCGCGCCCGGTTCGTACGGCTTTGTGAATCCGACAGAGCGTCTTTTCATGCCAACGGCCAAAGCAGGCATAATACGGCCCCTGTAACTTCTCGTTTCTCTACGCGTCCGCCCGTTCGCACCAGGTGATCCATTGACCGAGCCGTTGTCCGCTCGCTTTTCCGCTACGCCTATTCGCCCCTCGGCTTGCCCGGGGTTGCTGCGTATCGTCCCGGCGCTGGATGGCGGTATCTGCCGGATCAAGCTGCCTGGCGGGCTGCTTTCAGTGGATCAAGCGCTGGCCGTGGCCAATGCCGCCGAGGCATTCGCCGGGGGCGTGATCGAGGCGACCAATCGGGGCAATCTACAGATTCGCGGCGTAGGCGCCGATCATGACGGTTTGATTGCCCGCCTGCTCGAGTCCGGTCTGGGGCCGAGCAACCCGGCCAGTGATGACGTGCGCAACCTGATGCTCAGCCCGACCGCCGGCGTCGATCCTCACCAGCGCCTCGACGTGCGTCCGCTGGCGGCGCGGATTCTGCACTCCCTTGAGCACCACCCGCGTTTCCATGAGCTGTCGCCCAAATTCGCGCTGTCACTGGACGGCGGTGAAGGCCTGGCGATGCTCGAACATCCCCATGACCTTTGGCTGTCCGCGTTGCAGGTCGACGGCCGGACGCTGCTCGGCTTTGGCCTGGCGGGTTGTCCTGCGAATGATTCGCCGCTGGCCGCCGTTGCGCCCGAAGCGGCGCACGCGCTGGTGGTCGCGGTGCTGGAAACCTTTCTGGACCTCGCTCGTCCCGATCAGGCGCGCATGCGCGATTTGCTGAAAGAAGTGCCAGTTTCCCGATTCATCGAACAGGTCGCGGCGCGCTTGCCGCAACCCCTGGTCATTGATCAAAAAGTAACCGCCTGGCGGCGTACGTCGACCCAGCCCTTTGCGCACCTCGGCACGTATCCCCAGGCCCAGGCCGGCGTGGTGGCGGTTGGCGCAGGCGTGCCGTTGGGGCGTCTGCGGCCGTCCATGTTGCGCAATGCTGCCCGGTTGGCGCGCGAACTCGGTGACGGGTATCTGTGCATGACGCCGTGGCAAAGCCTGACGCTGCGCAATGCCCTGGCGGATCAGTCGGCAGCCGTGATGGAGGGCTTGAGTCAGTCGGGCTTGTTGGTTGACGCCGCTCAGTCATTGTCGAAAGTGGTCGCCTGCACAGGCTCGGCTGCCTGTGCAAAAGGCCTGGCCGACACCAAAGCCGATGGGCTGCGTCTGGCGGCGTTGCTGCAGGCAAACGGTGTCAGCCGGGCCGTTCATCTATCAGGCTGCACACGTTCGTGCGCCGCTGCCCATGTGGCGCCGGTGACATTGCTGGCCGTCTCTGCCGGTCGTTACGATCTTTATTTTCGTCATGCTCAGGCGGCCGGATTCGGCGACCTGCATGCACGTGACCTCACTATTGAAGCAGTCGGCGCGTTGTTGACCGCCGACTCACGGAGCAACACCGATGATTGATTACATCCGCGACGGCCAGGAGATCTATCGCAACTCCTTCGCGATCATTCGTGCCGAAGCCCGGCTCGATGGCATCCCGGCCGACCTGGAAAAACTCGCCGTACGGGTGATTCATGCCTGCGGCATGGTCGATGCCGTTGAAGGACTGCGCTACTCGCCTGGCGCGGGTACCGCTGGCCGCCACGCGCTGGCGGCCGGTGCGCCGATCCTGTGTGACGCACACATGGTTGCCGAAGGAGTGACGCGCACGCGCCTGCCCGCCAACAATCAAGTGATCTGCACCTTGAAAAACGAACGTGTGCCGGAAATGGCGCGCGAGCTGGGCAACACCCGTTCCGCTGCCGCGCTGGAGCTGTGGCGGCCGCATCTGGAAGGGGCGGTGGTGGTGATCGGCAACGCGCCGACTGCGCTGTTCTATTTGCTGGAAATGCTCGATGCCGGCGCGCCGAAACCCGCCCTGATCCTGGGTTTCCCGGTGGGTTTCGTCGGCGCTGCCGAGTCCAAGGACATGCTCGCTGCTGACAGCCGCGGTGTGCCCTACGTGATCATGCAGGGCCGTCGCGGCGGCAGTGCCATGGCCGCGGCCGCGGTCAACTCACTCGCCACGGAGATCGAATGATGCCGCCGCGCGGTCGTCTGATTGGGCTGGGCGTGGGGCCGGGTGATCCGGAACTCATCACCGTCAAGGCACTGCGCCTTCTGCGCGAGTCGCCGGTGGTCGCTTACTTCGTCGCCAAAGGCAAGAAGGGCAACGCGTTTGGCATCATCGAAGGCCATTTGCAGCAGGCCCAGACGCTCATGCCGCTGGTATACCCCGTGACCACCGAGGCACTGCCGGCGCCGATGTCTTACGAGCGCGTAATCAGCGATTTCTATGACCGCTGCAGCGCTGATCTGGCTGCGCACCTGGACGCCGGGCGCGACGTGGCAGTGATCTGCGAAGGCGACCCGATGTTCTACGGGTCCTACATGTACCTGCACGATCGCCTGGCCGATCGCTACGAAGCCGAGGTCATTCCCGGCGTCTGCTCGATGCTCGGGGGCGCGTCGGTATTGGGCGCGCCGCTGGTGTACCGCAATCAGAGCCTGTCGGTGCTGTCCGGCGTATTGTCCGCCGAAGAGCTCAAACGCAAGCTTGAAGATGCCGACGCAGCGGTGATCATGAAGCTGGGCCGTAACCTGCCGAAAGTGCGTCAGGTCCTGGTCGAAACCGGGCTGGCGGAACGCGCGCTGTACGTAGAGCGCGCAACCATGGCCAATCAGAAGATCGTGCCGCTGGCCGAAGTTGATCCTGCGTCGTCGCCCTATTTCTCGCTGATCATTGTTCCCGGCGAACGGTGGCAGGGCTGATGAGCACAACCCCTCTCACCGCCCCGGCGATCGTCATTCTGGGCAACGGCGCGCTGGCAACGGCGCGACGTATTCAACAGCTGTACCCGCACGCACTGATTTACGGGCTGGCCGAACGTGTCGAGGGCGCTGACCGCAGCTATGCGGCGTTTGGCGCGACGCTGCGCCAGCTCTACCAACAAGACACGCCAATCATTGCGCTGTGCGCAGCCGGCATTGTTATCCGGACGCTGGCGCCTGTGTTGCTGGAAAAGGGCGTCGAACCGCCAGTGCTCGCCGTTGCCGAGGATGGCAGCGCGGTGGTGCCGCTGCTGGGCGGGTTGGGCGGCGTCAATGTCATGGCCCGGGAAATCGCCGCTGCGCTGAACACCGCAGCGGCCATCACCACCAGTGGCGAGTTGCGCTTTGGCACCTGCCTGCTCAATCCGCCCGCCGGTTACGCGTTGGGCGACCTGGAGCTGGGCAAGCGGTTTGTGAGCGATTTGCTGTCAGGCCAGAGCGTGCGCGTCGAGGGCGCGGCGCCGTGGCTGGCCCAGGCACAGTTGCCTGAAGATGCTCAGGCACAACTGGCCATTCACGTCGGTTACGCCGAACGCGCGCCCAGTGATCACGAGCTGCTGATCTACCCGCGCAACGTGCTGGTGGCGCTCAGCGGCGATCTGCCTGACCCCGCCGAGACGGTTAAAACCGCGCTGCACGATTCGCGCATCGCGGTGCAGGCGCTGGGGTGCTTGCTGGCCAGCAAAACCGAGATGGCCAATCCGGCGCTGCATGCGGCTGCCGAATCCCTAGGCGTTGCGCTGCGTTTCACCGCCGCCGGTACACCTGCGGAAATGACCCAGCAGGTATTGCCGCAACTGTTGCCGCCGCTAACCCCGGCGGTGGGCATCGCCATTGCTGTCGCGCCGCAGCCATTGGAGGTTCAGCAGATTGGCTGCGCACGGGGGCGGCTGGCGGTCATCGGCCTCGGTCCGGGCGCCACCGATTTCATGATCCCTGCCGTCAAGGCTGAACTCGCGCGCGCCAACGATGTGCTGGGCTACGAGACCTACGTGCGTATGGCCGGGCCGTTCCGTGCCGACCAAGTGCTGCACTGCACCGACAATCGCGAAGAAATGCAGCGTGCCCGGCACGCATTCGAGCTGGCCGCCGAAGGCCGCTCGGTGGTGGTGGTGTCCTCGGGTGACCCCGGCGTATTCGCCATGGCCGCTGCGGTGCTGGAAGCGTTGCATGAGTCAGACAATCCCGACTGGCACCGTGTGGACCTGCACATACTTCCGGGTGTATCGGCCTCGCTGGCAACCGCCGCACTGGCGGGTGCGCCGTTGGGCCACGACTTCTGCGTCATGTCCCTGTCGGACAATCTCAAGCCTTGGGAGATCATCGAGAAGCGTCTTGATCTTGCCTGTCAGGCTGACTTGGCGCTGGCGTTCTACAACCCGATCTCGCGGTCCCGTCCCTGGCAACTGGGCCGAGCCCTGGAAATCGTGCGTCAGCATCGCAGCCCTGAAACGCCGGTGACGCTTGGGCGGGATATCGGTCGTCCGGCGCAGGCGTTGCGCGTCATCACCCTGGGTGAGCTGACGCCGGAGCAAGTCGACATGCGCACCATGGTGTTGATCGGTTCGTCGCTGACCTGCGTATTCCCTCGTGCCGACGGCGAGCAATGGGTCTATACGCCGCGATGGTACGGCAGCAAGCCAGGGCAGTGAGGTGAAAGCAAAGGGAAGTTCGTGCCAGGAACTTCCCTTTGACGCGTAAGAAAAAACCATGCATGTCCGGTAAAAGACGACAGCACTTGTGTGAAGTCAGGAGAGTCTTCACTGGAACTGGCTTTCCAACTTCCCGATGTCGTGTAGGACCTTTGAAACAAGGGCGCGAATGCGCCGTCAATTAAAGACTTCAAAGTAACGCGGGTTCGTGCGGGTCTTCTTTTTGACTAAATCTGTCTGCCTGTAAGTTCAAGTTTCTTTGTGCCAAGCCTTTTAATTTGAGCTAGCGTTGTCTGTGTCCAAGACGGACCACTCACTTAAAAGGACTTGAGTATGAATAACGACACGTTTATGGCCCACATTTCGAACATCCCTCCACTGGAGTCGATTCGACCTGCTCCCTTGAGCGAACACCCGACATCGGACATGATCGTTCCAGCCAGTGCGGCGGTTGCAGGCCAGGGCATCATCGGTTTCGTTGAGGGAATCAGCCGACAGGCGCGTGAAGACGTTCTGGATACCTTCACTTACGCGACCCTGGCCGCCGACAAGCGACACGACGTGGTCAGCCAGAATGGCGCCTGGTACAAGGTGTTCCGTGAGGTCATGACCCGGGCGTTGCACTGGACGCCTCAGGATGTCGCGTACACCAGCTACTCCAGCCGCGAGCGGGTGCTGAGCATGGACAAGATCGGCCTGGATCTGCTCGCCTCATCCCTCGCCGCGGCCGGCGCCACTGCCGCAACCGGCGGAGCAGCATCGCCGCTGGTCCTGCAGGTGGCGGGTGATGCGGTAAAGGCACTGAAAGAAAATCCGGGTCCGCTTCGTCTGTTCGACGGTCGGACCAAAAAGCCTAATGGCGCGCGGTTTATGGTGGGCGGATGCCGGGAGAGCCAGGACGGAGTGATCGTTCTGGCCGTGGGCGCGGTAGAGATGAAGACCCGAATCACCACAGGTCATGTGCTGTTCGTCAACTGGAACTCGGTCTCGCTGGATCTTCAGCGAAGTGCCGACGTTTTTGTGTTTCACCAATCGCTGTACGCACTGCGCCGTGATCGCGTACGCGCGGCACTGTCGAGCTCGGCGGACGCTGCGTTTCTGGACTTCCCGATTTAAAGGTCAACAGGGCCGCGGTCTGGCTGCGGCCCCTCACAGGAGTGGCTTATATGAACCAGGATGTCTCAGGGATTTATATAAACGGAGCAGAGTTAGTCGTGTTTCTTGATGCGGCCGAGTCAACAGTTAAAGAGGATATATTGGCGTCAACGCTGTACGCGCAGTTGGCGGCCGATAAACAAATTGATAGGTTCACCGATTGCTCCAGCTGGCATGCCACGCTACTCAAGGCACTGGCGACTTTCGGCTGGTTGCGGCTTGAACTTAAGGGCAGTGAAGGCGACTGTCCTGAGTCAGACACGTTTACACCGGTCGATCTATTCAGTGCGTTGCTTCCGGAAGCGCTGGCGAGTTGGCGAGGAAAGAAGCTGGAGAACTTGCTGAACCTGCTGTTCTGCTCGCCGCTGAGCGATCGCGCTCTGGCACTTCGAGAACGAAGCCTATTGATAACCGATACATTGCCCACCGATTCAGCCGGCAGTGCGACGACGGTCTCGACCGCATTGATGCAAATCAGCTTCGTGCTGCCAACCGGCGAAAAAGTCTCGCTTTGCGTCGCCTTCAAAACGAATGAAACCCTCGCTGAGAACCCGTTTACGCAGTCATTTGCCAAGCTGGAACGCGTGGGCGAAATAACTTGCTTCAGGTTGATCGGCAAACTGGACGACCTCAGGTACGCCCTGTTCCGACACAAAATCAACGGGGCACTCAGTGAAAGGCGCGATGAGCTCTCGTTCGCCGTCCAGGGAGATGTGTCATGAACGCCCGAACCGGTGCCCTCGTCGGCAGCAACCTCGTTTCGCTGTATGAAGGCATCAACAGTCAGGACCGTGAAGACATCATGGAGTGCCTGCTGGGGGCCCATGTGTTTGCCAGCCGCCACTTTGATCAACGGCAGGATTATTCCAATTGGTTTTTTCGGTACCGCACACGCCTGCAGAGCCGTGGCTGCGTATTCGTAAGTCCTATCATTCATCAGCCGCAGGTGATCACCAGCGCGACGGAGCTGGATTCCACCACGTTTGGGGTTGTTCGAACGGCGGGTTCACGCACGCTCGCCGAGTTGACCCAGGCTGCCTGGAAAGGCATGAGGGCCAACGACTACGCCAACGAGTTCTTCAAGCGCGGCGATGCCGACGGGGTGATCGGCAATATCCAGGCTGTGCCTTGTACGCTGGAGGCCAACGGCGATATCAACATGCTGATCTGTGGCATCTCCCTGACCGGCACCGTCGATATCAAGGACTACGATTTCTGGACCGAGACGCGCCCGGAGATGCTGCTGCGAATCACCGGCGGGCTGTATCGCTTCGACCGCACGGCGTACGCACCGTATCGAGCGCAGATCCGCAGCGAGTTGGGTCGGGACTTCGAGCGTGCGATCCGGCAGTTCCCGATCTGAAGGTCATGCGCTCAAGGAACGAGATAGCCCTTGATGCCGGTAAAGATGATCTGCGCCGCCAGCGCACAAACAAATAACCCCATCAGGCGGCTGACGATCTGTAGCCCCTGATCGCCGAGAATGCGCTCGATGCTATGGGACAGATAAAGCACGATCCCGACCGTGAGACTGGCCAGCGCGATGCTGACGATGGCAGTGAGCTTGTCATCCCAGTGGGGCTGGCTGATGCCCATCACAAGCAGTGCGCCAATGGTGCCGGGGCCGACGGTAATGGGAATGGTCAGGGGCACAATCGCCACGTCCTGCTGGACGTTGTCGGTCTGCACGCCGGACTTGCCCTGAGCCATGGCCAGGGCAGAGATGAACAGTACGCTGCCGGCGCCGATCCTGAAGGCGTCGGCAGTGATGCCAAAGACGCCAAAAATCACGCGACCGAACAGGTACAGCAAGACGCTGGAAATCAGTGTCGCCAGGGCGATTTTCCACGCCAGATGGCGGCGTTCCTTGCGCGAATACCCGCGGCTCAGGGAGATGAAACAGGACAGGACGAAGAACGGGCTGTAGAGCACCAGCATCTTCAGGTAAACGCTGAATAGCACGTGGAGCATGGTTTGAGCTCATGGCAGCAGACTGGGACGGCGCCAAGTCTACCAGCCGTCACGGACACCTGGCGGTCAGTTTTGCTCGTAACGGTCCTCGCCGCGGGCGGCACGCGTCGCTTCGTCCCGGGCACGTTGCTCCACCCAATACTCCACCAGCTCGCGCAACTGCGACAGCTCAACCGGTTTGGACATGTGGCCGTCCATTCCGGACTGGCGCGCGCGATCCTTGTGCTCCGCCAGAATATGCGCCGTCAGCGCCACCACAGGGGTGCGGATGCGCTGGTTACCCGTTTCCCAGGCGCGGAACTGCTGCGTCGCCGAGAACCCGTCGAGGATGGGCATCTCGCAGTCCATCAGCACCAGGTCATAGCGCTGGGTCTTCATCGCCAGCAGCGCCTCTTCGCCATTGCTGGCGGTGTCAGGCTGCAGGTTGAGTTTGCCGAGCATGCCGCGAATGACCTTGGTAGAGATGCTGTTGTCTTCCGCAACAAGAATACGAAAGTCGCTGGGCACGTCGATGTCGCTGATCAGCCCGGGCAGTGCCGAGAACGGCGCATTGCCTTTATTGCGCTGGTTGAGCTCGTCGGCCAGCGTGGTCTTCAGCGTGTACCCGGCGACCGGTTTGGCGAGGATGCGTTTGACCCCGGCATTGCGTGCAATGACTTTGCTTGGCGCATTGCTGATGCCCGTGAGCATGATCAGCAGGATGTCGTGGTTAAGGCTGGGGTCTTCCTTGATCTTCGCCGCCAGTTGCATGCCGGTCATGCCGGGCATGTTCTGGTCGAGCAAGACAATATCGAAATAGTCGCGTAGGTGAGCCTTGGTGCGCAGCAGCGCCAGCGCCTCTTTGCCCGATGGCACGGCGCTCACATTGAGCCCCCATGCGCTGCACTGCTGGACGAGCACCTTGCGGCACGTGTCGTTGTCATCGACCACCAGCACCCGCGCACCCTTGAGCGGGCTGTCCAGATCAGCCGGCGGCTGCTCCAGTCGCTCGGCGTCAAGGGGCAGACTCAGCCAGAGCGTGCTGCCCTGGTTGGTGCCGCTCTGGATGCCGAACTCGCCATTCATCAACAGGATCAGCTGCCGGGCGATAACCAGCCCCAAGTGACCGCCCACCTTGCTGGCCGCCAGGAAGTTCTTGCTGTGCAGCTCCGCGTGCAGCAGCGCGTCTCGTTCATTGGGCGTCAGCGGCGTGCCGCTGTCCTGCACGGCAATGCGCAGGCGTGGTTTGCCGCCGCGGGAGTCGAGGGCGACGACCAACAGGATCTCGCCCTCGTCGGTCTTCTTTAAGGCGTTCTCCAGCAAGCTGAGCAGCGTCTGACGCAGGCGCGTCGGGTCCCCGCTGATGACGCGAGGCACCTGCGGCTGAATGAAGCTGATCAGCTCGACACTTTGCTGCTCTGCCTTGGCGCGGAAGATGCTCAGGCAGTCCTCGATCATCGCGTTGAGATCGAACTGCACATCGTCCAGCTCGATCTGCCCGGACTCCAGCTTGGTGATGTCGAGGATCTCGTTTATCAGCGTGAGCAGTTCATTGCCCGCGCTGTGAATGGTCTGTACGTAATCGCGCTGCTTGACCGATAGAGGCGTGCCCAGCAACAGCTCGGTCATCCCGAGTACTCCGTTCATGGGCGTGCGAATTTCGTGGCTTATTTTTGCCAGAAACTCAGCCTTGGCATTGATCTCTGCGGTGCTCGCCGCCAGCTCTCGGCTGATGCTGAAGTTGTCTTCGGTGATGCTGCGATGACGCTCGCTCAGGGCAATGCTCATCAATAGGCCGCACAGGCAAAACACCGCCAATACACCGATGATCAGCGTCTGCGCGGGAATGCTCGTCAGCCAGAGCATCGCCGGCAGCACCACCAGGTTGCCGAGATTGAAAACGATCATGGCGATCACGAACGGCCGGGCCGGGAAGTAACCCTTCTGCAGGTGAAAGATAGACACCAGGGTGATGCTGACTGTGGTCAGCGCGACCAGCAGGAACGTGAGGATATTCAGCGGCAGCGTGTCGACGAACAGCACCAGCAGCGCGCCAAAGCCGACCACCAGCAGCACACCCATCAGAATCCGGTTGAGCAGCTCGACCCCGCGCTGGATGAAGAAACAGTACGTGTACATCAGCCCCGTCGCCGCCGCGAGCAGCAGGGCGATGTGAGCACTGGGTGTTTGCGCCAGGTGCCAGCGCGGCAGCCACGGCGCCTGAAGATTGAGCAGCAACAGGGCGCTCAGCCCCAGAAACGCCTCACACGCGCCCAGCCACAAGCTGCTCACCGAACGGGACTGGGCGAAACGCGTGAGGTTTTGCACGATCAGCATGGCCAGCGAGCCGAAGAACAGGCCGAGCAACAACGGACGGCGTTCGTCGGCGGCACTGGTGACGGCAGACTGCAAGGTGATGTTAGGGCGCACTTCCTGCTCGGACTTGAGGCGCAAATACAGGTCGAGCGGCTTGTCGCTCTGAGGCACCGGCAGCAGGAAGTCGAGGGATGGCAGGGGTTGGGCTTCGCGGGGCACCTCGTTGCCGGAGCGCGAATGATCAACCAGCCTGTCCCCGTCGAGGACGTACATGTCGACTGTCGCCAGGTCTGGCGCGAAGATCCGCACCAGTTGTTCGTGGGTGGTCGGGGGCAGGCGATAGTGCAGCCATAGTGCGGCGTCGCGGCTGGTAGCGCGCACCTTGTCGAGTTCGACCGGGCTGAATTGAGATTCGTAGTGAGCGGAGCGGATATCGCTGAGGTTCAGGTTCGCCTGATCGTCGACAAGGGTAGACCAGCCAGCACTGACCTCGGCAGTAGCCGAGGATACACAGAGCAGGGTCAGCAATGTGGCGGTCAAACGAGTGGCAATCCTGAGCCAGCGCACGGCGAAATCCCTTCGTGAATAAAGCCTGTTAACTCTGGGGCACCGGGTGACCGATCAGCGACTCCCTACGGAGGCGCTGATCGGGCCGAGTCTTACGCCAGATCTTCGCCGCGTTCCCGGGCAATGGCGCGGTAGCCAATGTCCTTGCGGTAAAAACAACCTTTCCAGTCAATCTTTGCAGCCAACTCATACGCGTGTTTCTGGGCGTCTCCAACCGTGTCGCCCAGCGCCGTCGCGCACAGCACCCGGCCGCCGGAGGTCACGATACGGCCATCTTGCAACGCGGTGCCGGCATGGAACACTTTGCCCGGCAATGCAGCCGCAGCGTCCAGCCCGTGAATCTCGTCACCCTTGGCGTAGTCGGCAGGGTAACCGCCGGCGGCCAGTACGATCCCCAGACTTGGGCGCGGGTCCCATTGAGCATCCACCTTATCCAGCGTCTGCGCCAGAGCAGCTTCGACCAGCGACACCAGGCTCGACTGCAAACGCAGCATGACAGGCTGGGTTTCCGGATCGCCAAAGCGGCAGTTGAACTCGATGACTTTCGGGTTACCGGCCTTGTCGATCATCAGCCCAGCATAGAGGAAGCCGGTGTAAATGTTGCCCTCATCGGCCATGCCCCTGACGGTCGGCCATATGACCTGATCCATCACGCGCTGGTGGACTTCGGCGGTGACCACCGGGGCCGGGGAATACGCACCCATGCCGCCGGTGTTCGGGCCGCTGTCGCCGTCGCCGACGCGTTTGTGGTCCTGGCTCGTGGCCATCGGCAGCACATTCTTGCCGTCGACCATGACGATGAAGCTGGCTTCTTCGCCATCGAGGAATTCTTCGATCACCACGCGAGAACCCGCATCGCCGAAGGCATTGCCGGCCAGCATGTCACGCACGGCGTCTTCCGCTTCCGCGAGGGTCATCGCGACGATCACGCCTTTGCCTGCTGCCAGGCCGTCGGCCTTGATGACGATGGGTGCGCCTTTCTCTTGCAGGTAGGCCAGCGCCGGTTCGATCTCGGTGAAGTTCTGGTAGTCGGCAGTCGGGATCTTGTGGCGCGCCAGGAAATCCTTGGTAAAGGCTTTGGAGCCCTCAAGCTGTGCGGCGCCCTTGGTCGGGCCAAAGCAGTTCAGGCCACGGGCGCGGAACAGGTCGACGACGCCGGCCACCAGCGGCACTTCCGGACCGACGATCGTCAGTGCAACGTTCTTCTCGGCGAAGTCGGCCAGTTGCTCCAGCGCGAGCACGTCGATTGCCACGTTTTCACATTTAGCTTCGGTGGCAGTACCCGCATTGCCGGGGGCGACGAAGACTTTCTCGACACGAGCGTCCTGCGCGACCTTCCAGGCCAGAGCGTGTTCACGGCCACCGCTGCCGATGATCAAAACATTCATTTCCAAAACCTCTATATCGACGACACGTAAAAATCCGAAGGCAAACAGTGTGGGACGGCGAACGCAGACTGTGGGACCGGCTTTAGCCGGGAAGAGGGCAGTACATCCGACACATCTGTCGGGTTAACCGTGCAGCCTTCCCTGCTAAAGCCGGTCCCACAAAAGCCAATTGCGCAAACCGGTCCTGACGTATCAGTGACGGAAATGACGCATGCCGGTGAATACCATCGCGATACCCGCTTCGTCTGCTGCCGCAATCACTTCAGCATCGCGCATCGAGCCGCCGGGCTGGATCACGGCAGTGATGCCGACCTTGGCTGCGTTGTCGATGCCGTCGCGGAACGGGAAGAATGCGTCGGAGGCCATGACAGCGCCCTGAACCTGCAAGCCGGCGTGCTCAGCCTTGATCGCCGCGATGCGCGCGGAGTTCACGCGGCTCATCTGGCCTGCGCCGACACCGATGGTCTGGCGATTCCTGGCGTAGACGATGGCGTTGGATTTCACGTACTTGGCGACCTTCCAGGCGAAGATCAGGTCGTGGACTTCCTGCTCGGTTGGCACGCGTTGAGTGACGACTTTCAGGTCTTCGGCGCCGATCATGCCGATGTCCCGGCTCTGCACCAGCAGGCCACCGTTGACCCGCTTGTAGTCCCAGGCTGGCGCGCGCTCGGCGTCCCACTGGCCGCTGGTCAACAGGCGTACGTTGGCTTTGCTGGCAATGATGGCCTGGGCTTCGGCGCTGACGCTCGGGGCGATGATCACTTCAACGAACTGACGCTCGACGATGGCTTTGGCAGTCTCGGCATCCAGTTCACGGTTAAAGGCGATGATGCCGCCGAACGCCGATTCGCTGTCGGTTGCATAGGCCAGCTCGTAGGCCTGACGAATGCCGCCTTCGTCATCCGGACTTACCGCAACGCCGCACGGGTTGGCGTGCTTGACGATCACGCAGGCAGGCTTGACGAAGCTCTTGACGCATTCAAGCGCGGCGTCGGTATCGGCCACGTTGTTGTAGGACAGTTCTTTGCCTTGAAGCTGGGTCGCGGTGGCGATGCCCACTTCGGCCGGCTTGGCTTCGACGTAGAACGCGGCGCTCTGGTGCGGGTTCTCGCCGTAGCGCATTTCCTGCGCCTTGATGAACTGAGTGTTGAAGGTGCGCGGGAATTCGCTGCGGCCTTCGGTGCTCAGGGTGTCAGCGGACTGATCGACGCTGCCCAGGTAGTTGGCGATCATGCCGTCATAGGCAGCGGTGTGCTCGAAGGCCTTGAGCATCAGGTCGAAGCGCTGCGCGTAGGTCAGGCCGCCGGCCTTGAGGCTTTCCAGTACGTGTGCGTAGTCACTGGCGTTGACGACGATGGCGACGTCTTTATGGTTTTTGGCCGCAGAGCGAACCATGGTCGGGCCGCCGATATCGATGTTTTCGATGGCCGTTGGCAGGTCGCAGCCCGGCTTGGATACCGTTGCTTCGAACGGATAAAGGTTTACGGCGACCAGGTCGATCGGCTTGATACCGTGTTCGCTCATGATGGCGTCATCGATGCCGCGACGGCCCAGGATGCCGCCGTGAATTTTCGGGTGCAGTGTCTTGACCCGGCCATCCATCATTTCGGCGAAGCCTGTGTAGTCGGCCACTTCTACCGCGGCAACGCCGTTGTCCTTGAGCAGCTTGAACGTGCCGCCAGTGGAGAGGATCTCGACACCGAGGGCTTCGAGTTCACGCGCGAATTCAAGGATACCGGTCTTGTCGGATACGCTGATCAAGGCGCGGCGGATCGGCAGGCGGGTCGTCTGGTCGGTCATCTCAACTTCCATCAAAAGCAAAAGAATTTTGCAAAAAAAACGACCGCATTGAAGTGAGGTCGCTTGTTTTTCGGATGCTTACAGCAGGTCGTACTGCTTGAGTTTCTTGCGCAGGGTGCCGCGATTCAGTCCAAGCAGCTCGGAGGCCTTGGTCTGGTTGCCCTTCACGTAGTTCATCACGCACTCGAGCAACGGCGCCTCGACTTCCGAGAGCACCAGGTTGTAGACATCAGTGACGGCCGCACCTTCCAGATGAGCGAAGTAGTTGTGCAACGCCTTCTCGACGCTTCCGCGCAGGGTCTGACCCTCTTCGCTCGGCGTATTGAGGTGTTGTTTCAAATTGACGTTGTCGCTCACGGGTGTTGTTCCACTCACTAAAGTCTCAGTCATCATCGTCATGCGGCCACCTCTTCTTCGTTCCCGGCGGGGCGGGATTTATCGCGCTGGGAAAAGAACTCCCGAACGTTGGCGCACTGTGCTTCTGTATCGTCCAAACGGTTGAAAAGGGCGCGAAACTCCTTGGCCCCGGGCAACGTTGCGAGGTACCAGCCGACGTGTTTGCGGGCGATTCGCACGCCCATCACGTCGCCATAGAACGTGTGAAGCGCCGCCAGATGCTCTAGCAGAATGCGTTCCACTTCACCGACAGGCAGGCCCGGAAGTTTCTCCCCGGTCTGCAGGTAGTGTTCTATCTCGCGAAAAATCCATGGCCGCCCCTGGGCGGCCCTGCCAATCAACAGCCCGTCGGCACCGGTAGCGTCGAGGACGTAGCGGGCCTTTTCCGGTGAATCGATGTCGCCGTTGGCAAACACCGGGATGGACACCGCCTGCTTGATGGCGGCGATGGTGTCGTACTCGGCTTCACCGGTGTAGAGATCGGCTCGGGTGCGTCCATGCACCGCCAATGCCTGAATGCCGGCTTGTTCGGCGATTCGGGCGACCGTCAGGCCATTCTTGTTCGCCCGGTCCCAGCCGGTGCGAATCTTCAGCGTGACCGGTACCTCGACTGCCGCGACGACCGCGTGCAGGATTTCGGTCACTAACTGTTCATCTTTCAACAGGGCGGAGCCGGCGGCCTTGTTGCAGACCTTTTTAGCCGGGCAGCCCATGTTGATGTCGATGATCTGCGCGCCCAATTCGACGTTTGCGCGTGCTGCGTCCGCAAGCATCTGCGGGTCCCCGCCAGCGATCTGCACCGAGCGCGGCTCGGGATCGCCTTCGTGAATCATGCGCAACCGCGACTTGCGGCTGTTCCAGAGGCTCATGTTGCTTGTGACCATTTCCGAGACCACCAGGCCTGCGCCGAGCTGGCGACAGAGTTGTCGGAAGGGCTGATCAGTGACCCCCGCCATCGGGGCGAGAATCAAGCCGTTGTGCAATGTGTAAGGGCCGATGCGTACCGCCGACATAGGGTGACCTGTTGTGGGGCCGAATCACGAGGTCTGGTCCGAAAAGTGCTTCAGCGCCAATTCAGACGGGACCCAGAGTATGAAAAAGGGTGGGCATGATACCCGCTCTCGATGACTGGATAAAGGCTGAATTGGATAAAATCTGAACAGCTGCTTTCTTATGGCAAACGGTTAGGTTCAGGGGCGGATTGTCATCAAAGTGTCGTCGGATTTCGGGCGTCATGCCCCTCGGACGCTGCTGCATTTCGGTGCGGCCCATTGCGCTGTGCGTACCGCTTTTACTCCGGCGAACGGAAGCTCAGGCTGTAGTTCGCTGCCTTGGGGCCTGGGTCGAGGACGTCCAGTGCGATGTGTATCGGCGTCTGGGGTGGCATTTCATCCTTGCCTGCCAGCTCGCCGCTCAGGTACTCGCCCGGTTTGAATCGACGACTGGCGATCAACTGACCGCTCGCATCGGCAAAGCGTAGTTCGAGCAGCGGGAACGGCTGAGAAAAGGACGCGCGGTTATAGATGATCGCGTCTACGACCAGCGCGCCCTGAAATTCGGGGTGGCTGCGCACCACAAGGTTGCTGCTCTTGAGCAGTTTGATATCGACCTTGGAAGGGACCTTGCAGCCGAGGGTCGGGCACAGTTCCGTGAAGAGTGGGCGATACTGATCCTGCCGTGCGAGCTCTTCGAAATGGTAGGCAATGTACTGTCCGGCCAGGGCGCCCAGCGCAATCAGGATCAACAGCATCCAGAGCAGACGCAGACCCCAACGCGGCTTGGGTTTTTGCCAGGCCAGCTGCAGCGGATCATCCGTCAGGTCGACCAGCGCCCTGTCACGCAAGCCCGGTTCGCTGCGACCACGTCTGCCGTCGGTAAAGGCGGGCGGGGCATCGTCTTCATCCTCGTGATGGGCGCCGGAGCGAGGATGCTCGTCATGCGAGTCCAGAGCGGAGAAGTGTTCTGACGAGGGCTGATCGTCGGGCACGACTTGAGGTTTGAGCGAGTGAGGGTGAGCGGGCTCGTCGTCCAGATCGTCCGGGGTCAGCGAGAATGACGGCTCGGTGCGATGGCGGTCGTGCTCGTTGATCGGCTCGTCCAGTGGGTCTTCATCGTTTGCGTGTTCAGCCTCCACCAGTTCGGCGCGCAATTCGGGCAACCGCTCGACGTCATCGTGACTCATGCCGTGGGGCCAAGACTCCTGCTCTACGTCTGGCTCGTCACGCCTGGCGCTGAAGGATTCCACCTCGTCGTGATCGCGCGCCTTGCTGACGCGGCCGAATGACTCGGGCAGTTGAATCTCGCGCTGTTCAAGGCGGGCGAGTTCCACGTCGAGGTCATCCAGGTCCAGGCCGTCCAGATCGACGTTACGCTCTTCACGCTTGACCGGCAGCGGTGCTGGCTGGGTCACGACGAGTGACTGCGGCGCGAGGATCTCCGGCGGTTTTTCAACGCTTTCGGGGTCTGTTCCAGATGTCTGCTGCGATTGCGGGGTTGTCCCGGCGCGTTGTTCCAACAGCTGTTTCGCGGCGTTGAACACCTGCAGGCATGAGCCACAGCGCACCATGCCTCGGGCCACGCTCAACTGAGCGTGACTGACGCGGAAACTGGTCTGGCAATGCGGGCACTGAGTGACGAAGCTGTCGGTCATGCGGGTATCCGGGTTAAAGAGCGCCTGATGAAGGGATCTTAGGGCAATGGGCTGTCAGCGGCGACGACCGGTGATCCGTACCCAGCCCTCGCGGTTGGCGATCGGGTCCAGTTCGAAGGTTTCGGCGTAGGCGGCGGCGACTTCATCGCCTTGCTCGGCAAGAATCCCGGACAACGCCAGCCGGCCACCGGGTTTGACGAGGCTCGCCAACTGCGGCGCCAGAGACACCAGCGGGCCTGCCAGGATGTTGGCTACCAGCACATCTGTCGGCACCTGGGGCAGGTTTTCAGGTAAATACAGCGGGAATTTCTCGGCCGGGACGTTGTTGCGACCGGCGTTGTCACGCGAGGCTTCCAGCGCCTGGACATCGATGTCTGTACCGACGGCCAGTTCGGCGCCCAGCAGCAGCGCGGCGATGGCGAGGATGCCGGAGCCGCAACCGAAGTCCAGCACGTTGCAGCCGTTCAGGTCCTGCCCGTCGAGCCATTCGAGGCACAGCGCGGTGGTCGGGTGCGTGCCCGTTCCGAACGCCAGCCCCGGGTCGAGCAACAGGTTGACTGCTTCAGGCTCCGGCGCGGCATGCCAGCTCGGCACAATCCATAGCCGCTGGCCAAAGCGCATCGGATTGAAATTGTCCATCCAGCTGCGCTCCCAGTCCTGATCCTCGATCACTTCATGGGTGTGTTCCGGCAGGTCGGCGTCGGTGAGCAGTCGCAAGTGAGCCAGCACTTGATCGGCGTCGGTATCGGCTTCGAACAGGGCCAGCAGGTGCGTGTGCGACCACAGCGGCGTGGTGTTCAGCTCTGGCTCGAAGATCGGCTGGTCTTCAGCGTCCATGAACGTCACCGATACGGCGCCGACTTCGAGCAGGGCGTCTTCGTAGGTTTCGGCTTGTTCTGGGCTAATGGCGAGACGGACTTGCAGCCAAGGCATGGCGGTGGACCTT
>NZ_DASVUM010000160.1:0-15158 GCF_036387035.1 Pseudomonas sp. | reverse complement strand
CCGTGTTCGCCGTACGCGTCCTGCCAGGGCGCAGGGGTTTCATCGCCCGCGCTGGTGCGCACCACCGGCTTGATCGGCAGGCTGTACTTGGTCGCGAATTCGAAATCACGTTCGTCATGGGCAGGCACGGCCATGACCGCGCCGTCGCCGTAGTGCATCAACACGTAGTTGGCGACCCACACCGGCAGTTTTTCGCCGGTCAGCGGGTGCTCGACGAACAGCGGGGTCGGCAGGCCTTTCTTTTCCTGCGTGGCGACGTCGGCTTCGGCGACGCTGCCGCTTTTGCATTCGTGAATGAACGCCTGCAGCGCAGGGTCATTCTGTGCCGCCAGGGTCGCGAGCGGGTGCTCGGCGGCAACGGCAACGTAAGTCGCGCCCATCAAGGTGTCGGGACGGGTGGTGAAAACTTTCAACGTGCCGGCTTCGCCGATCGACGCCTGGTCGTACGGGAACTGCACTTCCATGCCACGGGACTTGCCGATCCAGTTGCGCTGCATGGTCTTGACCTGTTCAGGCCAGCCCGGCAACTCGTCGAGGCTCTCCAGCAGTTCATCCGCGTAGGCGGTGATCTTGAAGTAGTACATCGGGATTTCGCGTTTTTCGATCACCGCGCCCGAACGCCAGCCGCGCCCGTCGATGACTTGCTCGTTGGCCAGAACGGTCTGATCGACCGGGTCCCAGTTCACGGTGCCGTTCTTGCGGTAGATCACGCCTTTTTCGAACAGGCGAGTGAACAGCCATTGTTCCCAGCGGTAGTAATCGGGTTTGCAGGTGGTGACTTCGCGGGACCAGTCGATCGCCAGACCCAGGCTCTTGAGCTGGTTCTTCATGTAGGCGATGTTTTCGTAGGTCCACTTGGCGGGGGCGACGTTGTTCTTCATCGCCGCGTTTTCCGCCGGCATGCCGAACGCGTCCCAGCCCATGGGCTGCAGGACGTTTTTGCCTTGCATGCGCTGATAGCGGGCAATCACGTCGCCGATGGTGTAGTTGCGCACGTGACCCATGTGTAGCTTGCCGCTGGGGTAAGGGAACATCGACAGGCAGTAGTAGGTGTCCTTGCCTGGCTGTTCACTGACTTCAAAAGACTTTTGCTCGTCCCAGAAGGTCTGGGCGGCGGCTTCGATTTCGCGGGGCTGGTAGAGTTCGTGCATGGCTACTTTTGGCTGAAATGGGTGACCCTTGACCGCTTCTCTGCGTGACCGGGTCAGAGGCCTTCGCATGTCGGACGAGGCCGTCCGCAGTGCGATGCATCAATGCCCGGCTGGGCGGAAGTGGAATTACAGGAAGCGCCGTAGCATACATGAGGCTACCAAGCCGAGGGAAACCCTGATTGCGTGCTCAAGACGCGCTGTCCACAGCATCCGCCGTTGGTCGCGGCATCGCGCCGGTTTTTGGAGTGGCGCTAAGCTCACTGATGGGGGTAAGTGTTTATCTTCAGTGAGGTGAGCGGATGGCAGAGCTGCGGCATGAAGGAGAGAAACCTGATGTGTATGACCGTTTGATCGATCGTCTGGGCCTGGCTCTGGACACAGCAAAAACAGCCGTGCGGCTTCGAAACGAATCCCCCGCGGAGCTTGAACTGCGGGGATTGAGTCACGCCGAGTTTCAGTTGATCGAAGCTTATCTGGGCAGAACCGAAGTCATTTTCAAGGAAGATTCTCCGATGGTTGCGAGGGGGAGTTCAAGTACCTCATGGGAGCCTTCCGAGTCGATGCGAGCGCCGCATCCGCAAGCCAATGTCATCTGGCTCAAGGATCAGCGCCGAAGCAAGGTGTCGGCAAAGCTGAGTCGCTACAGTTCCACCAAACATTTCAAGCGTTAACCTCTGCGGGGGCTGACCCCGGCCAATCGAGCATTGCTGCTTAGCGTCATTGCTTCTAGGCTTCGGGCATCTTTGGAGATGCCCGATGCCCTTTCGTTATTTCATCAAAAACCTGCTGCTGCCTCCGGGCCTTTTCCTGCTGTTATTAGTGCTCGCCTGGTGGTTGAGGAATCGCCGGCCGGTGTTGGCGCGCGTGCTGTTCGTGATGGGCGTCGGCGGGATGACCGCGATGAGTTTGCCGGTCGTGGTGGAGTGGTCGGCGAAGGGGATCGAGCGCATCCCGCCGCTGCCGCAGAGCGAGTGGGCGACGCTGGCTCAGCGCGCGGATGCGATTGTCGTTCTGGGATCAGGGCGCGAGCGCAATGACCCGAGCTGGGGCACGGACATCCCGACGGGCGTTGCGCTGGAGCGCATGCGGTATGCCGCGCGAATGTCGAAAGCGTCCGGCTTGCCGATCCTCACCACGGGCGGTCTGCATTACGGCCAGCCGCCGAGCGAGGCGGCGATCATGGCCGACTCGCTGCGCGACGACTTTGGTGCGAGCGTGCGTTGGCAGGAGGGTGAGAGCCGCACGACCTGGGAAAACGCCAACATGACCGCCGCGATCTTGCTGCCGCAGGGCATAAAGCGCGTGGTCGTGGTGACCCAGGCGTGGCACATGCCGCGGTCCGTCTGGAGTTTCGAACAGGCCGGATTCAACGTGGTGCCGGCGCCCGTCGGATTCCTCAGCGTGGACAACGCCCGCCCGTTCGGTGGCTGGACGCCGGAGGCGAGAGCGGTATGGCAGAGCGGCCAACTCATCAACGAAGCGGCGGGGCTGGTGGGGTATCGGTTGTTTTACCGATGACCTGAGCAGCAGGCGCATGTTCGGACCGGTGCGGGCTGGGACCGCGTGCTCTTATCGGCACTTGGCGGTGCCCACCAAGAACACTCACACAGTCAGCGGCATTGGCGGTGGCCCGATTGCAGGATTGCAGCCAGTAAGCGGGGCTGGCGGTGACCAATTGCAGAATTGCATCCAGTCAGCGGACTGGCGATGACCCCAGTGTGGGAGCGGCTTTAGCCGGGAAAGCGTCAGGTGTCACGCCACAAATCTGATGATGTTCATGCAGGCCTCTTCCCGGCTGAAGCCGGTCCCACTAATAGACCGCATGCATTCAGTCAGGCTTGGTGCATCCCAATTGCGGATCGCACGCAGTCGGCGGGACTTGCGGTGAGCCCATTGCAGGATTGCATCCAGTCAGCGGAACCGGCGGTGAGCGCATTGTGGGACCGGCTTTAGCCGGGAAGGCGTCGGGTGTCACGCCACAAATCTGATGGTGTTCATGCGGGCCTATTCCCGGCTGAAGCCGGTCCCACTAATAGACCGCATCCATTCAGTCAGGCTTAGTGCATCCCATTAGTAGACCGCATCCATTCAGTCAGGCTTGGTGCATCCCAATTGCGGATCGCATACATCAGCGGGACTGGCGGTGAGCCAATTGCATTGCATTCAGTCAGCGGGGCTGGCAGTTAGCCAATTTCAGGATTGCATCCAGTCAGCGGAACCGGCGGTGAGCTCATTGTGGGACCGGCTTTAGCCGGGAAGGCGTCGGGTGTCACGCCACAAATCTGATGGTGTTCATGCAGGCCTCTTCCCGGCTGAAGCCGGTCCCACGGGGCGTCATTATCTGCCCGAAATCTATCGATACGCTCTGCCCATATGTAAAACGGTCTATTGCTTTTACTGTTCGCCTTCATACCGAGGGAGGGCGACGTAATGCATGGAAGCAAACATGAACGGGCGTTACGCATCGGTCGATATTCTCAACCGGGAAACCTCTATCTTGTCACCTCTGTGGTGAAGGATCGCGCCCCTCTGTTCAGTGATGCTCAGGTAGGTCGCCTGGTGGTTCAGGAAATGAGACGTCTGCACGACTCCGGCGTCGTGCACTCGTTGGCCTGGGTGGTTATGCCTGATCACCTGCATTGGCTGTTTGAACTCAAGTCAGGATCACTGCCTGCGCTCATGCAGGCGCTGAAGGGCAGAACCGCTTTCGCAGTGAACAAGGCAAATGGCGCAAAGAAAATGACATGGCAAAAGGGGTATCACGATCATGGGGTCAGGGCCGATGAGGACCTCATTGAGATGGCTCGCTATGTCATCAACAACCCAATCCGTGCAGGGCTAGTGATGCATCGGGGCGACTATCCACTGTGGGACTGCGAGTGGATGCTTGAGTGGGACTGCCTTTAGCTGTCTAGCTGACACATCGCTTGCAACCAGCGGGGGCTGGCGGTGACCCAATTTCAAGATTGCACCCAGTCAGCGGGACTTGCGGTGAGCCCATTGTGGGACCGGCTTTAGCCGGGAAGGCGTCGGGCGTCACACCGCAAATCTGAAGGTGTTCATGCAGGCCTCTTCCCGGCTGAAGCCGGTCCCACTAATAGACCGCATGCATTCAGTCAGACTCGGTGCATTCCAATTGCAGATCGCATGCATCAGCGGGACTTGCGGTGAGCCAATTGCAGGATCGCATCCAGTCAGCGGACTGGCGGTGAGCTCATTGTGGGACCGGCTTTAGCCGGGAAGGCGTCGGGTGTTACACCGCAAATCTGAAGGTGTTCATGCAGGCCTCTTCCCGGCTAAAGCCGGTCCCACTGATAGACCGCATGCATTCAGTCAGACTCGGTGCATTCCAATTGCAGATCGCACGCAGTCGGCGGGACTTGCGGTGGGCCAATTGCAGGATTGCACCCAGTCAGCGGGACTTGCGGTGACACAAGTGCAGGATTGCATCCAGTTAGCGGGAAGGCGTCGGGTGTTACACCGCAAATCTGAAGGTGTTCATGCAGGCCTCTTCCCGGCTGAAGCCGGTCCCACGTGGACATGATCATCTACCCGAAATCTCTCGATACCCCCTCGCCATATGTAAAACGGTCCACTGCCTTTACTGTTCGCCTTCATACCGAGGGAGGGCGACGTAATGCATGCAAGCAAACATGAACGGGCGTTACGCATCGGTCGATATTCTCAACCGGGAAACGTCTATCTTGTCACCTCTGTGGTGAAAGACCGAGCCCCTCTGTTCAGTGATCCTCAGATAGGCCGCCTGGCGGTTCAGGAAATGAGACGTTTGCATGACTCAGGCGTTGTGCATTCATTGGCGTGGGTAGTTATGCCTGATCATCTGCATTGGCTGTTTGAACTCAAGTCAGGATCACTGCCTGCGCTCATGCAAGCGCTGAAGGGCAGAACCGCTTTCGCAGTGAACAAGGCACATGGCGCAAAGAAGATGACATGGCAGAAGGGGTATCACGATCATGGGGTCAGGGCCGATGAGGACCTCATTGAAATGGCTCGCTATGTCATCAACCCAATCCGTGCAGGGCTAGTGATGCGCCGGGGGGACTATCCACTGTGGGACTGCGAATGGATGCTTGAATGGGACTGCATTTAGCTGCCCCACTAATAGACCGCACGCATTCAGCGGGATTGCCTGTGACCCAGTTGCTGGTGCGCACGCATTCAGCGGGATTGGCTGTAGCCCCGCCGTTACACCGCCTTTGCGATCCTGCCTGCAAAAAACGCCCAGCCGATCAGTAACAGCGACAGCACGATCAGTGGCCACGAGCGCCAGTGCAGGTAGGGCGTCAGCTTCTGCATCGGGGTCACTTCGCCGTACATGACGGCGCGTTCGAACTGCGGCACGGTGGTGGTGATTTTTCCGAACGGGTCGATGAGTGCGCTGACGCCGTTATTGGTCGCGCGGATCATCCAGCGGCCTGCTTCCAATGCGCGCATCTGCGCCATTTGCAGATGCTGCAGCGGGCCGATCGAGGTGCCAAACCACGTGTCGTTGCTCACTGTCAGCAGCAGATCGCTTTGCGCCGCGAGCCCTGCAGCGAACTCGGGGTACACCACTTCATAACAAATGAACGGGGCAATCTCATAACCCTTCGCCTGCAGCAGTGATTGCCCGGCCGGCCCGCGCGCAAAATCGGACATCGGCAAGTTGAAGAACGTAATCAGCCCGCGCAACAGGTCCTGCAGCGGCACGTACTCACCAAACGGCACCAGTTTCTGCTTCAGATAAGTGCCGTCGCCTTCGCCCGTCACGGTAATCGCGTTGTAGTAACGGTATTCCCCGTGGGTGCCTTTCTCACGCAACGGCACGCCGGTGATCAGCGCCGAATCGCGCTCGGCGGCAAACTTGCCCATCACCGACAGATAACCTTCGACCGATTCCTTGAGCACCGGCACCGCGGTTTCCGGCCAGATGATCAGGTCGGTTTTCCGGGCGGTGAACGTCATGTCCCGGTACAGCGCGAGCTGCGCGTTGAGCGCCGCCGGGTCCCACTTCATGCTTTGTTCGACATTGCCTTGCATGGCTGCCACGGTGAGCGGCGCGCCGGCAGGCTCGGTCCAGGCGTGATCCTTCAGCGCCAGCCCGGCGACCCACGGCGCCAACAGCAAAACAATGCCAGCCGCCAACATTGGCGCGCGCTGGCGCAAACGGGGCAGGTTGCACAGCAACGCTGCACTCAGGGCGAGCACAAAGGAGATCAGCCACATACCGCCCAGCGGAGCCAACCCTTTGAGAGGCCCGTTGAGCTGGCTGTAGCCCGAATAGAGCCAGGGAAAACCGGTGAGGAACCAGCCACGAAACATCTCCTGGCCAAACCACAGGGCTGCAAAGGCCAGTGAGTCGGCGAGCGGGGCTTCGTTGCGACGAATCCAGCGCGCCCATATCCATGCTGGCAGGGCGAAGAAGAACGCCACTGATGCGCAGAACAGCACCATCAGGAAAGCCGCCAGCCAGACCGGCGCCTCGCCATAGGTGTGAATGCTCACGTAAATCCAGCTGGTGCCGCCGCCGAACAGGCCAAACCCGTAACACCAGCCACGCCAGAGGGTCTGACGCGGGGTGAGGTCGCGCAACCCGAGATAGAAAACCACCAGCGCAACAACCGCCAGCGGCCAGATATCGAAGGGTGCCAGGGCCAGGGTAATCAACGCGCCGGCCACCATGGCCAGCAGGTTACCGGGCCAGCCGGGGCGGGTCATCCAGCGCATTTGGGTTCCTTAAAGCGGGGAGGGCATCACGAGCGGTTGATCGGGCTCAGGCGCAGTAAGTGAATACGGCGGCTGTCAGCACTCAGGATGCGGAAGCGGTACGCGCCGATTTCGGTGATTTCGTTACGCTTGGGCAGGTGCCCGAACGCATTCATGACCAAACCGCCGACAGTGTCGAATTCGTCATCGGAGAACCCGCTGTCGAAGAACTCGTTGAAGCTCTCGATGGGGGTGAGCGCCTTGACCAGGAAGTCGCCACTGGGCAAAGGCTTGATGTAGCTGTCTTCCTCGACGTCGTGCTCGTCTTCGATGTCGCCGACGATTTGCTCAAGCACGTCTTCGATGGTCACCAGCCCCGCCACGCCGCCGTATTCGTCAATGACGATGGCCATGTGGTTGTGGTTGGCGCGAAATTCCCGCAGCAGCACGTTCAGTCGCTTGGACTCAGGGACGAAGGTCGCCGGACGCAGCAGGCTCTTCACATCGCCACTGCCGCCGTCTTCTTTGAGAATCAGCGGCAGGAGGTCCTTGGCCAGCAATACGCCGAGCACGTCATCGTGACTTTCGCCGATGACCGGGTAGCGCGAGTGCGCCGAATCGATCACCCCAGGCAGAAACTCCCGTGGGGTCTGGCTGGCCTTGATGCTGATCATCTGCGAGCGCGGCACCATGATGTCGCGGACCTGCAGGTCGGCGACCTGGATGGCGCCTTCGACGATAGCCAGCGCTTCACTGTCCAGCAGCTTGTTCTGATGGGCCTCGCGCAGCAGCTCCAACAGCTCCTGGCGGTTTTTCGGCTCATGGGCAAATGCCTGGGTCAGTTTGCCCAACCATGACTTTTGCCCGTTGCTCGATCGGTCTTCGCTCATAGCCCTTACTCGTGGTCCTTGGCTGATGTTTCTAAATGGGGTGTGTCGACAGCGGGCGCGTCAGCGGATTCGTCGTCCGCGTAGGGATCCGGATAGCCCAGTTCGGCAAGCAACTCCCGTTCCAGCGCTTCCATCTCTTCGGCTTCGTCATCATCGATGTGATCGTAGCCCAACAGATGCAGACAACCGTGGATCACCAGATGCGCCCAATGGGCATCCGGTGATTTGCCTTGCTCGGCGGCTTCACGGGTGACAACGGGCACGCAGATGACCAGATCGCCCAGCAACGGAATGTCCAGCATCTCGTCGGGCACGTCAGCGGGGAACGACAACACATTGGTGGCGTAATCCTTGTGCCGCCACGTGTTGTTCAGCTCACGGCCTTCGGCTTCGTCGACGAGGCGAATGGTCAATTCCGAATCGGCCGAGCGCTGGCGCAGGCCCATTTCGCACCAAAGGCGAAACTGGGCTTCACTCGGCGCGCTGGCCTCACTCGCTACTTGCAGGTCCAGCTCAAGCATCGCGGCGTGTGTCCCGTGAACCCTGGGGAGCGGCCGGGTTGTCGTTGCGTTCTTCGTAGCGCTCGTACGCTTCGACGATACGCTGCACCAGCGGATGGCGCACGACGTCCTTGGGCTTGAAGTGGGTGAAGCTGATGCCCGGCACATCCTTGAGCACATCGATGACGTGGTTCAGCCCGGATTTCGTGCCCTTGGGCAGGTCGATCTGGGTGACGTCACCGGTGATCACGGCGGTGGAGCCGAAGCCGATACGGGTCAGGAACATTTTCATCTGCTCGACGGTGGTGTTCTGACTCTCGTCGAGAATGATGAAGCTGTTATTAAGCGTGCGGCCGCGCATGTAAGCCAGCGGCGCGACTTCGATCACCTGCTTCTCGATCAGCTTGGCGACGTATTCGAAGCCGAGCATTTCGTACAGCGCGTCATACAGCGGGCGCAGGTACGGGTCGATCTTCTGCGACAGGTCGCCAGGCAGGAACCCAAGCTTTTCGCCCGCTTCGACGGCAGGACGCACCAACAGGATGCGGCGAATGGTCTCGCGTTCAAGCGCATCGACCGCTGCGGCCACTGCCAGATAGGTCTTGCCGGTACCGGCCGGACCGATGCCGAAGTTGATGTCGTTGCTGAGGATCTCCTTCACGTACCGTTGCTGATTCAGGCCGCGCGGGCGAATCATGCCTTTCTTGGTACGCAAGGCGACGCCGACTTCGGCAGCAGGGTGGTTGTCGAGTTCTTCGACGCCCGATTCCTGCAGGAACAGGTGCACCATGTCCGGAGACAGTTCGGTCGCTTTCGTTTCCCGATACAGCCGGCGCAGCAGGTTCTCTGCCGAGGTGGATTTTTTGCGCTCGCCGATGATCTCGAATTGGGCTCCGCGGTTGCGGATCTCGATGTCCAGGCGCTGTTCGATCAAGCGCAAATGCTCGTCGAATTGCCCGCACAGATTGGCGAAGCGGTGAGCCTCGATGGGTTCGAGGCTGAAGCGATGTGGTTCGATAGGTGCGTTCAAAGTGGTTTTGGGCCGCCCGACGGCAATGTGAAGTGACGTGAAGGATAACCCCTGCAGGCAGTGTCCGGAAGGGCTCACTTGCTAATGGGCAAATGAGCTGTGCAGACGTCCGGCAGGGCACCCTTCAACAGACAGCCTGCAGAACCCGCTGGCTGAATTGCCTGCCGGTGCAGCCGACGTATGGCGGTTGTCCCGCCTCTGGCTCGGCGCCCGGGTCTGCACACAAAAAAGCAGCCGTGCCCCCTAGATGGGGGCGCAATGGCTTATTGCAACAACGACCCGCGCAGCGAGTGGGGTTGGGCGCTGTCGATATAGACGTCAGTGAACTGGCCGATCAACCGGGGGTTGTCGCAGCGGAAATTGACGATCCGGTTGTTCTCGGTACGGCCCTGCAGTTCGCCGGGGTCCTTTTTCGAATAGTCGGTGACCAGAATCCGCTGCACGGTGCCGGCCATCTTGCGGCTGATGTCCAGCCCCTGGCGATTGATCAGGTCCTGCAGCTGTTTGAGGCGTTCTTTCTTCACTTCTTCCGGCGTGTCGTCGGCCAGATCGGCGGCCGGCGTACCGGGGCGCGCGCTGTAAACGAAGGAGTAGGAGAAATCCATGCCGACGTCTTCGACCAGCTTCATGGTTTGCAGGTGATCCTTTTCGGTCTCACCCGGGAAGCCGACGATGAAGTCGGAGCTGATGCAGATGTCGGGCACCGCCGCGCGCAGCTTGCGCAGGCGCGACTTGTACTCAAGCATCGTGTGGTTGCGCTTCATCGCCGCGAGAATCCGGTCGGAGCCCGATTGCACAGGCAAGTGCAGATGCTTCACCAGTTCCGGCACCTCAGCGTGGGCCTGAATAAGGCTGTCGGAGAATTCCAGCGGGTGCGAGGTGGTGTAGCGAATGCGGTCGATACCGTCGATGGCCGCAACGACCCGGATCAGTTCAGCCAGGTCGGCGAGGCGGCCGTCGTGGGTCGTGCCGCGATAACCGTTGACGTTCTGGCCCAGCAGGGTCACTTCACGCACGCCGTTTTCGGCCAGGTGCAGCACTTCATTGATGACGTCGTCGAACGGTCGGCTGACTTCTTCACCACGGGTGTAAGGCACCACGCAGAACGTGCAGTACTTGCTGCACCCTTCCATGACCGAAACATAGGCGCTTGGACCGTCGACACGCGGCTCGGGCAGGTGGTCGAATTTTTCGATTTCGGGGAACGAGATGTCGACCTGCGGCAGGCGGGTAGTGCGCGCCGCGTCGATCATCTCCGGCAGGCGGTGCAGGGTCTGCGGGCCGAATACGACGTCAACGTACGGCGCGCGATCACGGATGGCCGCGCCTTCCTGACTCGCCACGCAGCCACCGACGGCGATGACCATTTCCGGATTTGCCAGCTTCAATTCGCGCCAGCGGCCAAGCTGGGAGTACACCCGATCCTGTGCCCGCTCGCGGATCGAACAGGTGTTGAGCAGGATGACGTCGGCATCTTCCGCCCGAGCGGTGACTTCCAGTGCCTGATGTTCGCCCAGCAGATCGACCATGCGCGAGCTGTCGTACTCGTTCATCTGGCAACCGTGGGTTTCGATGTAAAGCTTCTTGGCCATGCGGGTTCATCAGGTGGTTCGAAGAACCGCGCATTATAGGGATGCGGGCCCCGGCTTCCTAGCGTCGTCTAACGAGCGGCATGCTATAGTTCGCGCCCTTTTCAAAACGCTGATCACTGCCTGCCTGTTATGACCAAACGCGAAGCTCCAATCTACAAGGTGATTTTTCTCAACCAGGGACAGGTGTTCGAGATGTACGCCAAACAGATCTACCAGAGTGATCTGTGGGGTTTTCTGGAAGTGGAAGAATTCGTCTTCGGCGAGCGCACCACCGTTGTGGTCGATCCCAGTGAAGAGAAGCTTAAAGCCCAGTTCGATGGCGTGGTGCGCAGCTTTGTGCCGATGCATTCGATCGTGCGTATCGATGAAGTCGAGCGGATGGGCACAGCAAAGATTACCGAGGCGCGTCACACCGGCAATGTCATGCCGTTTCCAATGCCGATGCCGGACAAATAGCCGATCCCGGACAACTGACCGCGATCAGGGCTTGGCGCTGTCGGGGAAGGGCGCAAACGGTGTGCGTCCTTCGGCGGTTTGCAGCTCCAGCAAGTATTTGCGGAAAATTTGCCCCAGCACTTGCGTGGCCACGTCCAGGTCTTCGCGCTTCATCTGGGCCGACACCTCATCGGCCTGATCCAGTGCATCTTCCGAACCGTTGACCGCCGCCATCTTCAGCACGATATAGGCCTGAATGTTGTTGGCCTGCACCCCTTCGCCACGAAAGAACATCAAGCCCAGTTGATACTGAGCCTGGGCGTGACCCTGCAACGAAGCTTTTTCGAAGTAATTGAGTGCCTGAGGTAAGTCGCGTGGCGCGTTTTTACCCTCGTAATAGAACTCCCCCAACTCGTATTGCGCCTGCGCATCCCCATCCTGAGCCGCCTGCTGACAAGCGGACAACGCTGCTGGCAGGTTGTCTGGCTGGGTATTGAGGGTGCAACGACCCACCGCTGGGATCAACAACGAGTTGCCACCTGCATTAGCCAGCAGGGGATGAAGAAGCAACAGGCAGCCCAATGCAAGGGTGCGGCCGGTGCGATTCATGGAAGTCGACTTACCTCTGAAAAAGGTGCGGGCATGCCCGTCCAGCGAAACGTGCTGGCTGCGCATTATGAAATAAGCGAGGGCAACCTTACAAAGTCTTTACTGATTTTCTGCTGCGCGGCCCTTACAGCGCTGAATTCAGGAGGTTCTGCCGCTGCATAATGACGCTTTCGGGCCGTGGCTGCTCCTGAAAACGCTGGCTGATGCACGTTTGCTGCCGCTACGCGCCAGATCGCGGGACAAGCCACGCTCCTACATCACCGTGTTTGCTGCGCTGCATCCGTACGCTGGGCAACGGAAGGTTTGTAGGAGCGTGGCTTGTCCCGCGATCGGCTGCGCAGCAGTCGTAAAACCAGACGGCGCCGATGCCCGGGCGGAATCAGTTCCGCCCGGTCTGCTCACTATTTCAGCTGGGCGAAGGCCTTTTCGGCCGCGTCCAGCGTGTGCTGCAACTCCGCGTCGCCGTGGGCGATTGAGGTAAAGCCGGCTTCAAATGCGCTTGGCGCCAGGTACACACCGCCTTCCAGCATCAGGTGGAAGAACTGCTTGAAGCGATTGGCGTCGCTGGTCATCACGTCCTGGAAGGTCACGATTTCTTTGGCGTCGCTGAAGTACAGGCCAAACATGCCGCCCGCCTGGGTGGTCACGAACGGGATGCCCGCGGCGTCGGCACGCTGTTGCAGGCCTTCCAGCAGGCGCGTGGTGAACGCGCTCAGTTCGTCATGGAAACCCGGGCGGCTGATCAGGCGCAGGGTGGTCAGCCCAGCCGCCATGGCCAGCGGGTTACCCGACAGCGTGCCGGCCTGATACACCGGGCCCAGTGGCGCGATGTGCGACATGATTTCGCATTTGCCGCCGAAACAGCCGACCGGCATGCCGCCGCCGATGATTTTGCCGAAGGTGCTGAGGTCAGGCGTCACGCCGTAATAGGCTTGCGCTCCGCCGAGTGCGACGCGGAAACCGGTCATCACCTCGTCGAAAATCAGCACCACGCCATGGGCGTCGCAGGCCTCGCGCAGGCCTTGCAGGAAACCCGGCGCAGGCGGCACGCAATTCATGTTGCCGGCCACCGGCTCGACGATGATGCACGCCACTTCCTTACCGACGTCGGCAAGCATCGTCTTGACCGCGTCGATGTCGTTGAATGGCAGGGTCAGCGTGTGTTTGGCGAACGCCGCCGGCACGCCCGGCGAGCTCGGTACGCCCAGGGTCAGCGCGCCCGAGCCGGCTTTCACCAGCAGGCTGTCAGAGTGGCCGTGGTAGCAGCCTTCGAATTTGATAATGCTGTCCCGACCGGTGAAGCCGCGCGCCAGACGGATCGCGCTCATGGTCGCTTCGGTGCCGGAGCTGACCATGCGCACCATTTCCATCGACGGCACGATCGAGCAGACCAGATCGGCCATCTCGGTTTCCATCGCGGTTGGTGCACCGTAGGACAGCCCGTGTTCCAGCTGCTTGCGCACGGCGTCGAGTACGTCCGGATGGCTGTGGCCCAGAATCATCGGGCCCCACGAGCCGACATAATCGACGTAACGCTTGTCGTCTTCATCGGTGACGTACGCGCCCACCGCATGCTTGAAGAACAACGGGGTGCCACCGACGCTTTTGAACGCGCGGACGGGCGAGTTCACGCCGCCGGGAATGTGTTTTTGGGCGTTGGCGAAGAGGGTTTCAGAACGGGACATGATGAGGTCTCTGTTTGAATCGGATGAAGGAGTGCACAACCGGCCTGAAGCGGATTCAGGCGGGCTTGAACAAATCGTTGAAGGCGCGGGCACGGCGGGTGACTTCCTGGGGGGTAGGCGCGCCAAACAGGCCGTGCACGACAGCCAGCAAGTCGGCGCCATGGGCCACCAGTGGCGCGGCGTTTTCCAGGGTGATGCCCCCAATCACTGCGATGGGCAGCTTGATGCGCTCGCGCGCCTGGCTGAGCAGTTCAAGGCTGCAGGTCGGCGCGCCGGGTTTGGTCTGGGAATTGAAAAAGCGTCCGAAGGCGACATACGTGGCACCGTCGGCCTTGGCTTTGTCGGCCAGCTCCAGCTGCGCGTGGCACGTCGCCCCGACAATGGCCTTGTGACCGAGCAGGGCGCGGGCGTCCGGCAGCGAGCCGTCCGTTTGACCCAGATGCACGCCAACGCCCAGGCGCGCGGCCACTTCGGCGTCGTCGTTGATGATCAGGCGGGTCTTGTAGCGCTCGCACAGCTTGAGCAGCGCCGAGGCCTCGCGCAGGCGACGGGTCTCGTCACCGGATTTGTCGCGGTATTGCAGCAGGGTCACGCCGCCATCGAGGGCCGCTTCGACGTAAGCCAGGAATTTGCCGGCCAACAGCTGGCTGTCAGTCACGGCGTATAAGCCACGTAATCTCATCAAGGTGCCTCTTTTTCGTGGCGTTACGAGCAGAAATCCAGCGGCAGGCGGCGCGGAACGAATTGCCCGCGGCCCAGCTGTTCAGCGTCGCGCAGCGTACGCCAAGTGTAGTCCAGCGCCATTTGCACGGCCCCGATCAGGTCCTGACCCAGCGCCAGCCTTCCCGCCAGGGCGCTGGCCAGCGTGCAGCCCGAACCGTGATAGCTGCCCGGCAGACGCTGACAGGTGAAGGTGCGTGATTGACCTCCACGGATGTACAGGCGGTTGTGAACCTCGTGCTCATCGCCATGACCGCCGGTGATCAGAAGGTGCTCACAGAATGGCAGCAGTTTCTCGGCGCATTCATCGGCCGTGCCTTCGGGCAGCTCGGCAAGGATGCGTGCCTCCGGCAGGTTTGGTGTCGCGATGGTTGCCAATGGCAGCAGGCGTTCGCGCATCGCGTAACCCACTTCATCCTTGCCCAGGCGACCACCGCCGCCGGCGCGCAGGACCGGATCGCAGACCATCGGCAGATGCGGATGAGCCGCCAGCAGTTCGGCGACGGTGTCGACCATTTCCAGCGATCCCAACATGCCCAGCTTCACCGCCGCGACGGTGGAATCGTTGAACACGGCATTGGCTTGCGCCAGCACCCACTCGCGGTCCAGCACGCGAAAGTCAGTGACATTCACGGTGTCCTGAACGGTCAGTGCGGTGACGACGGGGGCGGCGTGGCAGCCTTGTGCGAGCAGGGCTTCGATATCTGCCTGCAAGCCGGCGCCGCCACTGGGGTCGTGGCCGGAGAGACAGAGGACAACAGGGCGGGAGCTATAGATATTCATGGTGCGCGAGCTTACCACTAAAGTTTTTCCCGGTGGGACCGGCTGCAGCCAGTTCCA
>NZ_DASVUM010000159.1:0-2962 GCF_036387035.1 Pseudomonas sp. | reverse complement strand
CAATCTCACTGCATGCACGCGGTTCCCTAGTGGGACCGGCTTCAGCCGGGAAGAGGCCAGCGCAGGCACCATCGATTCTGCGGCGTGACATCCGGCGCCTTCCCGGCTAAAGCCGGTCCCACAATGGGTGCGCCGCCAATCTCACTGCATGCACGCGGTTCCCTAGTGGGACCGGCTTCAGCCGGGAAGAGGCCAGCGCAGGCACCATCGATTCTGCGGCGTGACATCCGGCGCCTTCCCGGCTAAAGCCGGTCCCACTAAACGCACGTGGTCGGCCGGTCCTGCTACTGCACATGGTCAGTCAGTGGGACCGGCTTCAGCCGGGAAGAGGCCAGCGCAGTCACCATCGATTCTGCGGCGTGACATCCAACGCCTTCCCGGCTAAAGCCGGTCCCACTAAACGCACGTGGTCGGCCGGTCCCACTAAATGCGCGTGATCAGCCAGTCCCACTAAATGCAGGTGGTCAGCCAGTCTCACTAAACGCGCGTGGTCAGCCAGCCCTGCTAAATTGGTTACACTGCCCGGGTGATGGATTTGATAAGGCAGGAAAATATGGTTTGGGATCTGGCAACGCCGTTCGTCATTGATCTGCAGGTGGGCGCTGAAGATATCGACGGGCTGGGCCACGCCAACAATGCCGTCTACGTCACCTGGCTGGAGCGCTGCGCCTGGCGGCATTCGCAGCAACTGGGCCTGGACCTGACCGAGTACCGCCGACTCGACCGGGCCATGGCCGTGGTGCGGCATGAAATCGACTACCTGGCGAGTGCGTATCAGGATGACCAGCTGGAGCTCGCGACCTGGATCGTCGATTGGGACCAGCGCCTGAAGATGACCCGTCGCTTTCAGCTCAAACGTCCCAGTGACGGCATGACGTTGCTGCGCGCACAAACCACGTTCGTCTGCATCGAACTGTCATCGGGCAAGCCCAAGCGCATGCCGAGCGAATTCATCGACGGATACGCCGCCGGGCTGCACCGCGCGATCTCCTGACGTCCGGTGCGCTTAAACCGTATCCAAGCCGCCGGCCTCTGCGTAAACTGCCGGACTTTTTTTCGAGTGTGACCCATGCAAATTGCCTTGGCGCCCATGGAAGGCCTGGTCGATGACATCCTGCGCGACGTGCTGACGCAAGTGGGCGGCATCGACTGGTGCGTGACCGAATTCATCCGGGTGACCGAGCGTCTACTGCCGGAGCATTACTTCCACAAGCTGGCGTCCGAGCTGCTGCAAGGTTCGAAAACCCGTGCCGGCGTGCCGCTGCGCGTGCAATTGCTGGGTTCGGACCCGGTGTGCCTGGCCGAGAACGCAGCGTTCGCAGCGGAACTGGGCGCGCCGGTCATCGACCTGAATTTCGGCTGCCCGGCCAAGACGGTCAACAAGTCCCGGGGCGGTGCGGTGCTGCTCAAGGAGCCGGAGCTACTGCACACTATCCTCAGCCACGTACGCCGCGCCGTGCCCGCGCACATTCCGGTCACCGCCAAGATGCGCCTGGGTTACGACAGCACCGCGCCGGCCCTTGATTGCGCCCGGGCGCTGGAGGCGGGCGGCGCGGAACATATCGTCGTCCACGCCCGCACCAAAGTCGACGGCTACAAGCCACCGGCCCATTGGGAGTGGATCGGCAAGATTCAGGACGTGGTGAAGATCCCGGTCATTGCCAACGGCGAGATCTGGACCGTGGACGACTGGCGTCGCTGCCGGGAAATCTGCGGGGCCCGCGACATCATGATCGGTCGCGGTCTGGTGGCGCGTCCGGACCTGGGCCGGCAGATCGCCGCTGCGCAGGCCGGGCGTGACGTCATCCCCATGACGTGGGCCGAGTTGCAGCCGTTGCTGCGTGATTTCTGGTGTCAGGCCATGGCCAAAATGACCCGGATACAAGCGCCAGGTCGGCTCAAGCAATGGGTGGTCTTGCTGACCAAAAGCTACCCCGAGGCGACCGTGCTGTTTGACGCCCTGCGCCGCGAAACCGACTGCGAGCGCATCAGCCAGATGCTCGGTGTGACGGTACCGCAAGCCGCCTGAAAATTTTTTCTGGAGTTCTCTTGAAACGCAAAGGGCCGTCCCTATTTTGGGATTACGCGATGCCGAAGTCGGGTCGCGGAGACAACCACTTGCTGATTTTTCAGGAGACTTTCAGATGACTACTGCATTTTCCCTGGCTCCACTGTTCCGTCACTCTGTCGGCTTTGACCGCTTCAACGACCTGTTCGAGTCAGCCGCACGCAACGAGTCGGCCAGCAGCTACCCTCCCTACAACGTCGAGAAGCACGCCGATGACCAGTACCGCATCGTCGTCGCGGCGGCGGGGTTTCAGGAGGAAGATCTGGAGCTGCAAGTCGAGAAGGGCGTGTTGACCGTCACCGGCAGCAAGCGCGAGAACACCGCCGAAGGCGTGACCTTCCTGCATCAAGGGATCGCCCAGCGTGCATTCAAGCTGTCGTTCCGCCTGGCTGACCACATTGAGGTCAAGAACGCTGCTCTGGCCAATGGCTTGCTGAACATTGACCTGCTGCGTCTGGTGCCTGAAGAGGCCAAGCCAAAACGCATCGAAATCAATGCGCAGAAATCCCTGACCCACTGATTCGGTCAGGCCAAAAAAAGGCGCCCTCCGGGGCGCCTTTTCCATGTGTTTCTGCAAAGGTCTCTCGGCAACGCACACAAGCGTTGGCGTGCATGAGGTCCGTAGGAGCCGGCTTGCTGGTGAAGGCGTTCATTGATTCCCCGAAGCCGGTGCCGTTCAGATTGTGTGAAAACCTAGCCAACCTGTCTCGGATCTAAGAAAATGCCCCGAATCGAAAGGTGCGGGGCATTTTCTTATGGCGTATATCCAGGGCGAATCGCGAAACCAGACCAGCCTGTTTCCTGTGTCCATCGACGAAGTAATCCCCGAAGACCATCTGGTCCGCGTGATCGATGCCTATGTTTCGCGCCTTGATCTGCGGGTTCTGGGGTTCG
>NZ_DASVUM010000158.1:0-1962 GCF_036387035.1 Pseudomonas sp. | reverse complement strand
TGGCCAACCTTTGTGGCCGCGTCGATGTTGCCAGTGGCACCATCACGCAGTTCTTTATCCAAAGTCGAGGCGCTTGCCAGGACTTTGTTGCCGTCGGCCGAGATGACCTGGGCGTAGATATGCTGCGACGAGCGGTACACGCAGAGACGCACGACTTCGAGTTCGTGCATTTTCAGGCGTGCTTTGCGAGCGCGACGCAGTCGAGTAACTTTTTTGTCGGTCATTTGCTATGCCCTACTTCTTCTTGGCTTCTTTACGACGGACGACTTCGTCCGCGTAGCGCACACCTTTGCCTTTGTACGGCTCTGGTGGACGGAAGTCGCGGATCTCAGCGGCCACCTGACCTACCAGCTGCTTATCGATGCCCTTGATCAGGATATCGGTTTGGCTAGGGGTCTCAGCGGTGATGCCTTCCGGCAGTTCGTAATCCACTGGGTGCGAGAAGCCAAGGGCAAGGTTCAGAACCGTGCCTTTTGCTTGCGCTTTGTAACCAACACCGACCAGCTGGAGCTTACGCTCGAAGCCTTGGCTTACGCCTTGGACCATGTTGTTTACCAACGCACGCGTGGTACCGGCCATTGCGCGAGTTTGTTGATCGCCATTGCGAGCAGCGAAACGCAGCTCACCAGCTTCTTCAACAATCTCAACGGACGAATGGATGTTCAGTTCGAGAGTGCCCTTGGCACCCTTCACCGAAAGCTGTTGGCCTGCGAATTTGACTTCGACACCGGCTGGCAGCTTAACGGGGTTCTTAGCGACGCGAGACATGCTTATCCCCCCTTAGAACACAGTGCAAAGAACTTCGCCGCCGACACCGGCAGCGCGCGCAGCACGATCCGTCATCACACCTTTGTTGGTGGAGACGATAGACACGCCCAGACCGCCACGAACTTTCGGCAGATCTTCAGCGGACTTGTACTGACGCAGGCCTGGACGGCTAACGCGCTTCACTTCTTCAATGACCGGACGGCCTTCGAAGTACTTCAGCTCGATGGATAGCAACGGCTTGGTTTCGCTGCTGATCTGATAACCCGCAATGTAACCTTCGTCCTTCAGGACTTTGGCTACAGCCACCTTCAACGTGGAGGATGGCATGCTTACGACGGGCTTTTCAGCCATCTGGGCATTACGGATACGAGTTAGCATGTCCGCTAACGGGTCCTGCATACTCATGGGCTAGACGCTCCTGATACAAAAAAAATGAGCCTTGCGGCTACAACCTATCGCCTTAAAATTCCGGGCACGTGCAAACACGGGCTCTGGCGAGCCGGCAATTCTAGGCGCACCCCAGAAATGAATCAAGCCCCAAAAGGGGCTTGATTCAAATTCAGGCTCTACACCCACCCGCTTAGGGTGAACGTAAGGGGCGCAGTGCGAGAATAATTGCTTACCAGCTGGCTTTGACCAGACCCGGTACGTCGCCACGCATTGCTGCTTGACGCAGCATGTTACGGCCGAGGCCGAACTTGCGGTATACGCCGTGCGGACGACCTGTCAGACGGCAACGGTTACGCATGCGCGAAGCGCTTGCGTCACGTGGTTGCTTCTGCAGTGCGACCGTCGCTTCCCAACGTGCTTCTGGACTTGCGTTCAGATCCACGATGATCGCTTTCAGCGCAGCACGCTTGGTAGCGTACTTGGCAACGGTGAGCTGACGCTTCAGCTCACGGTTTTTCATGCTCTTCTTGGCCATGGTCCTACTCCAATCAGTTGCGGAACGGGAACTTGAAAGCACGCAGCAATGCGCGACCTTCTTCGTCCGTACGAGCAGTGGTGGTCAGGGTAATGTCCAGACCGCGCAGGGCATCGATCTTGTCGTAGTCGATTTCCGGGAAAATGATCTGCTCTTTAACGCCCATGCTGTAGTTACCACGACCATCGAAGGACTTGGCATTCAGGCCGCGGAAGTCGCGAACCCGAGGCAGGGAGATCGACAGCAGACGATCCAGGAATTCATACATA
>NZ_DASVUM010000157.1:0-30876 GCF_036387035.1 Pseudomonas sp. | reverse complement strand
TCAGCTTCATGCCGTCGAAACCGGGGCGGCAGCGAGCGAAAGCCAGGGAGCGCTGGTGGTCGCCATCGAGCTGGACAATCAGCATGCGTGGCCGCCCGAGCTTCCCGAAAGCGTGATCAACGCCGGCATTCTCGACTCCCGGGAATCACGGCGCACCCTGCTCGACCAACTGACACGCTATCCGCCCGCGCGACTTGCCATCGCCTGCGACCCGCGTCGCTCGCCGGATCGCGGCAGCCTGGCGTTGATTGCCGAACTCGGGCGATGCGCCACAGAGACACGGGTCTGGCTGCTGCCCGCCCCCACCGGGCAAGCGCTGGACGCCGATCGTCTGCAGGATTGGCACACAGCGCTGCAACAGCTTGAACTGAACTGGACCGACAGCGCGCCACTGACCTGGCTGGAGAGCGGACATGACTGACAAGGACGCGAACCGGCCGCTGAAACTGGCCGTGGTCGGCCACACCAACGTCGGTAAAACCTCGCTGTTGCGCACGCTCACCCGCGATGTCGGTTTCGGCGAAGTGTCCCATCGCCCCAGCACCACGCGCCATGTCGAAGGCGCACGGCTGTCGGTGGACGGCGAGGCATTGCTGGAGCTGTACGACACGCCGGGCCTGGAAGACGCCATCGCCCTGCTCGATTACCTTGAGCGGCTGGACAGACCCGGTGAACGGCTCGACGGCCCGGCGCGGCTTGAGCGCTTTCTTGAGGGCAGCGAGGCGCGCCAGCGTTTCGAGCAGGAGGCGAAGGTGCTTCGTCAGTTGCTCGCCTCCGACGCTGGCCTGTACGTGATCGATGCGCGGGAACCGGTGTTGGCCAAGTACCGCGACGAACTGACCGTGCTGGCCAGCTGCGGCAAACCGTTGCTGCCCGTCCTCAATTTCGTCAGCAGTACCCAGCAGCGCGAACCGGACTGGCGCGAAGCTCTGGCGCGCCTTGGACTGCATGCGCTGGTGCGCTTCGACAGCGTTGCCCCGCCCGAAGACGGCGAAAAGCGTCTGTATGAAAGCCTCGCCCTGCTGCTGGAAACGTCACGTGGCCGGCTGGAGCGCCTTATCGCAGACCAACAGGCCCAGCGTGACGCCCGCAAGCAAAGCGCGGCCAGGCTGATCTCCGAACTGTTGCTGGACTGCGCGGCCTGTCGCCGAAGTGTCGCTACCGACTCCGGGCAGGTACAGGCCGCTATCGATGATCTGCGCAAGTCTGTGCGCCAGCGCGAACAGCGTTGCGTCGAGTCGCTGCTCAAGCTTTACGCGTTTCGTCGCGAGGACGCCTCGGCCAGCGATTTACCACTGATGGATGGCCGCTGGGGCGATGATCTGTTCAACCCCGAGACCTTGAAGCTGCTGGGCGTGCGCGTCGGCGGCGGCATCGCAGCGGGCGCGGCGGCAGGCGCGGGCGTGGACTTGCTGGTCGGCGGCATCACGTTGGGCGCCGCCGCATTGGTGGGCGCCATTGCCGGCGGAGCCCTGCAAACGGCGCGCGGCTACGGTGGGCGGCTGATGGACAAGCTCAAGGGCCAGCGCGAACTGACAGTCGACGATGCGGTGCTGCGACTGTTGGCGCTGCGCCAGCGACAATTGCTGCACGCGCTGGAAGTGCGCGGGCATGCCGCCATGGAAAGCATCAAGCTGACCGCGCCGCTGGACAAGACATGGCGCGAAGGCAAGCTGCCGGATGCGCTTCACAAAGCGAGGGCGCATCCCCAGTGGTCTTCGCTGAATCCGGGGGCAAGGCTCAACCAGAACGAGCGACAGGAACAAGTCGAGGCGCTGGCCAAGACCGTGCTCGTCTGAATGGGCTACGGGAATGATAGCCCGGCGGGCCGCCGGCAGTCGCTTGCCTTATTTTGCGGTAGGGGAATTGCGCGCGGACCGGTATGATCGCGCGCCCGATACACCCGGAAGCACACGCTTATGAAACCCACCTTGATCGCCGCTGCAGAACTCGACCGTATCGAGACCTGGCAGAAATACTCCAGCTATATGTGCGGGGGCTGTGTTTCCAGCTGCTGCACGCTGCCTGTGGAAGTGAAGATCAAGGACCTGATCCGCATTGGCATCGTTGACGAGTTCGAACAGGGCGATAACCCTAAGAACATTGCCAAACGCCTGCAGAAGGACGGGATCGTCGAGCGCTTCAATCAGAAGTCCGGAATCTTCACCCTGCAGCGCATGAGCAACAATGATTGCCTGTATCTGGATCGCAAGAGCCGTCTGTGCACCATCTACGACAAACGCCCCGACACCTGCCGCAACCATCCAAAGATCGGTCCACGCCCGGGTTATTGCGCGTACAAGCCGAAAGAAGTCGTGCGCGAAATCACGGGCACGCTGAATTCGAACTCCGGCCGGGTGCCGTTGAAGTTCTAAAGCATCTCTAGGCTTCGCGTACGCCTTCCCGGCTAAAGCCGGTCCCACTGACACCGCGCGTACTCAGTGGGACCGGCTTTAGCCGGGAAGAGGCCGGTTTGAGCGCCATCGCCCTCACCGCACCGAATCGGCTAAACCAACCCCCACACAAACAAAAACGCCCCCGGCCTTGCGGTCGGGGGCGTTTTTTTACGGCTGACTAAAACTAATCAGTTGCCGCTTTTCTTGGCAGCGCGGGTACGCTCGCTTTCGCCAAGGATCTTCTTACGCAGACGGATCGACTTCGGCGTCACTTCGCACAGCTCGTCTTCTTGAACGAACTCGAGCGCTTGTTCCAGCGTGAAGCGGATAGGCGGAACCAGAGCGATGGTTTCGTCTTTACCGGAAGCACGCATGTTGTCGAGCTTCTTGCCTTTGGTTGGGTTGACGCCCAGGTCGTTGTCGCGGCTGTTGATACCGACGATCTGACCTTCGTACACGTCTTCGCCGTGACCCAGGAACAGTTTGCCGCGAGCTTGCAGGGTTTCCAGTGAGTAAGTCAGAGCCTTACCGGTCGCAACCGAAACCAGAACACCGTTCTGACGGCCGGACATGTCACCCGACTTCATCACGTCGTAACGGTCGAAGATCGAGGTCAGGATGCCTGCACCGGAAGTGAGGGTCAGGAACTCGTTACGGAAGCCGATCAGGCCACGTGCCGGGATGTTGTACTCAAGGCGAACACGGCCCTTGCCATCCGGAACCATGTTGGTCAGATCGCCCTTACGGATACCGATCTGTTCCATGATTGCGCCCTGCGACTCTTCTGGCAGGTCGATGGTGACGTTTTCGAACGGTTCGTGCTTGACGCCATCAACCATGCGGATGATCACTTCAGGACGGCCGACGCCCATTTCGAAGCCTTCGCGACGCATGGTTTCGATCAGTACCGAGAGGTGCAGCTCACCACGGCCAGACACCTTGAACTTGTCAGCGGTGTCGCCTTCTTCCACGCGCAGAGCAACGTTGTACAGCAGCTCTTTGTCCAGACGCTCTTTGATATTACGGCTGGTGACGAACTTGCCTTCTCGACCGCAGAAAGGCGAATCGTTGACCTGGAAGGTCATGGAAACGGTAGGTTCGTCGACGGTCAGCGGCTTCATCGCTTCAACATTCTGTGGGTCGCACAGGGTGTCGGAGATGAACAGCTCTTCGAAGCCGCTGATGCAGACGATGTCGCCGGCCGCAGCTTCTTCTACGTCTATACGGTGCAGACCGTGGTGACCCATCAGCTTGAGAATACGGCCGTTACGGCGCTTGCCGTTGGCATCGATCGCCACAACCTGGGTGTTCGGCTTGACCTTGCCACGGGCAATACGGCCAACGCCGATGATGCCCAGGAAGCTGTTGTAGTCCAGTGCAGAGATCTGCATCTGGAACGGACCATCACGGTCGACTTTCGGCGCAGGTACGTTGTCGACGATCGACTGGTACAGCGGCGTCATGTCTTCGGCCATGGCGGTGTGTTCCAGACCGGCAATACCGTTAAGCGCAGAGGCGTAAACGACTTTGAAGTCCAGCTGTTCTTCGGTGGCACCCAGGTTGTCGAACAGGTCGAAGATCTGGTCCAGAACCCAGTCCGGACGTGCGCCTGGACGGTCGACCTTGTTGATGACCACGATTGGACGCAGGCCGGCTTCGAAAGCCTTCTTGGTCACGAAACGGGTTTGCGGCATAGGGCCATCTTGAGCGTCGACCAGCAACAGAACGGAGTCAACCATCGACATCACGCGCTCTACTTCACCACCGAAGTCGGCGTGGCCCGGGGTGTCAACGATGTTGATGTGGTAGCCATTCCAGTTGATCGCGGTGTTCTTCGCGAGAATGGTAATACCGCGTTCTTTTTCCTGGTCGTTGGAGTCCATCACGCGTTCGTCGTTGAGCTCGCCGCGTTCCAGAGTGCCGGACTGACGCAGAAGCTTGTCGACAAGGGTAGTTTTACCGTGGTCAACGTGAGCAATAATGGCGATGTTACGTAGATTTTCGATCACTTGTGTATCTCGATCAGAGGATTCGGTCAGATGCCTGAGAGAAGGCAACTATGAACGGTGGAGCCGGCGAAAGCCGTTACGGCTGACGACTGGTGTCGGGGGGCCGGTGACGCAAGCCACAGGCAAACAGCCCCGGGCACTTAGCTCGGTCGATAAACGCGCACATTGGCATGCCCCTCACTGAGCAGATGATGAGCATGCAGGCGACTCATGACGCCTTTGTCGCAATAGAGCAGGTACTGGCGCGTGTCATCCAGTTCCTTGAAACGGCTGTTCAATGCAAAGAACGGCAGCGTTTGCACTTCAACGCCAGCCAGATCCAGCGGGCTGTCTTCAGCTTCATCCGGGTGACGGATGTCGATGACCACTTGCCCGGCCAGTGCCTGACTGACTTCTTCAACCTGAACGTCCTGGCCCAACTCCTCGATCACACGATCGATCGGTACCATACGAGCGTTTTCAAGCGCACGCTCAAGCACGGCCATGTCGAACGCTTTTTCTTCGTGTTCGACCCGACTGCGCTTGGCGGCGGTCTTCGGATTCACCGATATCACGCCGCAATATTCCGGCATGTGCCGGGCAAAATCGCCAGTGCCGATCTGGTCGGCCAAGTCGATGATGTCCTGCTTGTGACTGGCGATCAGCGGTCGCAGGACCAGCTTCTCCGTCACGCAATCAATGACCGACAAATTGGGCAGTGTCTGGCTGGACACTTGGGAAATCGCTTCGCCGGTGACCAGCGCGTCGATTTCCAGCTGGTCGGCAATGTGGGTCGCAGCGCGCAACATCATACGCTTCAATACTACGCCCATATGACTGTTATCGACTTTTCCGAGAATTTCTCCCAGAACTTCCTCGAACGGTACGCTGACGAACAGCACGCGCTGGGAGCTGCCGTACTTCTTCCAGATGAAGTGCGCGACTTCCATTACGCCCAGCTCATGGGCACGTCCGCCCAGATTAAAGAAGCAGAAATGGCTCATCAGACCGCGACGCATGATCTGGTAGGCCGCCACGGTTGAGTCAAAACCACCCGACATCAGGATCAGGGTCTGTTCAAGCGAACCCAGCGGATAACCGCCAATGCCATTGTGCTGGCTGTGGATCACGAACAGGCGCTGATCGCGGATTTCGATTCGGACTTCGATTTCCGGGGCCTTGAGCGAAATGCCCGCAGCGTTGCATTCACGACGCAGCTTGCTTCCAACGTACTTCTCGACGTCCATGGAACTGAAGTCGTGATGACCTGCCCGCTTGCAGCGTACCGAGAATATCTTGCCGGGGATCGCATCGCCGAAGTGCAGTTTGCACTTCTCATAGATGTCGTCCATGTCACCCAGCGGATATTGATCCACCTGCAGAAAATGCGTGATGCCGGGCATGCAGCTCAGGCGCTCGGTCATCTCGTGCAGGACTTTGGCGTCTTCGACCCTGGTTTCGACCTCAAGGTTGTCCCACACGCCGTCCACCACCAACGCTGGGTCCAGATCGCGGAGCACCGTGCGGATGTTCTTGGCCAGCTGTTTGATGAAGCGCTTGCGCACAGGCCGGCTTTTGATAGTGATTTCTGGGAAGACTTTGACGATTAATTTCATGAAAACAGCGCGCTAGGTCCCGGTCGAAAAAGGGGGGCGCGGATTATAGCGGAAATTGCTCAAGGTTTAACCAGTTATCGTACAGCCAATCATCAGCGCACCAAAAAAGCCCTGTATACAATTACTTAGCACCATTACGGTGCGTTGGTTTTCGAATTTGCGACGTTTAACGCGCTTTAAGGCAGCGATTCCGGCGGAAATCCCAACACAGGGCACTGGCATGCAAATTGCTCCCTTGTGAGGCAGGTTGCCTTGGTCGAGTATCTTGCCCGGCATCACCAAAATTAAAGGGCCAACCACTACTCAGGCCCTAATCCACCCCGGAGGACAGCATGTCGAAGTCGGTTCAACTCATCAAAGATCATGACGTTAAGTGGATTGATCTGCGCTTCACGGACACCAAAGGCACTCAGCACCACGTGACCATGCCGGCCCGCGATGCGCTGGAAGACGACTTCTTCGAAGTCGGCAAAATGTTCGACGGCTCCTCCATCTCGGGCTGGAAAGGCATCGAAGCCTCCGACATGATCCTGCTGCCGGACGACGAAACCGCAGTCCTCGATCCGTTCACCGAAGAGCCTACCCTGATTCTGGTATGCGACATCATTGAACCGTCGACCATGCAGGGCTACGATCGCGATCCACGCGCCATCGCTCACCGCGCCGAGGAATACCTCAAGTCGACCGGTATCGGTGACACTGTGTTCGCAGGCCCGGAGCCAGAATTCTTCATCTTCGACGAAGTGAAATTCAAGTCCGACATCTCTGGCTCCATGTTCAAGATCTACTCCGAACAAGGTTCGTGGATGTCCGACGCTGACATCGAAGGCGGCAACAAGGGCCACCGTCCAGGCATCAAAGGCGGCTACTTCCCGGTTCCACCGTTCGACCACGACCACGAAATCCGCACCGCAATGTGCAACGCCCTGGAAGAAATGGGCCAGGTCGTCGAAGTTCACCACCACGAAGTGGCAACGGCTGGCCAGAACGAAATCGGCGTGAAATTCAACACGCTGGTCAAGAAGGCAGACGAAGTTCAGACCCTGAAATACGTGGTCCACAACGTTGCCGACGCTTACGGCCGCACGGCTACCTTCATGCCTAAGCCTCTGTACGGCGATAACGGCTCGGGTATGCACGTTCACATGTCCATCTCCAAAGATGGCAAGAACACCTTCGCAGGCGAAGGTTATGCCGGTCTGTCCGACACCGCGCTGTACTTCATCGGCGGCATCATCAAGCACGGTAAGGCGCTGAACGGCTTCACCAACCCGGCAACCAACTCGTACAAGCGTCTGGTTCCAGGTTTCGAAGCACCGGTCATGCTGGCTTACTCGGCACGCAACCGTTCGGCTTCGATCCGTATTCCTTACGTCAACAGCCCTAAAGGCCGTCGTATCGAAGCACGTTTCCCAGACCCGGCTGCCAACCCGTACCTGGCGTTCGCCGCACTGTTGATGGCTGGCCTGGACGGCATCCAGAACAAGATCCACCCTGGCGATGCTGCCGATAAAAACCTGTATGACCTGCCGCCTGAAGAGGCTAAAGAGATCCCACAAGTTTGCGGTAGCCTGAAAGAAGCGCTGGAAGAGCTGGACAAAGGTCGTGCGTTCCTGACCAAAGGCGGCGTGTTCAGCGACGACTTCATCGACGCTTACATCGCTTTGAAATCCGAAGAAGAAATCAAAGTGCGCACCTTCGTACACCCGCTGGAATACGAGCTGTACTACAGCTGCTGATCCAGTCGCGCCGGCGAAGGCCGCGTGAACAAGAGGCCTCCTTCGGGAGGCCTTTTTTGTTACAGCCACGCATTGCTCCTCGCTATAAATATGTACCGCAGATCAGGACGACGCTTCCGGCAATCTTGTCTTTCTGATCTTCTAGAGCCAAATGTTGGATAGTGATCGCTCGGTCATATGCGAGGACATAACAATGCTGAAACAGCTCCAATTCGCTGCCTTTACCTGCGGCCTGCTATCGACCGGCCTTCAGGCTGCTCCCGCCCAGAAGCCCCCCGCCCAACTTCAGCCACTCGTGGCGGCCATGGAGTTAAGGCTGGAGATCGCCAATGATGTAGCGCGCAGCAAGTGGCACAGCGGCAAGCCGGTGCAGGACAGTGAGCGTGAGCGCCAGGTGATCCAGAACGCTGAGTCACGGGCGGGTGAATTCAAGCTGACCGGCGGCGAGGTACGCGACTTCATGACGGCCCAGATGGAGGCCAACAAGATGGTGCAATACGCGCGCCTCGAGCAGTGGCGCGAGACCGGCCAATCGCCCGAAAAGCCTGACCTCAATTTGACCGAAGGCATCCGGGGTCGGCTGGACACGCTGCTGCCGGTATTGATGCAGAGCTATTCGGCGTTTCAGCCTTATCGCAGCGATGCAGGGTGCTCAGGCTGGGTGCAGTCTGAAATCCAGCGGCAGGCAGGCGATCCCGTCATCGTGACGGCGCTGCAACGGGCGGCAGGCGACCTCTGCCAAACTTCAACCACCCACTGAGGACTGGAGCAGGGCCACTTCTCAAGTGACACCCATGATCAGTATTCCTCTATGCTGATCCGTGCTGCGCCATGCATTTAGCACAGCGTCATTGTTGGTTGTCTTGATCGCTGCACTGGAGTGTTCATGCGTCAATGTCTCGCCCTTCTGCTGCTGGTGTTAGCACTGCCCGCCGCCGCGCAGATCTACAAATACACCGATGCGTCCGGAAATACGGCCTACAGCAATCAGCCGCCAAACGGCACCAAGGCCGAAGCCGTCGAGCTGCCCCCACTCAACAGTGTCGAGACCGTCGTGCCTGCCCCGCCACCGCCGCTTCCAACGCCGCGGAGCGAAGCTCAGAACCAGAACCAGAACCAGAACCAGCAGAGCGCTGCCGCCTATCAAGTGCTCGCACTAAAGGACCTGCCGCAGGAAGAAGCGCTCCGCGCCAACAACGGTTCATTCACCGTTGGCGTGGCGATAGAACCTCGTTTGCAGCCTGGACATTTGCTGCAGTTGATCGTGGATGGCACACCTTACGGGCAACCTACCAATATTCCCCGACTGCAGGTCATGGAGCTTGATCGTGGCGAACACAGCTTTTCGGTTCAGGTGGTGGAAAACCAGCGTTCGATCCAGCAAAGCGAAACGGTCAACCTGACAGTGCAGCGAGTCCATGCCGGCCGACCTTAAATACCGTTGCCGGTCAGCCATTGCCCTGTGCCTGCTGCTCTGCCTAAGCCAGACCGTCTTGGCCGAGGTTTATACCTATGTGGATGCGGACGGCAACAGGGTGTTCACAGACCAACCTCACCGTAACGCGAAAAAGGTCGACATCGCACCGACCAACCGTGTCGTGCAGCCCACCAACACGCCCAGTCGGACCTCCCGGCCAAAGCCTGCACAAAAACCCATTTTTCATTATGAGTTGCTGCGCATTCTTGCGCCGGAACCCGATAGTACGATCCGTGATATCCAAGGCAATCTGAACGTCACCGTCAGCAATGATCCGGAGCTTCAACCAGGTCACTTGTACCGATTGCTACTCGACAGCAAACCCTATGGCGAGCCAACGCGCAGCCCGGTTTTCCCGCTGACGAACATCGACCGCGGGACTCATCAACTCTCTGTGGAGATCGTCGATCAATACGGGCGAGTGGTTGAGCGAACCCCCAATCAGCCCTTCCACCTGATCCGCATATCGCTGACCCAGAAGCGGCTTGCGCAACCCTGCAAAACTGACGATTACGGGGTGCGCCCCGAATGTGCCTTGAAAGACAAGCCAGAGGAAGATTCTGGGTTCTTTTCGTTTTTTCGTTAAACCTCGCCCATCTTCTCTCGACCCGCTACGCTCCATAATGGTGCGAATCCTGAACATGTTCTCGGATGAAAAGCCCATTTTGGTTCAAGATTCGTTAACTCGTGCACTGCCGCCGGGCCTGTCGTTCGAAAAACGCTCGTAATTCCTCAATCCGCGCTTCTTTTCGGAGCCTTGGTTTGGTTTTTGCATTTTGTAATGGATGCGCGAGCACATCACACGTGTCAGCGGTTTCCATACGCTGGCAAGACCAATCAGAGCCTGCACGAGCGGCCCAGCCGCCGTGCATCGAGCCAAAAGAGGTCATCGGATTCATGACTATCAGCGATGCGTTGCATCGGTTGTTACTCGACAACCTGACCACTGCCACGATTCTGCTCAACTCGGACCTGCGCCTTGAGTACATGAATCCTGCTGCTGAGATGCTGCTGGCCATTAGCGGTCAGCGCAGCCACGGACAATTCATCAGCGAGCTGTTCACCGAATCGGCCGAAGCGCTCAGTTCGCTGCGTCAGGCAGTTGAGCAAGCGCACCCTTTCACGAAACGTGAAGCCATGCTCACCGCGCTGACCGGACAGACGCTGACGGTCGATTACGCCGTCACGCCGATTCTTTCCCAGGCCGAGACCATGCTGCTGCTGGAAGTCCATCCCCGTGACCGCCTGCTGCGGATCACCAAGGAAGAGGCTCAGTTGTCCAAGCAGGAGACCACCAAGATGCTGGTGCGCGGCCTGGCCCATGAAATCAAGAACCCTCTTGGCGGGATTCGCGGTGCCGCCCAGTTGCTGGCGCGCGAGCTGCCGGAGGAAAGTCTCAAGGACTACACCAACGTCATCATCGAAGAAGCCGATCGCCTGCGAAACCTGGTCGATCGCATGCTCGGCTCGAACAAGCTGCCGCTGCTGGCCATGACCAACGTGCATGAGGTGCTTGAGCGCGTGTGCAGCCTGGTCGAAGCCGAGAGCCAGGGGTGCATCACGATCGTGCGAGACTACGATCCGAGCATCCCTGACGTGCTGATCGACCGCGAGCAGATGATTCAGGCAGTGCTCAACATCGTGCGCAACGCCATGCAGGCCATCAGCAGCCAGAACGAGTTGCGTCTGGGCCGCATTAGCTTGCGCACCCGCGCCATGCGCCAATTCACGATTGGCCACGTGCGCCATCGTCTGGTAAGCAAGATCGAAATCATCGACAACGGCCCCGGCATACCGCCGGAGCTGCAAGAAACCATTTTTTACCCCATGGTCAGCGGCCGCCCGGATGGCACCGGGCTGGGCCTTGCCATTACTCAGAACATCATCAGTCAGCACCAGGGGCTGATCGAGTGTGATAGCCATCCTGGCCATACGACATTCTCGATCTTTCTGCCGCTGGAACAAGGAGCAGCGTCGACATGAGCCGTAGTGAAACTGTCTGGATCGTCGATGACGACCGTTCCATCCGCTGGGTACTGGAGAAAGCCCTGCAGCAAGAGGGCATGACCACGCAAAGCTTCGACAGCGCTGATGGCGTGATGAGCCGCCTGGCCCGCCAGCAGCCTGACGTGATCATTTCCGATATCCGCATGCCCGGCGCCAGCGGCCTGGATTTGCTGGCGCGCATTCGGGAACAGCATCCGCGCCTGCCGGTCATCATCATGACCGCGCACTCGGACCTGGACAGCGCGGTGGCGTCCTATCAAGGCGGTGCGTTCGAGTACCTGCCCAAGCCGTTCGACGTCGACGAAGCCGTTTCACTGGTCAAGCGCGCCAACCAGCACGCTCAGGAACAGCAAGGCCTGGACATCCCGCCAGCGCTGACCCGCACCCCGGAGATCATTGGCGAAGCGCCGGCCATGCAGGAGGTGTTTCGCGCCATCGGCCGCTTGAGCCACTCCAACATCACCGTGCTGATAAACGGCGAGTCCGGGACCGGTAAAGAACTCGTTGCCCACGCCCTGCATCGCCACAGCCCGCGTTCGGTGTCCCCGTTCATCGCGCTGAACATGGCGGCGATTCCGAAAGACCTGATGGAGTCCGAGCTGTTCGGCCACGAAAAAGGCGCCTTCACCGGCGCGGCGAACCTGCGTCGCGGGCGCTTTGAGCAAGCCGACGGCGGCACCTTATTCCTTGATGAAATCGGCGACATGCCTGCGGACACCCAAACCCGGTTACTGCGGGTACTGGCCGACGGCGAGTTCTACCGGGTCGGTGGTCATGTGCCGGTCAAGGTCGACGTGCGCATCATCGCCGCGACGCACCAGAACCTCGAAACGCTGGTCCAGGCCGGCAAGTTCCGGGAAGACTTGTTCCACCGTCTGAACGTGATCCGCATCCATATCCCTCGGATGTCCGACCGTCGCGAGGACATCCCGACGCTGGCGCGACACTTCCTTAGCCGCGCCGCTCAGGAACTGGCGGTGGAGCCCAAGCTGCTGAAGGCGGAAACAGAGGAGTATCTCAAGCACCTGCCGTGGCCGGGCAACGTCCGTCAGCTGGAAAACACTTGTCGCTGGATCACTGTGATGGCGTCGGGCCGCGAAGTGCATGTCAGCGATTTGCCGCCCGAGTTGCTGAGCCTGCCGCAGGACGCTGCCCCGGTGACCAACTGGGAACAGGCGCTGCGCCAGTGGGCCGATCAAGCGCTGGCCCGTGGTCAGTCCAGCCTTCTGGACAGTGCCGTGCCGACGTTCGAGCGGATCATGATCGAGACCGCGCTCAAGCACACCGCCGGCCGCCGTCGCGATGCTGCTGTCTTGCTGGGCTGGGGCCGCAACACCCTGACCCGCAAGATCAAAGAGTTGGGCATGAAGATCGATGGTGGGGATGACGACGAGGGTGACGAGGGCTGAACGGACTCAGCCCCCCGTGTATTGATGGGCTAGACCAAAAATTGGAGCCGGCTTGCTGGCGAACGGAACAGTGTCAACGACAGAAACGTCGCCTGACATTTGAGTTCGCCAGCAAGCGGGCTCCCATAGCCCCAGCGTCATTCAGCCGAAGACGGCTTCTCCCACAGGTTGATCCCACCTTCCACCGCAAAGCGGTCGATCTCAGCCAGTTCTTCCTGACTGAATTCCAGGTTGTCGAGGGCGCCTACGTTTTCGATGATCTGCTCCGGGCGGCTCGCACCGATCAGCGCAGACGTGACACGTGGATCGCGAAGCGTCCAGGCCAGCGCCATCTGTGCCAGGCTCTGGCCGCGACGCTTGGCAATCTCGTTCAGGGCGCGCACGTGCTCGATGTTCTGTTCCGACAAATGCGACGCCTGTAAGGAGCCGCCGCCGGGACGGTTGACCCGTGCATCTTTTGGAATGCCGTTCAGGTATTTGTCCGAAAGCAGCCCTTGGGCCAGCGCCGTGAACGCGATGATGCCCGAGCCGAGTTCCTCGGTGGTGTCCAGCAGGTCCTTTTCCACCCAACGGTTGAGCAGGTTATAGGCCGGCTGATGAATCAGCAGCGGCACTTTCCACTCTCTCAGCAAGCCTGCGATCTCCCGGGTCTTGGCGCCCGAATACGAAGAGATCCCGATGTACAGCGCTTTGCCCTGCTGCACCGCCGTGGCCAGCGCGCTCGCGGTTTCTTCCAGCGGGGTGTCCGGGTCAAAACGGTGAGAATAGAAAATATCGACGTAGTCCAGGCCCATGCGCTGCAGGCTCTGGTCAAGGCTGGCCAGCACGTATTTGCGCGATCCGCCGCCCTGGCCGTAAGGACCCGGCCACATGTCCCAGCCGGCTTTGCTGGAGATGATCAGCTCGTCGCGGTACTGCTTGAAGTCTTCCTTGAGCAGACGACCGAAATTGATTTCGGCACTGCCGTACGGCGGGCCATAGTTGTTGGCGAGGTCGAAATGGTTGATGCCCAGGTCGAAGGCCGTACGCAGCATCGCGCGCTGGGTATCAATCGCCGTGCTGTCGCCAAAGTTGTGCCACAGACCCATTGAGAGCGCTGGCAATACCAGGCCGCTGCGGCCCACGCGACGATAGGGAATGCGTTCATAACGGTTTTCGGCAGCGATGTAAGTCATCCGGTCCTCTCTTTTTTGTACGGAAGTCAGTCACAGAACGAACCTGCGAGATTACTCGGATTTCCATGCGTCGAGGGGGTTCAAGAGAGTGGACGACTGCCCCTGTTTCGCTCGGCGGGCAGGCAAGTTGAATCGTTGTTCGCTAAATCCGAACAATGAAGCCGTTTTCGGGGCGTTTATCGCTGCGTGCACGCATGTGAAGCTGCACTTACTTTGAAATCACATCGGAGACTCACCATGACGCAGTCCACTCCAGACATCCAACGTCCCGTAGCCATCATTACCGGCGCCTCGCGTGGCATCGGCGCACAGATCGCCCGGCGCTTGAGCCACGACGGTTTCGCGGTGGTCGTGAACTATGCCAGCAGCGCGGCGGAGGCCGATGCTCTCGTTGAGCAGCTCAATGCCGAAGGCGGTCAGGCCATCGCCATCAAGGCCGACATTGCCAAGGCTGACGATGTTCGTGGCCTGTTCGAGCAGACGGAAAAGCAGTTGGGCAAAATCGATGTGTTGGTCAATAACGCCGGCGTCATGAAGGCGCTGCCATTGGCAGAGACGAGCGATGAGCAGTTCGATCAGGCGTTCAACATTAATACCCGAGGCACCTTCAACACGCTGCGCGAAGCCGGATCGCGGATGAATGACGGCGGCCGGATCATCAATTTTTCGACCACAGCCCTGGCGCTGAACCTGCCGGGTTACGCGATTTACAACGCGACCAAAGCGGCTGTCGAGGCGTTCACCCATGTGTTCGCCAAAGAGCTGCGCGGACGCAATATCACGGTGAATGCGGTCGCGCCGGGGCCGGTGGCAACTGAACTGTTCCTGCAGGGCAAGAGCGAGGAGCAGATCCAGCACTTCGCCAACATGCCGCCGTTACAGCGACTGGGGCAGCCGGAGGATATTGCCAGCGTCGTGTCCTTTCTGGCCGGGCCGGATTCGGGCTGGGTGAATGGTCAGGTGCTGCGGGCCAACGGCGGCCTGGCGTAAGAAGCATCGCGGATGAACAGTCTGTGAGAAAAGGGGTGCTGCACATTGCTCGCGGAGCAGCGCGTACAACCGCTAAGTATCCAGCGGCTGGTACGACGCCTTCGCGAGCAAGCTCACTCCTGCATGAACTGCTTTTACAGCGCTGCCGCCGGTGTTCAGGGCGGCGGGCGATCTCTTTTAAACGACAGCCTCAACGCACCAGATGCAAGAACTGCATGTGCCGCTCGTACTGGTCAAGGATGTCGTTGATGACCTGTTCCTTGGTGTAGCCCACCAGGTCGTAATCCTGACTGCCCTCGCTCAGGTGCACTTCGGCGCGGTAGTAGCGGCGGTTATTCAGTTGTTTGGAGCCCATCCCGCCACGTGCAAAGGACGGCGTGAAGTAACCACGCATTGTCGCCTGGTACACGAACGGACGCTCTTCACCGTGGCCGATTTCCAGCCCCACCGTGTGATTGGCCGGATCCGGCTGACTCACGACCGTCAGGCCCTTCTCGACGAATACGGCGGTCACTTCTTCAATCGCCGGGCGCACGGTCTGGTCAAGGAAGCGGTAGACCTCATCACGCGACGGGAACGCCACGGCTTGGGTCAAACGCTGACGCCAGCCCCCACGCCGGGATCCGGAGACCGGTGCCAGCGAATACAGCTGGGCGATCTTGCGCTGAGACTCCATATAAAACGCCTTGTGCAGCCCCCACATCATCAACAGCAGAATCAGCGAGAACGGCAACGAGGTCAGCACCACCGCCGACTTCAGCGCATCAATGCTGCCCGAGAACAGCAAACCGCTGGTGATCAGCGCGGTCATCACGCCCCAGAACACGCGCAGCCATTTCGGGCCGTCTTCGTCAGGGCTGCCGCCTTTGGCCGAAAGCGTCGACAGCACCACGGTGCCGGAGTCGGCCGAGGTCACGAAGAACACGAAGCTGATGAACACTGTCACGGCAATGACCGTCCGGCTCCATGGGTAGGTCTGCAGCATCAGGTAAAGCGTCATCGAAGGGTCTTCGATAGCCGACTGGCCCAACGCGGCCATGCCATGGTTCAGCACCAGGTCGATGGCGCTGTTACCGAAGATCGACATCCAGGCCAGGGTGAAGCCCAGCGGGATCAACAGCACGCCGAAAACGAATTCACGAATGGTGCGACCACGGGAGATACGCGCAATGAACAGTCCAACGAAGGGCGACCAGGCAATCCACCAGGCCCAATAGAACACGGTCCAGCCGCCCAGCCAGTCGCTCGGCCCGTCGTACGCGTACACGTCGAAGCTCTTGACCGGCAACGCGCCCAGATAATCGCCAATGTTCTGTACCAGCGTGTTCAGCAGGTGTTGCGTGGGTCCGGCAAACAACACGAACAGCAACAGCGCGCAGGCCAACAGCATGTTGATGTCGGACATCACACGCACGCCTTTGTCGACGCCGGCGATGGCCACAAGGATCGCGGCGCCCATCATCAGGGTGATCAAGCCCACTTGAATCCATTGGGTGTGCGGCACGTTAAACAGGTAGTCCAACCCGGAATTCAGGTGCAGTACACCAAACCCCATGTCAGCGCCGAGGCCGAAAATTGTGGCGATGATGCCGAAACCGTCAACTGCGTACCCAATCGGGCCGTTGATGCGCTTGCCGATCAACGGGTACAGCGCTGAGCGCAATGCCAGCGGCAGGTTATGCCGGTACGCAAAATAGGCCAGCGCCATGCCAACGAAGGCGAACACGCCCCAACCGTGCAGGCCCCAATGCAAAAACAGCAGCTGCATGGCCTGGCGCGCAGATTGGGTTGTCCCGCCCTCGCCTTGCGGCGGCTGCAGCATGTGGGTCAGGGGCTCGGACACGCAGAAGAAAAACAGCGTAATGCTGATCCCGGCGGCGAACAGCATGCCGGCCCAGGACAGGTAACTGAATTCGGGTTCGTCGTGGTCGGCACCGAGCTTGATCTTGCCGTAGCCGGACATCGCGGTAATCACAACGAACAGCAGATACAGCGTCATCGCCAGCATGTAGTACCAGCCAACGGTGTTGGCGGCCCAGTTCTGTGCGGCGAGCAGCCAGGCTCCGGATGCTTCCGGGAAGCCGATCACCACGAGTCCGAAGATCAGAATGAAGCTGGCAGCGAAGTAGAAAACAGGGCCGTTCATGCGAACGGGCGTGCTGTTGGGGGTGCTTGAATTATTCATCGGAATACCGCCGCGCGGGCGATGGGATCGATCATGCAACGTGTATGCGGCAAAGGTAGGCCTCCTGAGATCAGCGGGCAGCGAACCACCGTTTTAACTTGATTGAACGTTCAATTAAAACACGAAAAGTCGGCCAGAGACTAATCCACACTGGCGTGGCAGTGCGTCGGGCGAGGGTAGGACGGACGGCGAAGGCCTTTCGTTCCGTGGGTTCTGGAGGGTTTTCAACGCGCTGGAAAATTATGGAGGCTTGGCGATATGTCGACCGGCGCCTTCCCGGCTAAAGCCGGTCCTACAAGATGTATGCGGTCAATTAGTGGGACCGGCTTCAGCCGGGAAGAGGCCAGTATGCGCACCCTGAAATTGGCGATATGACGGGCTACTTCGGAAAGCCGTCATCGTGCTGCAGACTCGCTTGATTGACGTTGCTGCCCGGCGGTACGCCCCGCGTTAGCCACACGTTGCCGCCGATGGTCGAGCCTTTGCCGATGGTGATTCGGCCCAGAATCGTGGCGCCGGCATAGATCACCACGTCGTCTTCAACGATCGGGTGGCGCGCGTGCCCTTTGAGCAATTGCCCGTCTTCATCGGAAGGGAAGCGTTTTGCGCCCAGCGTGACGGCCTGATAAATGCGCACGCGCTCACCGATGATTGCAGTCTCGCCAATCACCACGCCGGTCCCGTGATCAATGAAGAAGCTCGGGCCGATCTGCGCGCCGGGATGGATATCGATGCCGGTGGCGGAGTGGGCCAGTTCGGCGCTGATGCGCGCCAGCAATGGCAAGCCGTTGTGATACAGATGATGGGCCAGGCGATGGTGAATCACCGCCAGAATGCCCGGGTAGCAGAGCAGCACCTCATCCACGCTGCGCGCGGCGGGGTCACCGTGATACGCGGCCAGCACGTCAGTGTCGAGGATGCGACGAATCGTCGGCAGCGCGCTGGCGAAATCCTGGATCAGCCGTTCCGCATGCACATCCGCGCAACTGGCATCCTGGCCGTTCTGCCGAGCGGCGTAGCGCAGTTCGAGCCGCGCCTGATCGAGCAGCGAATTCAAGGCCACGTCGAGGGTGTATCCCACGTAGAAGTCTTCACTCTCTTCGCGCAGGTCCACGGGGCCCAGCCGCATCGGAAACAGCGCGCCGCACAGCGCGCCGAGAATGTCGTGCATGGCTTCGCGCGAAGGCAGCTCACGGCCGCCCTTCTCTCCGCTGATTCGGCCGTTGCTGGTGCGCCAGTCATCACGCGCAGCGCGCAACTCACCCACAATCCGCTGCAGTTGCCAGTGGCCGGTCACGCCCTCGGCGCAGGATTCAGGGGACAGTTCGGGAATAGTGCTCACGCAGGTTTCTCCTTCATTCAACGGCGAGTCAGGCTGTGAGGCCGAAGTGGAATCACTCTACGGCATCCATTCGCGGCAAAAAAATAACAATTTTCGTGGGGCTTCTCTTTAGGGGATGAAGGATCAAGGCCTGTTGCCCTGTAAGAAGCGTCTGCCTATAGTCCTGCGACTCACTTGCGGACCTGTCCACACGACCATGATCAAACAACAGCTCGCCCATTTTAACCGTCTGGAACTGCTCGGCGGCCCGACGCCACTGGAAAAGCTCGAGCGCCTATCGGCGTGGGCCGGTCGTGACATTTACGTCAAACGCGACGACATCACGCCGCTTGCCATGGGCGGCAACAAGCTGCGCAAGCTGGAATACCTCGCGGCTGATGCTCTGGCCCAGGGATGTGACACGCTGATCACCGCAGGCGCCATTCAGTCCAACCACGTGCGCCAGACCGCTGCCCTGGCTGCCAGGCTTGGCCTGGGCTGTGTCGCCCTGCTGGAAAACCCGATCGCGACCGACGACAGCAATTACCTGGGCAATGGCAATCGACTCTTGCTGGATTTATTCGATGCCAAGGTCGAACAGGTCGAAAACCTCGACAACGCCGATGAGCAACTGCAAGCCCTGGCGAGCCGATTGCGCCTGAGCGGCAAGAAGCCCTACCTCGTACCGATCGGCGGTTCGAATGCGCTCGGCGCACTGGGTTATGTGCGGGCCGGTTTTGAACTGGCAGAGCAGATCAAGCAAAGCAGCCTGTCGTTCGCAGCCGTCGTTCTCGCCTCCGGCAGTGCTGGCACCCACAGCGGACTGGCATTGGCCCTAGCCGAGGAATTGCCCGGGCTGCCGGTGATCGGCGTGACCGTATCGCGCCCGGAGGAAACCCAGGCGCCCAAGGTTCAGGGCTTGGCCGAGCAAACCGCTGAGCTACTGGGCGAACCATTGCCCGCCGGGTTCAAGGTGCAGCTGTGGGATGAATACTTCGGCCCGCGATATGGCGAACCGAACGCCGGCACATTGGCGGCGATTCGGCTGGTGGCCAGCCATGAAGGGCTGCTGCTTGACCCGGTCTACACCGGCAAGGCCATGGCCGGACTGCTCGACGGCATTGGCCGTCAGCGTTTCGAAGACGGCCCCATCGTATTTCTCCATACCGGCGGCGCGCCTGCGTTGTTTGCTTACAACGATGTCTTCTCGACGCTATGAAGCCTGGGTTACGCCACGCTCAGGGTATTGGGCGAGCGCTATATTCTAAAAATAGATAAGCAATCCGCTTTTTATTATTTTTCATCTCTACGCACGGGTCTTATGATCGCCGCCAGCCGGCGCGCACAGGCCCGCAGGCGACTGAAAAAGCTGGATAAACCCGTGATGCCAACGTAGCTTCGTCAGGTCTGATACTTGCCTGACATTCCAATTAAAACAGGGGACTTTCATGAACATGTCTGCAATCCGCCGCACCTTTCTGTTGTCGGCCTTCAGCCTCGTGCTGGGTACCGGTCTGGCCAGCCAGGCGGTCGCTGGCGATCAGTTGGCTACGATCAAAAAGAACGGCACCCTCAACGTCGGCCTGGAAGGCACTTATCCACCGTTCAGCTTTGTGGGCGAAGACGGCAAACTGACCGGCTTTGAAGTGGAGTTCTCTGAAGCACTGGCCAAGGAGCTTGGGGTCAAGGTCAAGCTGCAAGCCACGCCGTGGGCCGGCATTCTGGCGGCGCTGGAGTCCAAACGTCTGGACGTCGTGGTCAATCAGGTGACCATTTCCGACGAGCGCAAGAAGAAGTACGACTTTTCCGAACCCTACACCGTCTCGGGCATCCAGGCGCTGGTGCAGACCAAGGACGTCGGCGTGATCAAAACCGCGGCCGATCTGAAAGGCAAGAAAGTCGGCGTCGGTCTGGGCACCAACTACGAAGAGTGGCTGAAAGCCAACGTGCCGGACGCGATCGTCAAAACCTACGACGATGATCCGACCAAATACCAGGACCTGCGTGTGGGCCGCATCGACGCCATCCTTGTCGACCGTCTCGCGGCACTGGAACTGGTTGCCAAAACCAAGGACAAGCTGGCCGTTTCCGGCGAACCGTTCTCTCGTCAGGAGTCGGGTATCGCCTTGCGCAAGGGCGAGCCTGAGTTGCTGGATGCCATCAACAAAGCCATCGAAAAGCTGCGCGCCGACGGCACCCTCGCCAAGCTGTCGGACAAGTACTTCAAGGCTGACGTGACCAAATGATCCCAGAGAGCCTTCAGCTCGCGCTGGACTCCGCGCCCTTCCTGCTCAAGGGCGCGTATTACACGGTGGGCTTGAGCCTGGGATCGATGTTTTTCGGATTGGTGCTGGGCTTCGGCCTGGCGCTGATGCGTTTGTCGAAGATCTGGGCCATCAGTGCCGTCGCCAGGGTCTACGTGTCGTTCTTTCGGGGCACGCCGCTTCTCGTCCAGCTGTTCATGATCTATTACGGCCTGCCGGACCTGGGCATCGAACTGGATGCGATTACCGCAGCGCTCATCGGCTTGTCGCTGAACATGGCCGCGTATGCCTGCGAAATCCTTCGGGCCGCGATCGGTTCGGTGGACCGAGGGCAGTGGGAAGCCGCCGCGAGCATCGGCATGACGCGCGCCCAGACCATGCGCCGCGCCATCCTCCCGCAAGCTGCACGCACCGCGTTGCCGCCACTGGGCAACAGCTTTATTTCACTGGTCAAGGACACGGCAATGGCCGCCACCATTCAGGTGCCCGAAGTGTTCCGCCAGGCGCAGCTGATCTCCTCGCGTACGCTGGAGATTTTCACCATGTATTTCACCGTTGCGGTGATCTATTGGGTGCTGTGCAGCATTCTGGCGCATTTTCAAAATCGCCTGGAAGCACGGGCCAACCGCCACGATGTGGAGTCCTGAGGCATGATCACGGTTGAAAAACTGACCAAGCAATTCAAGGGCAACGAAGTCCTCAAGGGCATTGACCTGACGGTCGAGCCGGGCGAAGTGGTGGCAATCATCGGCCCCAGCGGATCGGGCAAAACCACGCTGTTGCGCTGCTTGAATCTCCTGGAAGTGCCCACCAGTGGCAGCATTGTCGTGGGTGATATCAAAGTCGATTTGAGTCGCCCGTTGGGTCAGCAGCAGGGCCTGATCCGGCAATTGCGCCAGCATGTCGGGTTTGTCTTCCAGAACTTCAATCTGTTCCCCCATCGCACTGCGCTGGAAAACGTGATCGAAGGCCCGACCGTGGTCAAGAAGATGCCGCGCGAGCAGGCCATTGAGCTGGGCCGCGTGCTGCTGGCCAAAGTCGGCCTTGCGGGCAAAGAAGACGCTTACCCGCGTCGTCTGTCCGGTGGCCAACAGCAGCGCGTGGCGATTGCCCGTGCGTTGGCCATGGAGCCCGAAGTCATTCTGTTTGATGAGCCCACGTCGGCGCTTGATCCCGAGTTGGTGGGCGAGGTGCTCAATACCATTCACGCCTTGGCTCTGGAAAAACGCACGATGGTGATCGTCACCCACGAGATGAGCTTCGCGCGGGACGTCGCAAACCGAGTGATCTTTATCGACAAGGGCGTGATTGTTGAACAGGGTGAGGCCAAAGAACTGTTCGCCAACCCTAAAGAAGAACGCACAAGGCAGTTTCTTGAGCGCAGCAGGAATTAGTCCGAAACGTTATGTGTTCAAAACGGCGCCAACAGGCGCCGTTTTCTTTTCCGTTAATATTTGGCAAAGCGTTGATTCACTAAAAGCCCTACTGTTTCAACGCCAGCCAACCGGTCCGTTCCATCTATTTATTCAATAAGTCGGCCTCTTCCACCGGCCGCTTGTTCGCAACGTTGATTGACCCTTTACCCGCCCACAAATAACTCCATCACACACTTTTTTATCGGCTCGCTGGCCGCCTAACCCCAGCGCTGGCCGGTCAGGTAGGACCTCCGCCGCAGCTCCATTCCCATAAGCAATGCTTGAGTGTAGGAATCTTCTGCATTTAAGCCAGACACAATTTAATAATTCAAATCTCGTTGACACAAACACCGCAACACAATTAGCTAAAAACGCTCCCAACTTGTTTTCTGGCCAAGACAGCAACTCTCTAATTACCACCATTTGTAATGTTTGCCATGTCTGCGCATCCCGGCGTGTACTAGTGCCAAGCATCTCCACGCAGCAATGGCGACGAACAAGCCACCTGACATGCCTTGAACCAGGCCTACATTCGAAGAGTATTAACGATGATCCATACCCCTGTAGTGACGCAGTCTTTTCCACTGATGGCCCCGTATCTGCCGCAATCGAACAAGCACGGTATTGGTGCCTTGGCAGCAACCGACCTGCGAGTACACATTGATCCTTATCCAGAGATGGACTGTGGCGACTTGATTGAACTGTTTTGGGGAGGCTGTTATGCCGCCTCAAAACTTCTGTCGGAGTCCGACATTGGACATACATCAGTCCTACATGTACCCGAAAGTTTTCTGCGAAGTGGAAAAGTGAAGACCTACTATCGCGTCACCAAAATTGGCAGCGAACCCATCAAGTCCCCTGGCGCCAAGCTGTGGGTCAAACTGGAGACTCCTGGCGGTCAATTGGTCAGTGGCGAGGGCGATGAGAACCAGGGACTGGCGCCGGTGACGTTCGCCGAGTCGGTCATGCTGGACGGTTTGACTGCTCGCCACTTCGATGAGGGTGTCCAGCTCACCATCGACGCTTACCCCAACATGGACGCCTACGATGAGATCACCTTGCGCTGGGGTGACAGGCGTCTGGACCTGCCTGCGCTCACCGATGAAGAGGTCGGCATGCCCATTGATGTTCACGTGCCGGCCGCGTTGGTGCGGGAGGCGGGCGATGATCCGCATCTGGAGGTGAGCTACTGTGTGATTGACCGGGTGGGCAATAACTCGCGCTGGGCGCCGGCGCGGTTGGTCAATGTATCGACCGGCATTACCGATGAGGCCGACGCTTGATATCGGACCTGTCCTGGGCACTGTCGCGGCGCATCATTGGCGCCGCGATACGTCTGCCGCCTTCCCACTTGCGATCGTGAAGGGCTTCACACATCAGCGACACCGAAGAAACCTCCCACAGCATCTGCAACTGCGTCCTACGGCTTCTCCCTCGCTTCGGGAAAACAGGCTGCTAGCCTGCGGTAAACCCTTCTTGAGGTGTTAGCCATGCATTGCAGACGTATTGCCAGGTACATGATTCTGGCGCTGGCCTTCGGCTCCTGCCTGACCTACGCACAAGCCACGGGACTGGCGACGGCAAACGCCATTTCGCCTTCTATGCTTATTCCCAAATGCGAGTTTATTTAATTTTTATACACGCTTAGGGTATATGCACCGGACCACCGGACCATCGTCAATTTTCTCGCCGCCACTGCGGTATTGATTCGAGGTTCGAATGGTTAAGCACAACGACCCCAGTGCTCGCGCTCGTGAAGGTCACCACCATGACTGATCTGAGCGCCCTTTCAGTCCAGCACACCCTGGACGTGGCTCCTCCCCTGCACCCAGCCAACCTGTTGCGCGACGACGCCGACGCCATTGCTGCGGCCCGTGAGCTGGCGGCCACCGTGCGCACGCACGCCGCCACTCGAGACCGCGAGCGGCAACTACCGTGGTCAGAAATCGAGCTATTTGCCCGCAGCGGCCTCGGCGGCATCTCAATACCGCGCGCGTACGGCGGACCGCAGGTGTCATTCGTGACCGTGGCGGAGGTGTTCGCCATCCTGTCGGCGGCCGATCCTGCCGTGGGCCAGATTCCGCAAAACCACTTCGGCATTCTCAATTCCTTGGTCGGCAGCGCCACCGAGGCCCAGAAAGAAACCCTTTTCGCGAGCATTCTCGGGGGCGCACGCATCGGCAATGGCGGCCCCGAGCGCGGGACCAAAAACACCCTGGACATCCGGACACGGCTGACCGCAGACGGTGATCAATTTTTGCTCAACGGGCGCAAGTTCTATTCGACTGGCGCGTTGTTCGCCCATTGGGTCGCGGTCAAGGCGATCAATGACGACGGCAACCAAGTCCTGGTCTTCGTGCCACGCGGGACGCCGGGCCTGCACATCATTGACGACTGGTCCGGCTTCGGCCAGCGCACCACCGCCAGCGGCAGCGTGCTACTGGAGAACGTACGGGTGACCGGTGAGCTGGTCGTTGATAACTGGAAGCTTGGCCTGACGCCGAACATTCAGGGCGCAGTCTCGCAGCTGATTCAAGCGGCCATTGATGCAGGCATCGCCCGGGAAGCCATCGACGACAGCATTCAGTTTGTGCGCGAGCGTTCGCGGCCTTGGATTGACGCCCAGGTCGAGCGCGCCAGTGACGATCCGTATGTGATCGCCGACATCGGCAAACTGAAACTGGAACTGCACGCCGCCGAAGCGCTGCTGCGCAAGGCCGGGCGCGTGCTGGATGACATTGCCGCCGCCCCTATCGACGAGTCGTCGGCGGCGCGAGCCTCCATCGTGGTGGCTGAAGCCAAGGTACTGACCACGCAAATCGCGCTGCAGGCCAGCGAAAAGCTGTTCGAGCTGTCCGGGAGTCGCGCAACGCTGGCTGAATTCAATCTGGATCGTCACTGGCGCAATGCGCGGGTTCACACCCTCCACGACCCGGTGCGCTGGAAGGTGCACGCTGTCGGCGCCTGGCACCTCAACGGCACCCTGCCCGCCCGTCATTCCTGGATATAACCAGACCACTGGAAACTCACCTATGAGCCTTCAAACCTTGCCGCGTAACACTCAGGCGACCACGGTGACCGCGATCATTCGCGACGATGCCGAGGCGCTGCACATCGCCCGCACCCTGGCGGAAGATTTCAAACAACAGAGCGCCACGCGTGATCGCGAACGCCGTCTGCCGCACGAGGAGCTGCAAGCGTTTTCCCGCTCGGGCCTGTGGGGCATCAGCGTACCGAAAGCCTACGGCGGCGCCGGTGTGTCCAATGTGACCCTGGCCGAGGTTATTCGTATCGTCTCGGCCGCCGACGCTTCGCTGGGGCAGATTCCGCAGAACCATTTCTACGCACTGGAAGTGCTGCGGGTGAACGGCAGCCCGGCGCAGCAGGCGCGACTGTACGCCGAGGTGCTCGCCGGTCAGCGCTTCGGTAACGCGCTGGCGGAGCTGGGCACCAAAACCGCTCACGACCGCACCACCCGACTGAGCCGCGACGGTAACGGCTGGCGCATCAACGGCCGTAAGTTCTACGCCACCGGCGCCCTTTACGCCCAACGCATACCGACCTCGGTGGTCGATGACAACGGCGTGCAACAGCTGGCATTTGTGCCCGCGGACGCAGCGGGGCTAAGCGTGATCGACGATTGGAGCGGCTTCGGCCAGCGCACCACAGGCAGCGGCTCGGTAGTGTTCGATAACGTGTATGTGGGGGCCGACGACGTGGTGCCGTTTCAAACCGCCTTCGAGCGCCCGACCACGGTCGGCCCGCTGGCGCAGATCCTCCATGCCGCCATCGACACCGGCATTGCCCGCGCCGCCTTTGAAGACGCGCTGCATTTCGTGCGCACCCGCACGCGGCCCTGGATCGATTCAGGCATCGAAAAAGCGGTGGATGACCCGCTGACGCTTCACAGCTTCGGCAAGCTCGGCATCCGCCTGCACGCGGCCGAAGCCTTGCTCGAACGTTCAGGTGAATACCTTGATCAAGCCCAGGCCGAGACCACGCCAGAGCGCCTGGCCCAGGCATCGATTGCCGTGGCGGAAGCACGGGCAATCAGCACCGAAATCTCTCTGGAAGCCGGCAGCACCTTGTTTGAACTGGCCGGCTCTCAAGCCACGCTGGCAGAGCACGGGCTTGACCGCCACTGGCGCAACGCGCGAGTACACACGTTGCACGACCCTGTGCGCTGGAAGTACCACGCCATCGGCAATTACTACCTGAACGACGTCAACCCGCCACGCCGGGGGACGATCTGATGAGCAAGAAAAAGATCCTCCTCAACGCGTTCAACATGAACTGCATCGGCCACATCAATCACGGTTTCTGGACGCACCCGCGGGACACGTCGACCCAATACAAGACCCTCGACTACTGGACGAACCTGGCGAAGTTGCTGGAGCGTGGCTTGTTCGACGGTCTGTTCATCGCGGACATCGTCGGGGTCTATGACGTTTACCAACATTCCGTTGATGTGACGCTGAAAGAGTCGATCCAGCTCCCGGTGAATGATCCGTTGCTGCTCGTATCGGCCATGGCCGCAGTCACGAACAACCTCGGCTTCGGCCTGACCGCCAACCTCACCTACGAGGCGCCGTATCTGTTCGCCCGTCGCATGTCGACGCTGGACCACCTGACGCGCGGACGGGTGGGCTGGAACATCGTCACCGGGTACCTGGACAGCGCCGCGCGCGCCATGGGCCTGACCGAGCAGATCGAACATGACCGCCGCTATGACCAGGCCGACGAATACCTGGAGGTTTTGTACAAACTCTGGGAAGGCAGCTGGGAGGACGATGCGGTGATCGAGGATCGGCAGGCACGCGTTTATGCCCAGCCGGAGAAGGTCCATTACGTGCGGCACAGCGGCGAGTTCTATCAGGTGGAGGGTTATCACCTGTGCGAGCCGTCGCCGCAGCGTACGCCGGTGTTGTTTCAGGCGGGCAGTTCAGAGCGCGGTTTGCAGTTCGCCGGCAGCAACGCCGAGTGCGTGTTTATCAGTGCGCAAAACAAGCCCGCAACGCGGGAGCAGGTCGACAAGGTCCGCGCCAGTGCCGTGGCCGCCGGGCGCAATCCCGATGACATCAAGGTGTTCATGGGGCTCAACGTCATCGTCGGTGCCACCGAAGAAGCCGCGCGGGACAAGCATGCCGAATACCTGACCTATGCCAGCGCCGAGGCAGGGCTTGCGCATTTTGCCGCGTCCACCGGCATCGACTTCGCCGAATACGAACTGGATGAGCCGATCCAGCATGTGAAAGGCAATGCCATTCAATCGGCGACCAAGGTGCTCAAGAACAACGACTGGACCCGTCAGAAACTGCTCGATCAGCACGCATTGGGCGGCCGTTACATCACGCTGATCGGTTCGCCTGAACAGGTGGCCGATGAGCTGGAATCGTGGATCGCCGAAACCGGTCTGGACGGTTTCAACCTGACCCGCATCGTCACCCCGGAGAGCTACGAAGACTTTATCGAGCTGGTGATCCCGGAATTGCAACGACGCGGCTCGTACAAGACCGCTTATGAGCACGGCACCCTGCGCGAGAAGCTGTTTGAAGACGGCAACGCAAGGCTGCCGGAACGGCACGCGGGGGCAAGTTTCAGGGCTCATCCCCCATTGCAGGCGTGAGCTTGCTTGCGAGACGGCCTTACAAATACCCAAACATCTAAACCAGACCACTGAACCGGATACCCCATGACCAAAACCCTTCTCTCCCTCGCGCTGTCCCTGGGCCTGTTTTGCGGCGTCACCCAAGCCGCCGATCAACCGCTCAAAGTCGGCACCACGGCGGCATTCGCCATCCCATTGGAAGCCGCTGTCGCCGAGGCGGAGAAACAGGGCCTGAAGGTCGAGTTGGTGGAGTTCACCGACTGGATTGCGCCCAACGTCAGCCTCAACGCCGGCGATATCGACGTGAATTACTTCCAGCACATTCCGTTTCTGGAAAACGCGAAAGCGGCGTCGGGTTTTGACCTGGTGCCGTATGCGCCCGGCATCATCAACAATGTCGGGCTGTATTCGAAGAAGTACAAAAGCTTCGATGAGCTGCCGACTGGCGCCACCGTGGCCATCGCCAACGACCCGATCAACAGCGGCCGAGGCCTGCAGCTGTTGGCCAAGGCCGGCTTGATTACGCTGAAACCGGGCGTGGGTTACAAGGCCACCGAAGACGACATCACCGCCAACCCCAAGAAGATCAAACTGATTCAGGTCGAAGCGGTGCAACTGGTGCGCGCTTATGACGATGCCGACCTGGTGCAGGGCTACCCGGCCTACATCCGTCTGTCGAAAACCTTCGATGCCGGCTCGGCGATCCTGTTCGACGGCCTCGACCACCCGGAATACGTGATTCAGTTCGTCATCAAGCCCGACCACAAGGATGACCCGCGTCTGGCGAAATTCATCGACATCTACCAACACTCCCCGGTCGTGCGGGCCTCGCTGGATAAGGTCAACGGCACGCTGTACCAGGTCGGCTGGAAGAACTGATCATGACTGCATCCGCGCAACGCATTTTACCGCTCGGCGGTGCTGCCCCGCATGCCGCCGAGCAGGCAGCCCTGCATCCAGAGAAGCAAAACGCCCACGTGCGCTTCATCAATCTGGGCAAGGTCTATCAAGGTGAGCAAGGACCGGTGCCGGCGCTTCAAGGAATCGATCTGGATATCCAGCGCGCAGAGGTGTTCGGCATCATCGGCCGCAGCGGCGCAGGCAAGTCTTCGCTGATCCGCACCATCAACCGGCTGGAAAAACCCAGCAGCGGGCGGGTGCTGATCGATCAGATCGACATTGGCGAGTTCAACGAAGACAAACTGGTGGAGTTGCGCCGACGCATCGGCATGATCTTTCAGCATTTCAACCTGATGTCGGCCAAAACGGTGTGGCAGAACGTCGAATTGCCGCTGAAGGTCGCCGGCGTGCCCAAGGAACAGCGCCAGCGCAAAGTCGCCGAGCTGCTGGAATTGGTGGGACTGGAGGGCAAGCACAAAACGTATCCGGCACAGTTGTCTGGAGGCCAGAAGCAGCGGGTCGGCATCGCCCGGGCGCTGGTGCATGATCCGGCCATCCTGCTCTGTGACGAAGCGACTTCAGCCCTCGATCCGGAGACCACCCAATCGATTCTCGGGCTGCTGCGCGAGATCAATCGGCGCCTGGGCCTGACGATCATTTTGATCACTCATGAAATGGCCGTGATTCGGGAAATTTGCGACCGGGTGGTCGTGCTGGAAAAAGGCGAAGTGGTCGAGCAAGGCCCGGTCTGGCAAGTGTTCGGCAACCCCCGGCATGAGGTAAGCAAGACGCTGCTGGCGCCGCTGCAACACGCCCTGCCGGAGGACCTTCAAGCGCGCTTGCAGGCGCACCCTTCCGAGCAGCACGCCAGCGTTGTGCTGGACCTGCACTTCACCGGCAGCGACGCCAGGGAGCCTGACTTGTCAGCGTTGTTCAGCGCGTTTGGTGGGCGGGTCAGTTTGCTGCACGGCGGCGTCGAGCGCATTCAAGGGCGCGCCCTGGGTCATCTCCTGCTGGCGGTGGCTGACTCGCCGTGGTCGGCGCAGGAACTTCTCGATGTCGCGCGCAAACACGCGCACCACGCGGAGGTGTTGGGTTATGTGGCTTGATCGTCTGTGGCAAGGCGTCATCGACACCTTTTTGATGGTGGGCGTGTCGTCGCTGATTGCGTTGATACTGGGCATTCCGCTGGCGGTTGTTCTGGTCACCAGCGGCAAAGGCGGGATCTTTGAAGCGCCCAATGTGAATCGGGTGCTGGGCGCGTTCGTGAACATCTTCCGTTCCGTACCGTTCCTGATTCTGATGGTCGCGCTGATCCCGTTCACGCGGCTGATCGTCGGCACGACCTACGGCGTATGGGCCGCGGTGGTGCCCCTGACGATCGCGGCGACGCCATTCTTTGCGCGTATCGCGGAAGTCAGCCTGCGCGAAGTCGACCACGGGCTGATTGAAGCGGCACAAGCAATGGGCTGCCGTCGCTGGCACATCGTCTGGCACGTGCTGCTGCCCGAAGCACTGCCGGGCATTGTTGGCGGTTTTACCATCACCCTCGTGACGATGATCAATTCATCAGCCATGGCCGGTGCCATTGGCGCGGGTGGCCTGGGCGACATCGCGTACCGCTACGGTTATCAGCGATTCGACACGCAAGTGATGCTCACCGTGATCGTACTGTTGGTGATACTGGTGGCTGTGATTCAGTTGGGCGGAGATCGATTGGCGTTGCGGCTGAACAAGCGTTGATCAGAGGGCGCCTCGCCGACTTAAGCCGGTCCCACTGACTGACCGCATGCACTTGGTGGGACCGGCTTCAGCCGGGAAAGAGTTAGGTGTCATGCATGAGATCGCACCTGCTGTCTCGTGCCCGTGCCTATCCTTAACGTCGGGCGCGAATCTGATGCCAGAGCGGCGTTGAAGTCCGTGAGCGCGGTATATTGGCGGCCTTATTCGCCCAGACACTCGCCCCATGAAACTCGACACAGAAGACCTCGCCCAGATCACGGCCACTACCCTCGGCAATTACAACGACGTCGCTGAAGACTTTCGCGAAGGGACACGCCACCACGATGTGAGCCAGAACATTGATGCGCTGCTGCGCAATATCATTGCGCCTGCACCGTTCCATATCCTCGATTTTGGCTGCGGGCCAGGCCGTGATTTGCAAACGTTCACGGCCCTGGGCCACATCGCCACCGGCTTGGATGGCTCGGAACGCTTCGCCGAGATGGCTCGCCAGGACAGTGGCTGCGAAGTGCTTCATCAAAACTTCCTTGAGCTGAATCTGCCCACTGAGCGTTTCGACGGCATCTTCGCCAATGCCTCGCTGTTCCACGTGCCACTTCAAGAATTGCCTCGGGTGTTGCGCAAATTGCACGCCGCGCTGAAG
>NZ_DASVUM010000156.1:0-12633 GCF_036387035.1 Pseudomonas sp. | reverse complement strand
CGGTTCTGTTGGCTACTTCCTGACCGACGACGTTGAATTGCGTCTGGGCTATGACGAAGTGCACAACGTCCGTAGCGACGATGGCAAGAACATCAAGGGCGCGAACACCGCTCTGGACGCTCTGTACCACTTCAACAACCCGGGCGACATGCTGCGTCCATACGTCTCGGCTGGTTTCTCCGATCAGAGCATCGGTCAGAACGGCAGCGGCGGTCGCAACCGCTCTACCTTCGCCAACATCGGCGGCGGTGCCAAGCTGTATTTCACCGACAACTTCTATGCCCGTGCTGGCGTTGAAGCTCAGTACAACATCGACCAGGGCGACACCGAGTGGGCGCCAAGCGTCGGTATCGGTGTGAACTTCGGCGGCGGTTCGAAGAAAGTTGAAGCTGCACCGGCTCCAGTAGCTGAAGTGTGCTCCGACAGCGACAACGACGGCGTCTGCGACAACGTTGACAAGTGCCCTGACACCCCTGCAAACGTGACTGTTGACGCTAACGGCTGCCCAGCTGTTGCTGAAGTCGTTCGCGTTGAGCTGGACGTCAAGTTCGACTTCAACAAGTCGGTTGTGAAGCCAAACAGCTACGGCGACATCAAGAACCTGGCTGACTTCATGAAGCAGTACCCACAGACCACCACCACTGTTGAAGGTCACACTGACTCCGTCGGTCCTGACGCTTACAACCAGAAGCTGTCCGAGCGTCGTGCAAACGCCGTTAAGCAAGTTCTGGTTAACCAGTACGGTGTTGGCGCTAACCGCGTGAACTCGGTTGGCTACGGTGAGTCCCGTCCAGTTGCTGACAACGCAACTGACGCTGGCCGCGCTGTAAACCGTCGCGTAGAAGCACAAGTAGAAGCCCAAGCTAAGTAATTAGCCCCGCTTCACGAAAAACCCGGCTCCGGCCGGGTTTTTCTTTGCCTGCGATTTAACACGCTGTCATTCAGATGCGATCCAATCACCCCGTGAGTGACTAAGGTGCTCAAGCGTGGGTGCTTTGGAATCGATTCAGGCTGGGCGTTCAGGCCGGTTGCCTAACCGGCTATCGGTCAAGTAACAACACCCACAGCACCAGATTAATGACCAGCGACACTAAAGCTACGGTGCGCCATACCTTAAGCGGTTCACGCTCTAACAGGGGGATGGGCCGTTTGTTTGGCGGGGAGAGTTCACCCTGTTGAAAGTGCATGAGCCAGTGCTCGGCAGTTTCGAAGCGCTTCAACGGATCAGCCTGCAAGGCGCGTTGCAGGTGCTGCTCCAGCCATTCCGGCGCGTCGGGGCGGTAGCGGCTGAGCGGCAGCGGCGTGCCAAAGCGGCGGCGCTGGAACGGCTCGATTTCGCCGTAGGGGTAGTGACCGGTCAGCAGGAAATACAGCGTGACGCTGGCGCCATACAAATCGAAGGCAGGGGCGGGTTCTGCACCGTCGAAGGCTTCAGGGGCCATGAAGCTGGGCGTACCGGGCACTTCGCTGCCTTGATCCACCGAGAGGCCGGGGCTGTAAGCCAGACCGAAATCCAGAATGCGCAGACCTCCGGTTTCCTCCAGCAGCAGATTTTCCGGTTTGATGTCACGGTGAATAATGTTGCGACGGTGCAGCAGGCCGACGGCACCGATCAGTTCCTGCGCCAGGCTCAACCACTGGGGCAGCGCCATCGTCCCTTCCCGGTCAAAGATTTCAGCCAGAGTCTGGCCGGAATATTCTCGCATCACGTAGTACAGATGCTGGCGTTGGGTGAGCGGGTGAAGCTCGGGATAAAAGCGGCCGGCCACGCGCCGCAAAAACCATTCTTCAAGCAACAAGGCCTCCGCCGCACCCGCCTCATCAAGGCGCGAGGGCGGCAGCGTTTTCAATAACCACGGCTGGCGCTGGCTGTCGCGTACCCGGTAGAGCAGGGATTGCCGCGAGTCGCCCAGGCGCGCCTCGACCTGCCAGCCTTCGAACGCCTGGCCTGCTTTGAGAAGCGGCGGGACCGGCCATTGCTGCAGCTGCAGCAGCGTCTCACCCAGGCTGTCAGAGCCCAGCTGATCGACTTGAATAAGGAGGGCGCTGGCGTTGTCGGCACTGCCGGACAGGTGCGCGGCGTTGACCAGTGTTCGCACGGTGGTTTCAAGGTCTGCCTGTTCATTGAGGATCGAGCCGATTCGGCCATCACCCAATGTCGCCCAAACCCCGTCGCTGACTAGCAGCAAGCGTTCGCCGGAGCGCAGTTCGCCGTCCAGGTAGTCCATGACCACGTATTGGTCCAGACCCAGCGCGCGCTTCAATACGTGTTGCATGTCCGGCTGTTCCCAGACGTGGTCCTGGCTGATCCGCTGAAGCACGCCTGAGTGCCATCGAAACGCTCGGCAGTCGCCGACGTGGGCCAGGGTGAAGCGGCGCCCGCGCAAGACCAGCGCACTCAGGGTGGTCAACAAGCCGTTGGCCAGGAGCCAGCGATTCTGGGCCAGCAGCAGTCGGTCGAGGGCTTGGGCGACGCTCCAGGTTTCCGGCGTGGCGTAGTAGTCCATCGCCAGCCCCTGGAGCGTGGCCCGAGACGCCAGCCCGCCGTCGGCGCACTGGCTGACACCGTCAGCGAGGGCGAACAGGTAACCTTTGCTCGCAGCGAGGGCCGGGGCAGGGGTGACCACGCGAATGGCGTCCTGATTCTCCGTCCGCGGCCCGGTGGCGCTGAACTCGGCGACGCGCAGTTGCAAGCCGACCGCTGCGGACGCGGCGGGGGTGATGGGCTCATTGACGCTCATGCGTTAGACGCGAGCGGCGGTCACAGCGGCCGAGCCCCAGGTGGTTCTCCAGCGGCGCTTGACGTTCATCAGGCCGAACCAGGCCAGCACGCCGAGGAACGCGAACAGCCACAGGCCCAGCTGGTACTCGCCGGTGTTCTGCTTGATGGCGCCGAGCCCTGCGGCGAGCAGGAAGCCTCCGATACCGCCGGCCATGCCGATCAGGCCGGTCATCACGCCGATTTCCTTGCGAAAGCGTTGTGGCACCAGTTGGAACACCGCGCCGTTGCCGGCACCAAGGCCGAGCATGGCTGCGACGAACAGTGCCAGTGCGGCCCATGAGCTCGGCAGATTGAAGCCGACGGCGGCGATGCAGATGGCGGCAACGGCGTACATGCCGGAGAGCGTACGGATGCCGCCGAAGCGGTCGGCGAGGGCGCCGCCCAGTGGCCGCATCATGCTGCCGCCGAAGACACAGGCGGCGGTGTAGTAGCCGGCCGTCACCGGGCTCAGGCCGTATTGATCGTTGAAGTAGCCGGGCAGCGCGCTGGCAAGGCCAATGAAGCCGCCGAAGGTCACGCTGTAGAAGAACATGAACCACCAGCTGTCGCGGTCACCCAGGGCTTTGAAGTAGTCACTCATCGACTTGGCTTGCGGGCGTTCCGGGGCGTTTTTTGCCATCAGCGAAAACGCGATGAGGGTCAGCAGCAGGGGCACCACGGCAAAGCCGAACACATTGTTCCAGCCAAAGCTGGCGGCGAGAACGGGCGCGATCAGTGCGGCGAACACCGTGCCGGAGTTGCCGGCACCGGCAATGCCCATCGCTTTGCCCTGATGCTGCGGCGGGTACCACTGCGAGGCCAGCGGCAGGGCCACAGCGAAGGACGCGCCGGCCATGCCGAGAAACACGCCGAGCAGCAGCGCTTGTTCGTAGCTGTGAATGCCCAGTTGCCAGGCGCCGAGCAACGCGACGATGACGATGATCTGGCCGATGATGCCCGCGGTCTTGGGAGACAGCTGGTCGGCGAGCATGCCCATGATGAAGCGCAGCACCGCACCCGCCAGAATCGGCGTGGCGACCATCAGGCCGCGTTGCTGGGTGGTCAAATGCAGATCGGCGGCAATCTGCACCGCCATGGGCCCGAGCAGGTACCAGACCATGAAACTCAGGTCGAAATACAGGAACGCTGCGAACAGTGTCGGTTTATGGCCGGCTTTCCAGAAACTCGTGTTCATCTACCACCTCATCTGCAGGGATTCGTGTTCGGCGCAGGGCTTGCTCGCACCGCTACGGGTCAGGTCATGCAGGCGAAGCACCAGACCGGCACTCCACCCGCCCCGATGTGTTCAGGGCAAAAACGAAAAAACGCCGCAGCCCTGTGCGCTTTCGCGAAGGGGTGCGACGTCTTTGTCGTGAGTGGGCAACCGCCGTTGGCTACCTGTGGGTTTTACCTAGCAATACATGGGCCAGAGACGACATCGGCTCGCGCGCGCGGCGCCATCAACCCAACAATTCGCTCATGGCGATGATCTGTTCCGCGACCTGGATCAGCTTCTGCTGCCGGCTCATGGCCTGGCGTCGCATCAGCGTGTAAGCCTCTTCCTCGTTGCATTGCTTCATCTTCATCAACAACCCCTTGGCCGTTTCGATGCGCTTGCGTTCGGCCAGTTGCTGATCGCGGGCATGCAGTTGCGCGCGCAGGTCCTGATCGCTTTCGAAGCGGGCCATGGCGACGTCGAGAATCGGCTGCAGGCGCTGTGCGTGAATGCCTTCGACGATGTAGGCGCTGACCCCGGATTTGATCGCCTGACGCATCACGCCCGGGTCATGCTCGTCGGTGAACATCACGATGGGGCGCGGCAGGTCACGGGTGACCAGCACCACTTGCTCAAGCACATCACGGCCGGGGGATTCGGTGTCGATGAGGATCACGTCCGGGCGCACGGCCTGGACGCGGGCAGGCAGGTCGATGATCAGCCCGGCTTCGTCGATCACCTCAAAGCCGGCTTCGGTCAGCGCCGCTTTCAGTCGCCCGACCTTTTTGGGTGTGTCGTTGATCAGCAGGATTCGCAGCATGTCGGCGTCTCCTCAACGATCAGCATGGGCAAGCGCGGTATCGGCCAGCGCGTGGAGCTTGAAGCTGCGGGCGTAACGCGCCGGGTCGCTGCCGTCCCAGATTTTTCCGTCGATCAACTGGCTGCTGCGCATCGGCGATGGCGGCACGGCGATGCCCAGTGCTTCGGCGGCGTGGCGGTACAGGTCGAGCTGCTGGACGCTGCGGGCGACGCCCAGGTAGTCCGGGTCTTCACGCAGCAGGCCCCAACGGCGGAACTGGGTCATGAACCACATGCCGTCGGACAGCCACGGCATGTTCACTTGGCCGTCGCCATGGAAGCGGATGGCGTGGTGGTCGTGCCACTGATTGCCCAGCCCGTCGTCGTATTCGCCCAGCAGTCTCGATTCGATGGCCGCGACGGGCGCATTCACGTACTCGGCACCGCTGAGCAACTGCGCGGTGCTGCGCCGGTTGTCGAGGTTCTCTTCGATGAAGCGGCTGGCTTCCAGTACCGCCTTTATCAGCGCCCGCGTTGTGTTGGGGTATTGCTGGGTAAATTCCAGACTGCACGCCAGGACTTTTTCCGGATGATCGGGCCAGATCGCCTGGGAGGTCGCGAGGGTGAACCCCAGGTTCTGCTGAACCGCGCTGGCGCCCCATGGCTCTCCGACGCAGAAGCCGTCAATGCGCCCGGCCTGCAAGTGCTCGACCATCCGCGGCGGCGGCACCACCACGCTGTCGACATCGCGCAGCGGGTGGATGCCCTGACTCGCCAGCCAGTAATAAAGCCACAGCGCGTGATTGCCGGTGGGGAAGGTCTGGGCGAAGGTCAGTTTTGAGTCGCTTTGGTGCGTGCGCCGGTCCAGTGCATCAGGAGTGGTCACGCCGGCGTCTTGCAGCGAGCGTGACAGGTTGATGCTCTGGCCGTTCTGGTTCAGCCCCATCAGCACCGCCATGTTTTTCGCCGGCCCGGCGAGCCCCAGTTGCATGGCGTATACCAGGCCGTACAGGCTGTGGGCAGCATGCAGTTCGCCGCTGACCAGTTTGTCGCGCAGGTTCGCCCACGAGGTCTGCCGGTGCAGGTTGATGTGCAGGCCATGGGGCTGGGCGAAGCCCTGGGTCGCGGCGACGATCAGCGAGGCGCTGTCGGTGAGCGCCATGAAACCGAGGTCGACGCTGGCCAGTTCCGGTGCATCGCTGCCGTTGACCCAGGCCAGCGAAGGGTTGAGCGTGTCAGTCATGATTGCCATTCCGCGTGGTCGGAGCGCCGGTCAGTGCTGCCGATCGTCCAAAAAAAACGTCGCCTCGCCCGGGTCGAACCGGGGCGACAGCGACGTCAGTGTCCTGTGTCTCGCTCCGCCATTGGACCGAGTCAATACAGGGCGTGAAGCAAGCGATATGCCAGCGGCGCAAATGATTGCCGGCAAACTGCTCGACATGCCTCGCGCTCGGCCCGTACCGGCGCTTATAATCCGCCGCTGATCCCAGCCGCAATCGAGCCGCGCCGCCCATGTATAACCTGGCCCGCCAGTTACTGTTCAAACTCTCCCCTGAAGCTTCCCATGATCTGTCCATCGACCTGATCGGAGCGGGGGGGCGTCTGGGCCTCAATGGCCTGCTCAACAAAGCGCCGATGCAGCTGCCGGTCACGGTCATGGGCCTGCGCTTTCCCAACCCGGTCGGGCTGGCGGCCGGGCTGGACAAGAACGGCGCGGCCATCGACGGCTTCGCCCAGTTGGGCTTCGGTTTCGTCGAGATCGGCACCGTCACGCCGCGTCCGCAACCGGGCAATCCGAAACCGCGTATTTTCCGTCTGCCCCATGCCGAAGCCATCATCAACCGCATGGGCTTCAACAACCTCGGCGTCGACAATCTGGTCAGCCGGGTCCAGGCCGCGCAATACAACGGCGTGCTGGGCATCAACATCGGCAAGAACGTCGACACGCCGGTAGAGCGCGCCGTCGACGATTACCTGCTCTGCCTGGACAAGGTCTACGCCCACGCCAGTTACGTCACCGTCAACGTCAGTTCGCCCAATACTCCGGGCCTGCGCAGCCTGCAATTCGGGGATTCGCTCAAGCAACTGCTCGAAGCCCTGCGTGTGCGCCAGGACGCGCTGACCCTGATCCACGGTAAGCGCGTGCCGCTGGCGATCAAGATTGCCCCGGACATGAGCGATGAAGAAACCGTACTGGTGGCCAGCGCCTTGCTGGAGTCGGGCATGGACGCGGTGATTGCCACCAACACCACCCTCAGCCGTCAGGGCGTCGAAGGTTTGCCCCACGGCGACGAAGCGGGCGGATTGTCGGGCGCGCCAGTGCGCGAGCAGAGCACGCACATCGTCAAGGTGCTGGCGGGCGAGCTGGGCGGGCGGTTGCCGATCATTGCCGCCGGCGGCATTACCGAAGGCAGGCACGCCGCCGAGAAGATCGCGGCCGGGGCGAGCCTGGTGCAGATTTATTCCGGGTTCATTTACAAAGGGCCGGCATTGATTCGCCAGTCGGTGGACGCGATCGCCTCGATGTCCCGCTGAACCTTGATACCAAAACAGGGGGATACGAAAACAGGGGGATACGAAAAGAGGCGGATACGAAAAGAGGGGTTCCGACTGGAACCCCTCTTGGGCCTTAGCCCGCCGCCCGGGTGGGACGTGCGTGGTGTAGGTGAAACGGTCAAGAATGTCGAAGAAGCTTTAGGTCGGGCTGTATCGTGAGGGTTGCGTCAGCCGACCGCGTGAAGTTCGTTGAGTCTGTGAATGCCCGCAGTGCCGGTCATACCGTCCCAGTTGTCGCCGCGTCCTTCTCGCCAGCCATTGATCCAGGCTTGACGCACTGACGGTAGAGTAAAGGGGCAAAGCTCACGGGATTTACCAGATACGCCGTATTGATATCCGCGCGAAAATGCTCTTTCCAACGGATCACGCTTAAGTCTTCTCATAGGGTGTTGCCCTCGTTTGTTGACTGTAATGTCCCTGGAGACCTCAGGTTGAGGTCGGGCAGAACTGCTCTGCCATTCATCGCCCGCTGCCGGCGTCGCGGGGCTTGATGCCATCACCGTTGCGGCGATGGCCTGGATGAGTTCTAACCAATGAGGCGTACCCTGTGAATGACCGTTTCGTCATAAGAACGTCACAGGTAAAGCATAAGTGAGCTAAGCCCAGCCGGGTTTCGCAAGCATTTTTTTCACGAAGCCCCTTGAACCGCGGTTCTTGAGCCGGCGTGCAAAAGTTTCGCAATTACGACTGATGGCCGTTTACACCCGGCAAGAAAACGACGAAGGGTCGGCGATGTGACTTTTTATTGCCGCTGCCGTCGTGCTGAATAGTCTTTTTAAACATCACCCGTCGGCACGTCCTGTTGACGGACCGTCGCACTCGAAATGTATCGGTGCGAGGGACAGGCACAAATTGTGTGCCGCGCAGGCGTCCTCCTTGAAAGGCGTCTGTTGGAATCGGGCCGGACAATGCGTTGTCCGGCCGCTATAGCCCAAGGCTCTGGAATACTCATGTCGGACCGCTACGAACTTTTCCTCACTTGCCCCAAAGGCCTCGAAGGCCTGCTCGCCGAGGAAGCCACGGCCCTTGGTCTGGAGGAAACCCGCGAACACACCTCCGCCATCCGTGGCACCGCCGACATGGAAACCGCCTACCGGCTGTGTCTGTGGTCGCGCCTGGCCAACCGGGTGCTGCTGGTGTTGAAGCGTTTCCCGATGAAGGACGCCGAGGACCTGTACCACGGCGTGCACGACATCGAGTGGGCTGACCACCTGGAGCCGGAAGGCACGCTGGCGGTGGAGTTCAGTGGTCACGGTTCGGGCATCGACAACACCCATTTTGGCGCCTTGAAAGTCAAGGACGGCATCGTTGACCGCCTGCGCACCGCCGATGGCGTACGGCCTTCGGTCGACAAGCTCAACCCGGACCTGCGTGTCCACCTGCGTCTGGACCGGGGCGAAGCGATTCTGTCCCTGGATCTGTCCGGCCACAGCCTGCACCAGCGCGGCTACCGTCTGCAGCAAGGTGCCGCGCCGCTCAAGGAAAACCTCGCCGCCGCGATCCTGATCCGTTCAGGCTGGCCGCGCATTGCCGCTGAAGGCGGCGCACTGGCTGACCCGATGTGCGGGGTGGGCACCTTCCTGGTGGAGGCGGCGATGATCGCTGCCGATATCGCGCCCAACCTGAAGCGTGAGCGCTGGGGTTTCTCCGCGTGGCTGGGTCACGTGCCGGCGATCTGGCGCAAGTTGCATGATGAGGCCCTGGAACGCGCCCAGGCGGGTCTGGCCAAGCCGCCGCTGTGGATCCGCGGCTATGAAGCCGATCCGCGCCTGATCCAGCCAGGACGCAACAACGTCGAGCGCGCCGGCCTGAGCGAGTGGATCAAGATCTACCAGGGCGAAGTAGCGACGTTCGAGCCGCGTCCCGACCAGAACCAGACCGGTCTGGTGATCTGCAACCCGCCGTACGGCGAGCGTCTGGGCGACGAGGCAAGCCTGTTGTACCTCTATCAGAACCTCGGCGAGCGGCTGCGTCAGGCCTGCCTGAACTGGGAAGCGGCGGTGTTCACTGGCGCGCCCGATCTGGGCAAGCGCATGGGCATTCGCAGCCACAAGCAATACGCGTTCTGGAACGGCGCGCTGCCGTGCAAGCTGCTGTTGATCAAAGTGCTGCCGGATCAGTTCGTCACCGGCGAGCGTCGCACCCCGGAGCAACGTCAGGCCGAGCGTGAGCAGGCCGCTTACGATCAGGCGCCGGACGAACCGCAGGAGCGCCAGTACAACAAGAACGGCAACCCGATCAAGCCGACCCCGGCACCGGCGCCGGTCGTTGAGCAGCCGCGCCTGAGCGAAGGCGGGCAGATGTTCGCCAATCGCCTGCAAAAGAACCTCAAGGCGCTGGGCAAATGGGTCAAGCGTGAAGGCATCGACTGCTACCGCGTCTATGATGCCGACATGCCCGAGTACGCCATGGCCATCGACCTGTACCACGACTGGGTCCACGTGCAGGAATACGTCGCGCCGAAGTCCATCGATCCGGAAAAAGCCTCGATCCGCATGTTCGACGCCCTGGCGGCCATTCCGCAGGCGCTGGGCATCGACAAGAGCCGTGTGGTGGTCAAGCGTCGCGAGCGCCAGAGCGGGACCAAGCAGTACGAGCGCCAGAGCGCCCAGGGCAAGTTCAACGAGGTCAACGAAGGCGGCGTGAAGCTGCTGGTCAACCTCACGGATTACCTGGACACCGGACTGTTCCTCGATCACCGGCCGATGCGCATGCGTATCCAGCGCGAGGCGGCGGGCAAGCGCTTCCTCAATCTTTACTGCTACACCGCGACCGCCAGCGTCCACGCTGCCAAGGGCGGCGCGCGCAGCACCACCAGCGTCGATTTGTCGAAAACCTACCTGGACTGGGCACGCCGCAACCTCTCCCTGAACGGCTTCTCGGACAAGAACCGTCTGGAGCAGAGCGACGTGATGGTGTGGCTGGAGGCCAGTCGCGATGAGTACGACCTGATCTTCATCGACCCGCCGACGTTCTCCAACTCCAAGCGCATGGAAGGGGTGTTCGATGTGCAGCGCGATCAGGTTCAACTGATCGACCTGGCGATGGCGCGGCTGGCACCGGGCGGCGTGCTGTATTTCTCCAACAACTTCCGCAAGTTCCAGCTCGAAGAGACGCTGGTGGAGCGTTACGCGGTGGAAGAGATCACCCAGCACACCGTCGATCCGGACTTTGCCCGCAATGGCAAGATCCACCGGGCGTGGAAGATCACGGCGCGATAACAGCCGGGCAGCGCGGATGCGTTCGCCTGTGGCGTAGGGTCATGCAGGGGGCTGCGCGAATACTCAGGTGTTCGCGCAGCCTGCTGTTAGAAACACACACCACACACACCCACAGAAGCGCCATCCCTGGCGCTCCTCATCGCTCTCATCACGTGCGGGCATTCATTCGTCCGTTCTCACCGGCGCCCGGCCCGCGTGCTGACGTCCACCCACACAGCCAGCACCAGAATGCTGCCCTTGACGATCATCTGCCAGTAGCTGTCGACATCCAGCATGGACATGCCATTGTCGAGGCTGGTGATGACCAGAGCGCCCAGCAGTGCGCCATAGACGGTGCCCGAGCCGCCGCGCATGGAGGTGCCGCCGATGAAGCAGGCCGCAATGGCGTCCAGTTCGCCCATGTTGCCCGCCGACGGTGAGCCGGCGGCAAGGCGCGCGGTGTTGACCAGACCGGCGAGGGCGCACATCACGCCCATGATCCCGAAAATCCACAACTTCACCGCCTGCACGTTGATGCCGGACAGGCGCGTGGCCTCCATGTTGCTGCCCACCGAATAGATGCGCCGGCCGAACACGGTCTGGCTGGTGATGTAGCTGAACACGCCGAGCAGGACCAGCAGCAGCAGGACCGGCACCGGAATGCCGTCGTAGCTGTTCAACGTATAAACGAACCCGGCGAGAACGGCGCCAATCGCAACGACGCGCACCACATCCCGCAGCGGCGAATGCGCGGCCAGACCGTGCAATGCGCGGTTGCGCCGCTGACGCCAGGTCAGGAACAGCGTAAGGGCAAAGAGCAGCACGCCGAGGACGATCCCCACCAGCGGCGGCAGATAACCCTGGCCGACGTAGACCAGTTCCGGCGACACCGGCGCGATGGTGGTGCCGCCGGTGATGCCCAGCAGAATCCCGCGAAACGCCAGCATGCCGCCCAGGCCGACGATGAACGAAGGAATGCGCAGGTACGCGGTCATGCAACCGTTGGCGAGGCCGATCAACAGCCCGCAGCCAGCAACGATGCACAGGTTCAGCGCCAGCGGCACGTGGTACACGACGTCGAGAATCGCCGCCAGGCCGCCCAGCAATCCGAGTAACGAACCCACCGACAGATCGATTTCGCCGCTGATGATCACCAGCACCATGCCACACGCGAGAATGCCGGTGATCGACATCTGCCGCAGCAGGTTGGACAGGTTGCGCGGTGTCAGGAAGCCGCCGTCGGTTTCCCAGCTGAAGAACAGCCAGATGACCGCGATGGCGATGACCAGTGCGAGCATTTTGTACCGGGTAAACAGTTGCTTGAGCTGATTCATTGATGCGCTTCTCCCACAGCACCGGGCCGGTCGTTATTGTTGTTTTCGTGCGCGGCGAGGGGGCCGCCGGCCTGGCTGAGCGCCGCGGCAAGCACCTGCTCCTGGGTCAGTCCCTGGTTGATGAAATCGCCACGCAGTTGACCTTCACCGATCACCAGGACCCGGTCGGAGACGCCCAGCACCTCGGCCAGCTCCGACGACACCATGATGATCGAGACGCCGCTCGCCGCCAGCGCGCCCATCAGTTTGTAGATTTCGTATTTGGCGCCCACGTCTACGCCGCGCGTGGGCTCGTCGAGAATGAGCACCCGTGGCCGGGTCAGCAGCATTTTCGCCAGCACGGCTTTTTGCTGGTTGCCGCCGGACAGGCTGGTGATCGGCAAAAACGGGCTGGCGGTCTTCAAGTGCATGCGCGCGATTTCCTTGTCGATGCTGCCCAGTTCGGCTTCCGCGTCGATGCGGGTCAGGTGGGCAAAGCTGTCGAGCACGGCAAGGGTGATGTTCTGACCGACGCCCAGGTCCGGAATGATGCCCTGACGCTTGCGGTCCTCGGGGACCATGCACAGGCCCGCGCGAATGGATTTGAGCGGCGTGCGGGTGTCGATGGGTTTGCCCTCCAGCCACACCTCGCCGGTGTAACGGCCCGGATAGGCCCCGAACAGCGCCGAAACCAGTTCGGTGCGGCCGGCGCCGACCAGCCCGGCGATGCCGAGAATTTCCCCGCGCCTGAGCCGGAACGAGATGTCGTCCACGCGCTTGCGTTTCGGG
>NZ_DASVUM010000155.1:0-20824 GCF_036387035.1 Pseudomonas sp. | reverse complement strand
TGCAGCCAGTGAGATTCGCGCTGGCACCGGCATGTAGGACCGGCTTTAGCCGGGAAGGCGTCGGAGGCCACACCGCAAAATTGATGGTGTACACAAAGGCCTCTTCCCGGCTGAAGCCGGTCACACTCAAACGCATTGCGTGCAGCCAGTGGGATTCAAGGGGCGCGCCGACCTGTGGGACTGGCTTTAGCCGGGAAGGCGTCAGCAGTCACACTGCAAAATTGATGGTGTACCGAGAGGCCTCTTCCCGGCTGAAGCCGGTCCCACTAAAAGGCATCGCGTGCAGCCAGTGAACTTCGCGATGTCGCCGACCAGTGGGACCGGCTTTAGCCGGGAAGGCGTCAGCAGTCATACCGCTGGATTGATGGTGTACACACTGTCCTCTTCCCGGCTGAAGCCGGTCCCACTAAAAAGCATTGCGTGCAGCGAGTGGGATTCAAGGGGGTGCCGACCTGTGGGACCGGCTTTAGCCGGGAAGGCGTCAGCAGTCATACCGCTGGATTGATGGTGTACACACTGTCCTCTTCCCGGCTGAAGCCGGTCCCACTAAAACGCATTGCGTGCAGCCAGGAAAAAGCAATGCGTGCAGCCAGTGAGATTCGCGCTGGCGCCGACCTGTGGGACTGGCTTTAGCCGGGAAGGCGTCAGCAGTCACACCACTAAATTGATGGTGTACCGAGGGGCCCCTTCCCGGCTGAAGCCGGTCCCACTAAAACGCATCGCGTGCAGCCAGTGAGATTCGCGCTGGCACCGGCATGTAGGACCGGCTTTAGCCGGGAAGGCGTCGGAGGCCACACCGCAAAATTGATGGTGTACACAAAGGCCTCTTCCCGGCTGAAGCCGGTCCCACTGAAACGCATTGCGTGCAGCCAGTGAGATTCGCGTTGGCGCCGACCTGTGGGACTGGCTTTAGCCGGGAAGGCGTCGGAAGCCACACCGCAAACTTGATGGTGTACACAAAGGCCTCTTCCCGGCTGAAGCCGGTCCCACTAAAACGCATTGCGTGCAGCCAGTGAGATTCGCGCTGGCACCGACCTGTGGGACTGGCTTTAGCAGGGAAAGCGTCGGAGGCCACACTGCAAAATTGATGGTGTACCGAGAGGCCTCTTCCCGGCTGAAGCCGGTCCCACTAAAAAGCATCGCGTGCAGCCAGTGAAATTCGCGCTGGCAGCGGCATGTGGGACCGCATGTAGCCGGGAAGGCGTCAGCAGTGACACCGCTAGATGGATGGTGTACATAAAGGCCCCTTCCCGGCTGAAGCCGGTTCCACTAAAAAGCATTGCGTGCAGCCAGGGATATTCGCGCTGGCACCGACCTGTGAGACTGGCTTTAGCCGGGAAGGCGCCAGCAGTCACACCGCTAGACGGATGGTGTACACAAAGGCCTCTTCCCGGCTGAAGCCGGTCCCACTAAAACGCAACGCGTGCAGCCCGTGAGATTCGGGTTAGCACCGACATGTGGGACTGGCTTTAGCCGGGAAGGCGTCGGGCGCCGCACCGCACGATGGGTGGCGAGCGTCCGGCCAATCGGGTGCTTGGCGCGCCGGTCTCCGGAATCCGTCCGACATCTGTTTCAACTATCCCTCCCTCCTAGAGTCACACACTCATTCCCGCCCCTAGACGGATGACGAACCCGGATGAGTTTCATTCTTTGCATGACCGTCTTCGGTGTCCTGCTGATGCTGCTGGCACTGACTTCTTCTTACCTGCGCTGGCTACCGGTGACCACGTCGGCGGTGTGTCTGGCGTTTGGCGCAGCCATCGGGCCCTGGGGCCTGGACATCGCGCGGCTCGACGTGCGCGATGCGCGGCACTGGCTCGAACGCCTCACCGAAATCGCCGTGCTGTTTTCGCTGTTCAACACCGGCATCAAACTGCGCCTGCCCCTGCATCGCAGCGGTTGGTATTCGGCGTACCTGCTGGCCGGACCGGTGATGCTGGCGACCATTGCCGGCGTCAGCCTGACCGCGCATTACGTTTTTGATCTGTCGTGGCCGATCTCGCTGTTGCTCGGCGCGATGCTGTCGCCCACCGACCCGGTGCTGGCCGGTCTGGTGCAGGTCAATAACGCCAAGGACCTGGACCGGGTGCGCTTCGGCCTGTCGGGCGAGGCCGGACTCAATGATGGCACGGCGTTCCCCTTCGTGATCTTCGCATTGATGTTCATCACCCACGGCGCGTCCGATTTCGACTGGAGCCAGGGCTGGCTGCTGAAAAACATCATCTGGGGCGTGCCGGTTGGGCTCCTGATCGGTTACGGCCTGGGACGCGGTGTCGGCCACCTGATGATTTACCTGCGCATCAAGAACGAAGACAGCACCATGTCGCCCAACGACTTCCTCGCCCTGGCGTTGATCGCGATTGCGTATGTCGGCGCCGAAGGCCTTGGCGCATACGGCTTCCTGGCGGTGTTCGCGGCAGGCATCGGTTTGCGCCACGCCGAGGTCAGGGCGACGCAATCGGACACCCCGGCCGAACACTTGGCGATTCCGGTGGTGGGCCATACCCACAGTGACCCTGAGTCCGCGATCATGGGCGACCGCGATGCGCTGTCCGACAGCCAGCTTGCCGCCGGCGTGATGATGGGCGACATGATGGTCTTCGGCAGCCTGGTGGAGCGCGCCATGGAGGTGCTGCTGATCACCCTCCTCGGCGCGGCCCTCGCCAGTTACTGGGACTGGCGCGCCGTAGGCCTGGGCCTGGCGTTGTTCTGCGTGATCAGGCCCCTGAGCGTCTGGCTGCTGATCAGCGGGCGTCTGTTGACGCGGCCGCAGAAGGCACTGGTCGGCTGGTTCGGGATTCGCGGCATCGGCACCCTTTATTACCTGTGCTACGCCCTGACCCATGGCCTGCCGGCGGAGGCGGTGCACACCGTCATCAGCCTGACCCTGTCGGTCGTGGCGCTGAGCATCCTTCTGCACGGCATCAGCATTCAGCCTCTGCTGGAGCGCTACGAGCGCAGCATCAATCAGGGCAACGACGGCTAGCAAGAAATCCGCCGTCGGCTGAACCGAGGCGGCCGCTCTATAGGGCCGGGATGCCCGTGATAGACAGCGTCGATGACTCTATCGGAACAAGCGATTGGACGCCCCGGAGGACGATCGGTAGCGTGCTCACTAATTGATCAGGTCTTTTGGGCGCGCTCTGCCCTGCGGTTTAACGTCGCAGCACACCCACCAGAGATCGGCGCCGTGTCGGCTGACACCCCCGCGCACCAAGACTGGATGCTTGAACCCTCCTTCATTTATGCGTTACGGCCCGTTGCGTCGCGGCGCAGTTCATTGCGTGTGAGCCCGGAAAACTATGTCCATCAATACACCGCAGCAGATTGCCGAGATCACCATCGAAGCCGGCGTGAAAAAATCCCACCTGCCGACCCCGGCGATCCTGGTGTTGGGGTTTCTCGCCGGCGCATTCATTGCCCTGGGCTTTTTGCTGGACATCCACGTCAGCACCATGATTCCGGCGCCATGGGCCTCGCTGGGCAATCTGATGGGCGCGGCGGTGTTTCCGATTGGCCTGATTCTGGTGGTCCTCGCTGGCGGCGAACTGCTCACCGGCAACATGATGAGCCTGCCGACCGCCCTGTTCGCCGGGCGCATTCCGCTGTCTGCGGTGGTCCGCAACTGGACGCTGGTGACCCTGGCGAACCTGCTGGGCGCGTTGTTCGTCGCGTACTTCTTCGGCCACGTGCTGGGCCTGACTGAAGGCGCGTACCTGGCTAAAACCCTGGCGATTGCCAAAGCCAAGGTCAGCGCCGACTTTGGCCAGGCGTTTATTTCCGGCATTGGCTGCAACTGGCTGGTGTGCCTGGCGGTCTGGTTGTCATATGCAAGCAAGGATGTGACCGGCAAGATCATCGGCATGTGGTTCCCGATCATGGCCTTCGTCGCCATCGGCTTTCAGCACGTGGTGGCGAACATGTTCGTGATCCCTGCCGCCATCTTTGCCGACGCGCTGAGCTGGACCGATTTCGTCGAAAACTTCGTCCCGGTGTTCCTGGGCAACGCGGTGGGGGGTGCAATTTTCGTCGGGCTCGCGTATTACGTGTCCTATTCGAAAGCCATTGAGGCTTCGACCGCCGGCGTCCAGGCTGCAACGATTGAGCCGCCGGCCGCCAGCAAGGTATAACGCCGCTGCCGCGCGTTTGTCCTGTCGGTAAACGCGCACCCTGTTTCTGCCACGCGTCACGCTGTTGAGAGTAAGCAATGTCAGATCGAGTCCTGTTGGACGGCTATTCACGCAAGGTCGATTACGTACGCATGTCAGTGACTGATCGCTGCGATTTTCGCTGCGTGTATTGCATGGCCGAGGACATGACGTTCCTGCCACGTCAGCAGATTCTTTCCCTCGAAGAAATCCACCAACTGGCCGAGCGCTTCGTCGCGCTGGGCACCAGGAAGATTCGCCTGACCGGCGGTGAGCCCCTGGTGCGCTCCGGCATCGTCGGGCTGGTTCGCAGCATCGCCGCCCTGCCCGGCCTGCGCGAACTGTGCATGACCACCAACGGCTCGCAACTCGACAAACTCGCGGTGCCGCTGTTCGAGGCGGGCCTCAAGCGCCTCAACATCAGCCTGGACAGCCTCGACCCCGCCCGCTTCAAAGAGCTGACCCGCACGGGAGACCTGAGCAAAGTCATCGCCGGCATCGACGCCGCCAACGCAGCAGGCTTCCAACGCACCAAGCTCAACTGCGTGGTGATGCAGGGCCGCAACGACCACGAGATCAACGATCTGGTGGCCTTCGCGATCGATCGCGGCGTCGACATCACGTTCATTGAGGAAATGCCCCTCGGCGTGATCAGCGAACACAGCCGCGCCGAGTCATTTTTCTCCAGCGACCAGGTGCGCGACACAATCGCCGAGCGCTACACCCTGGTCCACTCCACCGAGTCAACCTCCGGGCCGTCGCGCTACTGGCGCGTGGCCGAGGCACCGGACATCCGCATCGGCTTCATCTCGCCCCACAGCCACAACTTCTGCGCCACGTGCAACCGCGTACGGGTCACGGTCGAGGGCCGCCTGTTGCTGTGCCTGGGCAACGAGCATTCGGCAGACCTCAAAGCCGTGCTCAGGGCCAACCCCGGCCAGCCGGAGAAGCTTGAAGCCGCGATTGTCAGCGCCATGCAGCTCAAGCCGTGGAAGCACAATTTCGAGCTCAACGATGACGTTCAGGTGGTGCGCTTCATGAACATGACCGGCGGCTGATGCACGCCGTGTCATGGCGTTTGCACCGCCGCTGACCTTCTGCCCTTACGCCTTCACCCTTCCTGCACCAGCGTCTCGAACGCTTCTTCGACTTGGCTCGCGCCGGTCGGCCTCACCAGGCGCAGCACTTCCAGACCGTCACGCATCAACACCAGCGTCGGCCATAGCTTCACCTTGAACGACCGCCCCAGACGCCGCCCGCTGCCGTCTTCGATTTTGATGTGCCGTACCTGCGGGTACTCGGCCAGGACGCGCTCGATCACAGGTTGCGCCGCCGCGCAGTGCCCGCACCCGTTGGCGCCGAACTCCACCACGATGCAGCCAGGCAAGGCGTCGAGTTCGGCGCGGGTCAGGGTTTCCGGGCGGTAAGGCTGGACGGTCATAGGTACACTCCACGCAGTTGGGGGTGCGACCAGTCTAAGGGGGACGTTGCCAAGGCGCATGGGCTTTTGGCGGTGCGGCGACTGGTGGGAGAGCTGGATCGGATGGCACACAAGCGCCCGGCGAGCGGCCGGACGTTTGTGTTTTCAGGCCTGTCAGCCCTTGATAAAGCCAAGCAGGATCTCGTTGATCTCGGCCGGTTGCACGTTGCACATGCCGTGCGCGCCGCCTTCGACCACTTTCAGCGTCGAGCCTTTTACCAGCTCGTGGCTCTTGTAGCCGGAGGCGGCAATCGGGACGATCTGGTCGTCATCGCCGTGCAGGATCAGGGTCGGGACGTCGATCTTTTTCAGGTCTTCGGTGAAATCGGTTTCCGAGAACGCCTTGATGCAGTCGAACTCGCCCTTGATGCTGCCGAGCATGCCGATGGACCAGAACGAATCGATGGCGCCCTGGGACGTCTTCACGCCGTCACGGTTAAAGCCAAAGAACGGCACGGCGAGGTCTTTGAAGAACTGCGAGCGGTCGGCCGTAAAACCGGCGCGGATGCCGTCGAACACGTCGATCGGCAAGCCTTCGGGGTTGGCCTCGGTTTTCAGCATGAGTGGCGGCACCGCACCAATCAGGACGGCCTTGGCGACACGGGCAGTGCCATGGCGACCGATGTAACGCGCCACTTCACCGCCGCCGGTGGAGTGGCCGATCATGATGACGTCTTTCAGGTCCAGTGCTTCGAACAGCTGCGCCAGGTCGTCGGCGTAGGTGTCCATGTCGTTGCCTTCCCACGTCTGACCGGAACGGCCGTGGCCACGACGGTCATGGGCGATCACGCGATAGCCGTGCTGGCCGAGGAAGAGCATCTGCGCGTCCCATGCATCACCGTCGAGCGGCCAGCCATGGGAGAAGACGATCGGCTGACCGGTGCCCCAGTCTTTGTAGAAAAACTCGGTACCGTCTTTCAGGGTCAAGATAGACATGCGACGCAATCCTCGGGAAAAGTGCTGGGAACGTTCAGCGTAGCCGCGGATGGCGAATGTGCATTGTCGATATGTGCTGGTTTGCGCTTCGCTTGATCAGCGATCAGCGATCAGCGATCAGCGATCAGCGATCAGGATCAGGATCAGGATCAGGATCAAGGGCGTCGGCCTAACGGCCTCGGGTTTCGCCTTCGGCGAGTTACTTGATAAAGCCCCAAGTAACCAAGGGCTTGTGCTCCTGGTTGGGTTCCTCCTTCGTCGGAATACCCTCACTCCGGTCTCGCTCCGTGGGCCCGCGCCGAACGGACATCCATGTCCTGACGGCGCTCTCGCCGCATCCATGCGGCTCAGCCCACTGCGCGAGACCTGCGTTCAGCCTGCACCCAAGTCGCGTTCTGTGGTGTCTGGACTTTTTGCGTAAGAAGATCAAAAGCGCTTAGTAGGACCGGCTTTAGCCGGGAATAGGCCGGTGTGGCCACCATCCATTCCGCAGAATGCACGCGTCGCTGTGAGTGGGACCGGCTTCAGCCGGGAAGAGGCCGGTGTGGTCACCGTCCATTCCGCAGAAGGCACGCGTCGCTGTGAGTGGGACCGGCTTCAGCCGGGAAGACGCCGGTGTGGCCACCATCCATTCCGCAGAATGCACGCGTCGCTGTGAGTGGGACCGGCTTCAGCCGGGAAGACGCCGGTGTGGCCACCATCCATCTCGCAGAACGCACGCGTCGCTGTGAGTGGGACCGGCTTTAGCCGGGAAGACGTCGGTGTGGCCACCATTCATTCCGCAGAATGCACGCATCGCTGTGAGTGGGACCGGCTTCAGCCGGGAAGACGTCGGTGTGGCCACCATCCATTCCGCAGAATGCACGCGTCGCTGTTAGTAGGACCGGCTTCAGCCGGGAAGACGCCGGGGTGGTCACCGTCCATTCCGCAGAATGCACGCGTCGCTGTGAGTGGGACCGGATTTAGCCGGGAAGAGGCCGGTGTGGCCACCATCCATTCCGCAGAATGCACGCGTCGCTGTGAGTAGGACCGGCTTTAGCCGGGAAGACGCCGGTGCGGCCACCATCCATCTCGCAGAATGCACGCGTCGCTGTGAGTGGGACCGGCTTCAGCCGGGAAGAGGCCGGTATGGCCATCGGTGATGTCGCGGCATGAGATTCCGGGCGGCCATCGCTTGCGCAGCGCTGGCCGCCGGGTCCGTCATGTTGTGCAGGAGGTGCCTCAGGCTCGCTTGCCACCGCGGCTCAGTGCGCCCAGACGCCCGGAGATCGACTGCATGCCTTTACCCAGTTCGCGCAGGGTGCTGGCATCCCGTGCGCCCTGTTCGCTGGACGCATGGATGCGCACCGCCAGCTCGTTGATTTCGTGCGTCACATGGCTTTGCTCCTGCGCCGCCACGGCGATCTGGTGCGCGCGCTGCACGATGTCATCGAAGCTATAGACGGTGGTGCCCAGCGTGGCGGCGACATCGACGGCCTGTTGCACGGACTCGCGGGTACGCTCGGCGCCGTTCTGCATGGTCGAAACCGCTGCACTGGAGGCTTGGCGAAGCTGGGTGATCATCTCCTGAATCTCGCTGGCCGAGGACTGGGTCCTGCCAGCAAGGGTGCGCACCTCATCGGCCACGACCGCAAAGCCGCGCCCCTGCTCACCGGCACGCGCCGCTTCGATGGCGGCATTCAGCGCCAGCAGGTTGGTCTGTTGGGAAATCGATTTGATCACTTCCAGCACGCTGCCCACCCGCTCGATGTCATCGCCCAGCTGGGTCATGGCGCCCGCAGCGCCGGAAATATCCGTCGCCAGGGCTTCGATGAACTGACTGTTGCTGTTGACCTGATCCTGGCTTTTCTGGGCATCGCCCAGGGAGCGCCGGGCGGTGTCGGAACAATCGGTGGTGTTGTGCGCGACTTCGTTGGCACTGGCGGACATTTCGGTGATGGCCGTCGCCAACAAGGTGTTGTCCTGGCGCTGGGATTCGGCGCGCTCGGCGAGGCCATGGGACAGCTGCGCCAGATCGTTGGCCTGACGTTCCAGGGACACCGATTCCTCGGCGATCCGGTGCAGCATGTCACGCAGCGATCCGGCGTAATGGTTGACCGACGCCCGCAATGCACCGAGCTCGTCAGCACGCAAAATGGCCAGCTGCGTATCGGTATGGCCGCCCTGCCCCAGGCTTTCGATTTGCGCGGTGGTTTCTTCCAGCTGCGTCAGCAGCCGTTTGCCCGCCAGCCAGGCAAGGCCCAGCAGTACGCCCAGAAGCGGCAGCAGGAACAGCAGAATCTGCGCGGTCAGCCGGTTGGCAAGATGCACGACCCGGGCTTCCGGGGTCACCAGACCGATGCGCCAGCCGGTGCCCGCCATGGTCGCGAGCGTGACGTAGGCCGGACCGCCGAGGCGGCCATCGTGGTCCAGCCTCAAGGTCGAGAGTGTCGAGGCCGTGCTTGCGAGCTGCTCGGCGACTGGTTTGAACCACGGCTGCTCCTGGCTCAGACCGGTAACGGTCAGCAGGCCCTTGCTGCCCTTCGCGTCGGGGAAATACAGCAGGTTGCCCGAAGGGTCCACGGCGAATGCATAGCCGTCGGTGATGCCGCCTTTCTCTTTGAGGAACGCGGCGAGGCCGTCGAGCTTCAGGTCGATGGTCGCGACGCCGGCGAACACGCCTTGCGCCCGATAGGGCACGCTGCAAGTGGTCATGGCCACGCCACTGACCGGGTCCTGATAGGCATCGGACCAGACGCAACGTCCTGCCGCTGCGGATTTGGCCCCGGTGTACCAGGACTCAGCCTGATAGGGCGGTGTCTTGGCCTGGTTGTATTCGTCCGAGAAATCCAGCTGGTTGCTGGCATTGCGCGCCCAGAAAAAGCTGCGACGCTCGGTGCCCTTGGTGAACGCGTCGGGTTCGGGCCACAGCCCGCCTCCCGCAATGGCCGAATCCCCCTGGCTGTCGATCAGACCGGGGATATTGCTCAGGTACAGGGCTTCTTCGTGGGGCAGCGTTTCGGCCAGCAACGCCATCGCCGCTGCCGTCCCTTCGATACGGCTCAACGGCAGGGCCAACTGGCGGGTAATGGCGCTGGCTGACTGCTCCGCCGACTCGGTGCCGGCCGCCACCAGTTGCGGTTTACCTCCCAGGGTCATGACGGCGTAAATCGCCACGGCCGTGAGGATCAGCAATGTCAGGATCCCCAGGGTCATGCGTCCAGCGATACGGCGGGGAATCAAAGACATGGTCGAACTCCGAAGAAATGCAGGCGTACATTTGCAACGGCCATGGCAGGAAAAAGTTGAAGCCGGAACGATGGTTGACGGGCAAGGGCGACAGTCGGTCATGCACGGCGTTGCCGCGGACTACCCGCCGGGCTCAGACCTGCATCCCGTCCCGCCCCACAATCACCTCATCGGGCAGTTCAGCGCCATGCTCCCTCAGCCACGCATCCAGGGTGTGCCCGACATGGGTCAGCACGGCCCTGCCGGGCGTGAGTTCGCTAATGATTTTCAGCGCCAGGTTCAGGTCGTTGTGGTTGCGCGGTGTTTGCGGTTGCGGCGGCATGGAGCAATCCAGAACCAGCACGTCCAGCGTCTGCCGTTGCAGAAACGCCTGGGTGTCGCGGGGCAGGCCAACGGTGTCCGTGAGGTACGCGATTCGGCGGCCGCCGCCTTCCAGCAAGTAACCCAACGTCGGCTTTGAATGCAGCAGCGGCAGCCCAGTCACTTGCAACTCGCCGAGCACGCGGCTTTCGAACGGCGTAAACGGCTGGCTGAAGTCGAGAATCCCGGGATGTTTATACAGGTCCGACAGCCCTTCCGGGTCCACCGGGCCGTGTACCGGAATCACCAGCCCCTGCCCCCAGCGCAGGTGCAGCAGGCCCTGGGCGTGGTCGGCGTGGTAGTGGGTCTGGAGAATGCCGCTGAGGCTGCGCGGCGGGAAGCGTTCGGTGAGGTCCGGCAGGCCGCTGTCGATCAACCAGCGTTGCGCGCCCAGCTCAACCAGTGCGCAGCACGGCTGACGGCGCAGGCGTTCGTCGGCATGGGCCGCCTGACACGCCGCGCATTCACAGCCGTAAACCGGCACCCGCCGCGCATCCCCCGTGCCCAAGAGGGTCAGGCGCATGCGGGGGCTCGCGCCAGGCGCTGCAACAAACGGGCGACCGTCTGTTCCAGCGCGCCGGAGTTGTCCAGCACGATCAGCGCCGGGTCATGGGCCAGCAGGTCACCGGCGAATTGCGCGTTGCGCGCCAGCCGCGTTTCGATGTCCTCGGCCGACTCTCGCGCCCGGCTCAGCAAACGCTCGCGCAATACCGCCTGATCCACCGTCAACAGCACCGGCAACAGCTCGGGGTATCGCGCGCGCGCCTGAGGGAGATGCCCGCGCGAGCCGTTGACCAGCACGTCGTGACCCTCGGCCAGCCATTGATCGATCTCGTTCGGGATGCCGTAATGCAGGCCATTGGCGGACCAGCTCAAGGCGAATGCGCCCTGGCCCTGCAGCGCCTCGAAGCCTTCGACACTGACGGCCTGCGCCGCTTCGCCCCTGGCTTCCGCCGAGCGGGTGATGACCCGCCGCACGATCCGGCAGCCCAGCTCCGCCAACGGCGCACGGGCCGCTTCCAGCAGGCTGTCCTTGCCCGAACCCGACGGCCCGATGAGATAGATCAACCTGCCTGCCATCAAAACACCCTCTTCGCTTGTCGCCAGACTTGTTGAATGATGGGCAGCGTACCCACGGCCCGGGCGTGGATCAGGTCGGCGCGCAGGCCGACACGTATCTCGCCGCGGTCGTGCAAGCCGGCCGAACGCGCCGGCGCCAGGCTCACCGTGGTGACGGCGCGCGCCAGTCCGGTGCCCGTTGACTCATCCGCTGCATCCAGCTGTGCGCCCAGGGTGAACGCCGCCTGCAACAGGCTGGCCGGATAGTAATCGCTGGAGAGAATATCCAGTAGCCCTTCTTCGGCCAATGTCGCCGCCGCAATGTTGCCCGAGTGCGAGCCACCGCGAACGATGTTCGGCGCGCCCATCAAAACGCTCATGCCCAGACGCCGACAGCCTTGCGCGGCTTCAAGGGTGGTCGGGAACTCGGCGATGCTCATGCCATAGGCCGCCGACTCCTCCACGTGAGCCAGGGTCGCGTCGTCGTGGCTGGCGACCGACAGCCCGCGCGCCAGGCAGATGTCGACGATGGCCCGACGATAGCGGTCGCTGTAGGTCTTGGAATTGGCGACCTGCTCGACGATGAATGCGTCCATCTGCTCGCTGCTCAGGTGGTACTTGCCCATGTAGTACTCACGGTACTTGGATTCGAGGGCGAACTGGCGCTGACCCGGCGAATGGTCCATCACCGACACCAGCTGCACCAGGGGTTGCTCGACCAGGTCGCGAAACACGCTGAGGGTGTCCGGGTGGCAGACTTCGCAGCGCAGGTGCAGACGGTGTTCGGCGCGGGTCATGTCGGCGGCGTTGGCCCTGGCGATCGCGTCGACCATCCCTGGCAGTTGCTGCATGCGCTTGCCCTTGGGATTGACGTCGCCAATGGACAGCGCGTCGAACACGGTGGTGATGCCCGCCGCGATGATCTGCGCGTCATGACTCATCACCGCCGACGCCGACGGCCAGTCGACGCCGGGCCGCGGGCTCAGGTGTTTTTCCAGATTGTCGGTGTGCAGTTCGACCAGCCCCGGCAGCAGGTAATCACCGCCGAGGTTCTGGGCCCGGGCCAGTTGGCTGACGCCCTCGTCGACGGCGCTGATCAGACCGTCACGCAGCACCACGGTGCCTGTGAATACGTGATCGGCGGTGACGATTTTGGCGTTGGTCAGGATCTGTTCGTTCAGCATTGTTCGGCCTCCTTCTGGCTCGACGCCGTCGAGCGGTGCGCAGAATCCTCTGGCGGGGTCATGTCCAGACGGCGGTCGCCTACGGCTTCCCGGGCCAGTCGGTCATGGAAGATGCCAATCACCGCAGCGCCCGCGCGTTTTGCTTCATTGACCAGTTCGAGGACCACCTGGCGATTGCCGTCGTCCAGCGAAGCCGTCGGCTCGTCCAGCAGCATTACCGGCCACGGGACCATGAAGCCGCGGGCGATGTTGACGCGTTGCTGTTCGCCGCCGGAAAAGGTGCCGGGCGCCAGTTGCCACAGGCGCTGGGCAATGTTCAGGCGACTGAGCAACTGCTCGGCGCGGGCCTGGGCCTCTTCGCGGGACCCGCCCCGGGCGAGTGCCGGTTCCATGACCACATCCAGGGTGGCGACGCGGGGGATCACGCGCAAAAACTGGCTGACATAGCCGAGGGTCTGCTGACGCACTTGCAACACCTGCCGGGGCGCAGCGTCGACCAGTTCCAGCCACTCGCCCCGATGCTGCACGCGAATGCTGCCGCCGGCCGGCAGGTAGTTGCCGTACAAGGTGCGCAGCAAAGTGCTTTTACCCGCGCCGGAATGACCGTGAAGCACCAGGCATTCGCCGCCACTGACGGAGAAATTCAGGCCGCGCAGCACGTTGAGCACCACGCCGTTCTGCTGATGCAGGGTGAAGGTTTTCGAGAGGTCACGGACCTCGATCAGCGTGTTCATTGAAGGCATCCCGAAAGTCGGCTCATGACTGCAGCACCGAAGACACCAGCAGCTGCGAATACGGATGTTGCGGGTCGTCGAGGATCTGATCGGTGAGGCCGGTTTCGACGACGTGGGAACGGCGCATGACCATCAACCGGTCGGCCAGCAGGCGGGCCACGGTCAGGTCATGGGTGACGATCACCACCGCCAGGTCCAGCTCACGCACCAGCCCGCGCATCAGGTCGAGCAAGCGCGCCTGCACCGACACATCAAGGCCGCCGGTGGGCTCATCCATGAACACCAGCCGCGGGCCGGACACCAGATTTCGGGCGATTTGCAGGCGCTGCTGCATGCCGCCGGAAAAGGTTCGCGGCAAGTCGTCGATGCGCGCCGGGTCGATCTCCACCTGATTGAGCCAATCCAGCCCCGCCGCGCGCAGCGCCTCGTAATTGCGCACGCCCTGGGCCATCAGCCGCTCGCCGATGTTGGCGCCAGCCGACACGGCCATGCGCAGGCCGTCGCGGGGGTTCTGCTCGACGAAGCCCCACTCGGTGCGCAGCAAGGTGCGGCGCTCGGCCTCGCTGGCGCTGTACAAGTCCAGCCAGTCGCCGGCGCGTGTGTGGGTGTCGGCACGGCGGTAATCGATGACGCCGCTGTCTGGCGGGCAACGGCCACTGAGCAACGACAGCAGGGTCGATTTGCCCGAGCCGGATTCGCCGACGATGCCCAGCACCTCGCCTGGGTACAGTTCGAAATTGACGTCCTGACAGCCCTTCTCCGGGCCGTACAACTTGGTCAGCCCACGCACTTTGAGCAGCGGCCGGGTGCGGTCGCTGACCGCGTCACGGTCGATCCGTTGAGCGGCATTCATTGGGCGGCCCTCCCCTGACTGACCCGTTGCGCGCAGTAATCGGTGTCCGAGCAGACGAAACTCTGGGTGCCCTGGTCGTCGAGGATCAGTTCGTCGAGAAACGAATCGTGGCTGCCGCAGATGGCGCAGTCGTGCGCCCACTTCTGCACTTCGAAGGGATGATCTTCAAAGTCCAGGCTGGTGACGCGAGTGAACGGCGGCACCGCGTACAGACGCTTTTCACGGCCGGCGCCAAACAGCATCAACGCCGGGCTCATGTCCAGCTTGGGGTTGTCGAATTTCGGGATCGGCGACGGGTCCATGACGTAGCGCCCGTCCACCGTGACCGGGTAGGCGTAGGCCGTGGCGATGTGGCCGAAGGTGGCGATGTCCTCGTAGAGCTTGACGTGCATGACGCCGTAATCATTCAGCGCGTGCATGGTGCGGGTCTCGGTTTCCGACGGCTCGATAAAGCGCAGCGGCTCGGGAATCGGCACTTGGTACACCATGATCTGATCGGCGTGCAGCGGTGTTTCCGGGATGCGGTGACGGGTCTGGATGATGGTCGCGTCGGGGGTGCGCTCGGTGGTCTCGACGCCGGCGGTGCGGGCAAAGAAGCGACGGATCGACACCGCGTTGGTGGTGTCGTCGGCGCCCTGGTCGATCACTTTGAGCACGTCGTCGGCGCCCAAAATCGCGGCGGTCAACTGCATGCCGCCGGTGCCCCAGCCATAGGGCAACGGCATTTCACGGCCACCGAACGGGACTTGATAACCGGGAATCGCCACGGCCTTGAGCAGGCCGCGACGGATCATGCGTTTGGTCTGCTCGTCCAGGTAAGCGAAGTTGTAGGCCTCATCACGCGGTGTCTGCGGCATGGGCGACGGTGGTTGCGGCTGCGGCTGTGTAGCGGCGTTCATCGGGCCTGCTCCTGAGAGGGCTTGCGCAGTGTGCGGATCAGCTCCAGCTCGGCTTGAAAGTCGACGTAATGGGGCAACTTGAGGTGCGAAACGAAACCTGCCGCCTCGACGTTGTCGCAGTGCGCCAGGACAAATTCCTCCTGCTGCGCCGGCGAGACGATCTCCTCGCTGTACTCACCGGCGCGCAGGGAGCGGTCCACCAGGGCCATGCCCATGGCTTTGCGTTCAGCGTGTCCGAATGCCAGGCCGTAGCCCCGGGTGAACTGCGGCAGCTCGCTGGCAGAGCCGACGAACTGGTTGACCATCTCGCACTCGGTCACCTCGATGGTGCCAATGGAAATCGGGAAACCCAGTTCGTCCGGCTCGATCCACACCTCCACTTCACCGACCCGGATCTCGCCGGCAAACGGATGGTTGCGGCCATAGCCGCGCTGGGTCGAATACCCCAGCGCCAACAAAAAGCCTTCATCGCCACGGGCCAGGGCCTGCAGGCGCTCGGCGCGAGTGGCCGGGTATTCCAGCGGCTCGCGGGTCATGTCGGCGACCGGCGCGCCGGTGTCCTGCTCGTCCTTGATCAAGCCTTCCTTCGCCAACAGCGCCAGCACGCGCGGGCAGGCCTGGACGGCGGCGTCGGGTTGCGTGTCGGGGCCGGGAAACTCGCCTTCGGCCAGCAGGGTGAAGTCGAGCAAACGGTGGGTGTAATCGAAGGTCGGGCCCAATAACTGCCCGCCGGGGACGTCCTTGAACGTGGCCGACAGTCGACGGCTCAGCTGCATGGCCGAGGTGTCGATGGGCAGGCTGGCGTTGAAGCGCGTCAGGGTGGTGCGGTAGGCGCGCAGCAGGAAGATCGCTTCGACCAGGTCACCGGCCGACTGCTTGATCGCCAGCGCCGCCAGTTCGGCGTCGTACAGCGAGCCTTCGCTCATCACCCGGGCAACGGCCAGGGGCAATTGCTGACGGATCTGTTCCACGCCAAGCTCCGCGACGCAGGGGTCGCCGCGGCGTTGTTTGGCCAGCAGTTTGTGGGCATTGTCGATGGCCTGTTCGCCACCCTTAACGGCAACGTACATCAGGCGGCTCCTTTGGACAGCTGGGGCTTGAAGAGCACTTGGGTGCTGCGTGGCAGGCCGAGCATTTCGTTGCCCGCGACAAAGAACACGTCGATCCCGCGAGGGAAGTCAGTGCGCGCTTCGCGCTCCTGCCAGAACGCCTCTTGCAACGGCAGGCTGACGTGGTTTTTCGTTTCGATGCCGGGCCCGTGCCAGGCCAGTTGATTGCCGCCTTGCAGGCTCGGGAGCTGGACCAGCAACGTGCAGGACTGGTCGGGGTAGCGGTCGTTGCCCAGGTCAAAACCGCTGAGGTCGTGCAGCTGGCTGTCGTCGAGCAGCGCAAAGCGCGCGTTTTCCCGGTCGCTGACGATCGGGCAGCCACAATGGAACGTCAGGTTGGCGCGGATGGCCCGGGTGTCGAAGACGGGCGCGAGCCACAGCGGCGTGTCGATGTCCAGCAATGCCAGGCACAGGGCGTGGCTGGCAGCGGCGAGGCCTTCCAGGTGCGGCGGTGTCTGCGTGGCGGGCAGGCTTTGCGCGACTCCGGGGCCGGCCAGCGCCTTGAGGGCGGCGCGAAAGCTGCGCTGGGCATCCAGCACCGGATCGGTAAACGCCGGCTGCAACAGCGAAGCGGGCAAGGTGGCGGTGGCGAGACGTGTGCTCATGCGTTTTCTCCTCTGACCAGGGTGAAGAAATCCACTTTGGTCGCAGCGGTTTCGGCTTGTTGTCGGGCCCGGCGCAGGTCTTGCGCACGGGCCAGCGGGTCGATCAGGTCAATGATCCAGTGCGACTGACGGGCGCCCTGCAAATGTGCGTCGGCCAGGGCGGCGAGTTCGGCATGGGTTTTGTCGCGACCGGCCACGTAGCTGAAGCCGGTGCGACCATCGGCCAGGCGCACCACGCAGCGGGTCACGGTCATCTCGCCGACGTTGAACGGCGCCCCGCTGCCGCCCATGCGCCCGCGCACCAGGGTCATGCCGATTTCCGGCGCGCGGATCAGTTGGTAATCGGCATCACGCAGGGCGGCTTCGTGGGCCAGCAGTTCGGCGCGGTGGCTGCGCGCGAGCACGCCCATCCAGTGCTGGCGGGCGCACGCCCCGCCCGCTGAAGCGTCCGCGGCGGTGGAAGAAACAGGTGTGGCAGTCATCGAGGGCATCTCCGTCAGGTGACGATCTGATACTGGAAGCGATCGGAACGGCTGGTGGAATGGGCAACCTCCACCGGGTTTCCGTGCGCATCGTGGGAAAGGGTGAGCACCGTCAGGGCCGGCAGATGACGCGGCATCAGCAGCACGCTGGCTTCTTCGCGACTGGGCAGACGCGCGCCGATCAGGCTGAAGGTGCGGGTCAACGGCAGCTGGCGCTCGGCAAGAAACTGGCGCACCGAACCGCTGGCGTAGTCGGCAATCAACGCCGCGCGGGTGGCGCAGTAGCGATGGCGGATCAGGCAGACGGGCTGGCCGTCGAGGCGGCGCAAGGTCTGCAGTTCGATCAGCGGCGCCTGGGGTTCAAGGCCCAGATGCTCGGCCTCCTGCGCGGTCGCCATGCAGTGCCGGCGTTGCAGCAGCACCGCTTCGACGCCATGGCCCAAAGCCGCGAGGGATTCACTGTAGGCACTGCCGGCAGCGACCGGGTACACCAACGGACGCCCCAGCACTTGGGTGCCCTTGCCCTGACGGCGCAGCAAACTGCCTTCGCGCACCAGTTCGTCGATGGCCCGGCGGACGGTGTGCCGGTTGACCTCGAAGCGCGCGGCCAGCTGGATCTCCGCCGGCAGGTAGTCGCCTGCGGTGTAGCGGCTGAGTTCATTGCGCAGGGTCTGCGCCAGCTCGCGGTATCTGGGTTCACGATGCACGGGCTCCCGCTGCAACTGCTCACGATGCATGAACTCGCGATTCATCGGTTCGGTTTGTCTAGACAACTGCATGGCTGAAAAAAGGGTTCGCACCCTCTCCTGTCGTCGTTAGATGAACTGCTTGCGCAGGCGCTGGGAGAAAATGTCGATGACGCTCACCACCAGGATGATCACCAGCAACACCGAGCAGGTCTGGGTGAACTGGAACGCGCGGATGTTTTCCCAGAGGATCACGCCGATCCCGCCGGCACCGACCATCCCCACCACCGTTGCCGAGCGAACGTTGGATTCGAAGCGGTACAGGGCGTAGGAAATCCACAGCGGCATGACCTGCGGAATCACCCCGAAGATCACTTCCTGCAATGCACTGGCGCCGGTGGCGCGTACACCCTCAACCGGACCGGGATCGATGGCTTCCACCGCTTCGGCAAACAGCTTGGCGAGCACGCCGGTCGTGCTGATCCACAACGCGAGGACACCGGCAAACGGGCCCAGACCGACCGCCACCACAAAGAGCATGGCGAAGACCATTTCGTTGATGGAGCGAAAGGCATCCATGACCCGCCGCAGCGGTTGATGAATCCACCACGGGGTGATGTTGTCCGCGCACAGAATGCCCAGCGGCACCGAGCAGATGATCGCCAGCAGCGTCCCCCACAGGGCGATCTGCACCGTGACGAGCATTTCTTTCAGGTAGGCCCGCCATTCGTGGAAGTCGGGCGGGAAGAAGTCGGCGGCGAAGGTCGCCATGTTGCCAGCGTCGCGGTACAGCGCCAGCGGGTTCATTTCAGCGCCGTGCCAGGCCCAGGCCATCATCGCCAGGAACAGGCCCCAGCCCAGGTAGTGCGGCCAGCTGCGCGTGCCGGCGGCTTCGATGTAAGCAGCGTGAGGGGTCATAAACAGTCCGGTTGCGAACGGGTGAATCATCATGACTGGCGCGCTGTGCCCGCACGGGTTTACCCACACGGGGCTTAACCCACACGGGAACAGCGCGCCGCGTGCATCAACCCGCCTTGGCGGTGCCTTGTTTTTCCAGCTCGGAAATACGGTCCTGCAGCTTGGTCAGCCCGGCGTCGATGTCTTTCAGGCGGGTCGCCTTTTCGTCGGCGCTGAGGGTGGTGCTGGCGGTGGTTTCGGTCTTCTGCTTGAACAGCTCGAGCTGGCGGATGGTCAGCAGCTGGTCATCGGAGGACTTGAGGAACTTGCTCATTTGCATGTTCTTCAGCACGGCCTTTTCTTCGTCGGTGTCGCCGTAGTTGGCGAAGAAATCACGGATCTTCTTTTTCTCGGCATCCGACAGACCCTTGCGCCAGACCATCGGGTCAGCCGGAATCAGCGGCGACTTCCAGATCACCTTGAGCATCGCTGCCTTGTCCGGTTGAGTGACTTCCAGACGGTCCCAGCTTTCGGTGTTGAAGGTCGCGACGTCCAACTGCCCTTTGGCGACGCTGAGGGCGTTGACCTCATGGCTGGAATTGAGCGTGCGCTTGAACGCCGTGGCCGCGTCCACGTGGTTCTGGGCGAAGACGTAGTAGCCCGGCACCAGATAGCCGGAAGTGGAGTTCGGGTCGCCGTTGCCGAAGGTCAGTTCCTTGGCATGCTTGAGCATGTCCTCCACCGAATTGATCGGGCTGTCCTTGCGCGCAATGATCACGCTCCAGTAACCGGGCGCGCCGTTGGCGGCAGCGGTCTGGGCGAAGATCTCGCCGCCGGAGCGGTCCACTGCCTCCATCGCGGCCTTGTTGCCCAGCCAGGCCACGTCGACTTTGTTGAAGCGCATGCCCTGGATCAGGCCGGCGTAGTCAGAGGCGAAGGTGGCGTTGACCTTGAGGCCGGTCTTTTTCGACATGTCGTCGAGGAACGGCTGCCAGACGCTTTTCAGGTTCTGCGATGACTCGGTGGACATGATGCCGAAGTTGATGGTGCTGTCGTCTGCCTGCGCAGTGCCCGTGAGGCAACCGGCAACAACAGCGGCAGACGCGAACAGGCGCCCGATACGGTTCAACATGGGGAACTCCCGGAGCTGGTTTTGGGGGTGGGGTTAACTGTTTTCGGTTATCGGTGCTGCACCTGAGTCAGGCGCGGGCGATCATCAGTCGCGACGGTCGTTCGCTGTCCCGCGCCGTGCCGTCGAACATCAGACTGGTGGCAGCGTCGGCACCGTAGAGGTCATTGAGGAATTGGCTGTTGAGTTCGGCGCCGTTGCCGTCGAAGTGAATGCGCCCGGCTTTGAGGGCCACCGCGCGCGGGCAATAGCGCACGGCGTAATCCACCTGATGCAGGGTGACCACGACGGTTTTGCCGTCCCGGCGATTGATGTCGGCGAGGATTTCCATGACCTTGCGCGCCGACTCGGGGTCCAGCGAGGCGATCGGTTCATCGGCGAGGATGACTTCGGCCTGCTGGGTCAGGGCGCGGGCAATGGCCACGCGTTGCTGCTGGCCGCCGGACAGGGTCGAGGCACGCTGCGGCGCCAGATCGGCCAGGCCCACGCGGTCGAGATTGGCCATGGCACGGGCCTTTTCCTCGGCGTTGAACAGGCCCAGGCTGCCACGCCAGCGCGGCATCCTGCCCAGGCAACCGAGCAGCACGTTGTCGAGCACGCTGAGGCGATTGACCAGGTTGAATTGCTGAAAGATGTAGCCGATGTCGGCACGCAAGCGGCGCACCTTGCCGTTGAGCCGGCCCGAGGCCTGAACTTCACGCCCCAGCACCTGAACGCTGCCGCCGTTGCTGCGATCACAGCAGGCCAGCCCGGCAAGATGGCGCAACAAGGTGGATTTGCCGGAACCGGAAGCGCCAATCAGCGCAACCATTTCCCCGTGTTGTATAGACAAAGCAAGGTCAACCAAAGCGGTCTTTCTGGCGAAGGTCTTGTTCAAGCGGTCGACAAGGATGGCTGCGGTCATGGGCTTCTCTGGTGTTGTGGTTCCAGCGTCCTGCCGGGGATGAATGATCAGCCGCACGACCGTCCATGGCCGCGTTCGGTGCGAGTGACATTAGGGGCAGCCTGTGGCAGTTCCATGAACCGAAGATGACG